>NZ_LXEU01000067.1 GCF_001654985.1 Kluyvera georgiana ATCC 51603
GATACTAATGAACCGTGAGGCTTAACCTTACAACGCCGAAGATGTTTTGGCGAAAGACAGACATCAGTTTCAGCTTGATTACAGATTATATCGACAGGCTAATGCGTGTTGATAACAGAATTTGCCTGGCGGCTGTAGCGCGGTGGTCCCACCTGACCCCATGCCGAACTCAGAAGTGAAACGCCGTAGCGCCGATGGTAGTGTGGGGTCTCCCCATGCGAGAGTAGGGAACTGCCAGGCATCAAATAAGTGAAGAAGCCCATCCTGACGGATGGGCTTTTTTGCGTCTGTGCGAAATAGAAAAAGCGATCAGATCGCGCTATTCGTCTTCATCAGCATATAACTGCCTGAGTGCATTGATATTGACGATTAAAATTTTGCCGTACTTCGCGTCTATCCATCCTAATTTCTCCCACGCAACCAACCGTTTATTGATGGTTTGGCGAGTTGTATTAATGATTGTCGCCAGATCGTCCTGCGTCAGATAGAGATTGATCAACACTCCCCGTTCATGCGGCTCGCCGTATCCCTCTGATAGGCTGACTAAACGCTTTGCGAGGCGCGCAGACACCGATAACAACGTGCTGTCATGCAGCATGGTGAAGGCATTGCGTACCACTTTACACAACAGTAACGCCAGAAAACGATGAAGAATCGGGTAGTTTTGCAGAAGGAATTCAACGTCGCGGGGCTTTAGCGTCAGGAGTGTCGTCTTACCGATCGCCCTCGCATCGTGGGTGCGGGTAGACTTATCGATCATGCCAATTTCGCCGAACCAGTTGCCCGGCGAAAGATAGCGGAAAATACACTCTCTGCCATCGGCAGAGACGGAACTCACCTTCACGGAACCGGTGATGACCGCATACAAACCCAGCGATTCATCACCGCGGTAGTGAATGATTTCACCATTCTCGTATTGATACAGAGTGGCGCGGGACACCATCTGTTCAATGAAATAATCCGGTAGTGCGCGAAACCAACTGCTGCCAAGCAGAATAGTGTTGATCTCCTCCGGCGAAATGACGGGATCATGTGACGGTGCTACGGTCAATATCTTAACCATCGTTGTGACTGCCTGAGGTTGATTGTTGTCGTAGCACTGTATCATTTCCTGTTAATCAGAGTGGCGCAGATATTTTGCCTCGCTGGCCGATACGTTGCGGTTTGCGGGCGGCGTGTTCATTGGCTTTTCAATGCCGAATCGACGGAGCGCCAGAATCATCAGGCTGCCCGCTGCCGTCACCATGGCCAGGAAATAGAGCCCCGCCTGCGCAGAGTGAAAGGTTTGTTCCGCCCACACGCGCAGGTTTGGCGCCACAAATCCTCCCAGATTCCCCATCGAGTTAATCAACGCGATGCCCGAAGCGGCTGCCGCACCGCCAAGATAAGAAGAGGGGAAGGTCCAGTATAACGGCTGCATTGCCAGGTGCCCGGCAGCAGCGACGCACAGAGCGACAATGGCAATCAACGGGATACTGTCTGCGAGTCCGGAGATGGCAATCCCGACGGCGCCGGACATAAAGGTGATAGAGGCAACATAACGACGCTCCTGCAATCTTTCCGAAATACGCGGCACGTAGTACACCGCGATAGCCGCGCACAGCGGCGGAATAGCGGTAATGAAACCGACCAGTAAGCCCACTTTGGTGCCCATCAGCGTAGCGATTTGCGTCGGCAGGAAGAAGTAGATCCCATAACCGCATACCTGCACCGTAAACCAGATCAGGCATAAATAAAGCACACGGATGTCCAGCAGCGCTTGCCACACCCCTTTCGGCCCGTGGGCGAGTTTGACCTGTTCCTCCTGATCCAGCGTTTTATTTAGCGCCGCTTTTTCCTGTTTTGTCAGCCAGCTAGCGTTATCAGGGCGGTCATCAAGATAGAAGAAGACCCAGATGCCAACGGCGGAGGCGAGCAGACCTTCCACGAGGAACATCAACTGCCAACCGTGCAAACCAAATGCCAGTACCGTGCCCTCAAGCGACAGCAGTGAACCGGAAAGCGGCCCGCCGATGATGAAGGCCAGCGGTGCGCCAAACAGAAAGTAGCCGGTGACGCGCGCGCGAATATGCTGCGGGAACCAGAAGGTCAGATAAAGAATAACCCCGGGGAAGAAACCTGCTTCGCTGACGCCAAGCAGGAAACGTAAGAAGATAAAAACCGACTCCGTGTGGGCAAACATCATCGACGCGGACACGAGGCCCCAGGTCACCATAATACGCGCAAGCCAGACGCGAGCGCCGATACGATAAAGCAGTATATTGCTGGGGACTTCAAACAGCGCATAGCCGATAAAGAAGATCCCGGCGCCGAAAGCGTAAGCCGCATCACTGAGGCCGGTATCCAGCTGAAACTCTTGTTTGGCAAAGCCAATGTTGGAACGATCCAGATAGGCCAGAATAAACATCAACGTCACCATCGGGATGATCCGACGAATGGATTTACGGATTGCCAGTGATAAATCCTGATCGGTAGGGGCGGGCATAAATCACCTCTTTGTATTTGTCATTATTGTTGTGGCCCGAGCGGTGCCCGGGCGATACAGGTTGGTTTATCTTACGCTAAAGCGCTCAATCGCCTCCTGGCGAAGGGTAGTGCCGGCGCCAGGCGCGGTGGGCAGAGAATAGTAGCCCTCGTTGACTTCCACCGGATCGACGAAGCAGTCCAGCGTCCAGGGGATAAATTCCAGCAATGAGCAGGAAGGATGCGCCATGACCAGGTGCAGCTGCGCCTGCATCATGTCACCGTGATGTGGCGTGACCGGCAGATTGAAAGCCTGACCCAGATCGGCAATTTCCCAAACCGCCGTCAGCCCCCCACAACGCGTTGCATCGGGCTGCAGGTAATCCACGGCACCCGCCAGCACAAATTCTTTAAATGAATCAAATTGATAGAGAAGCTCGCCCAGCGCAATCGGCGTGTGGATATGTTCAGCCAGCGTACGGTGGCTTGCGACGTCATCGTGCCACATCGGCTCTTCAAACCAGGTGATATCGAAATCCGCCAGCCGTGAGCCGTATTGTTTGGCGGTACTGATGTCCCATTTGGCGTTCGCGTCGACCATCAGATTCACGTCATCGCCGATCGCCTTTCTGACGGCCTCAATACGTTTGAGATCCTCACGCGGGTCCGGCTTGCCGATTTTCATTTTGATGGCATTAAACCCTTCTTCAAAAATCATTTTCTTGCAGTCATCAACCAGCTCCGCCGTATCACGGACCAGCCAGCCGCAGTCGGTGTTATAGGCGAGAACGCGGGTGTTTTTCGAGCCGCCAAAGACTTTCCATAGCGGCTGCTCGACCATTTTGGCTTTAAGATCCCACAGCGCGATATCAATGGCAGAGAGCGCCATTTGCATCAAACCGCCGCGACCAACCCAGATATTGGTCGAACTGCGCGACATCTTACGGTGCAGATAGCGGACTTCGCTGGCATCTTCGCCGATCAGCATAGGGCCGAAAACGTCCTGAATGATCGTGGTGATAAGGCGGTCGGTGGTGATATCGGCATGGGTGCCGGTATAGCCATAGCCAACAAGACCGGTATCCGTTTCGATCATCACCCCCGGCATTCCCCAATGGGTAATGCTATGGGTTGAGTCGCCGATAATATTTTTCGTGACCGGCACGTGCATAATAAACGTGGTGAGTTTGGTGATTTTCATTGCTGCTTCCTGTGTCTGTATGTCCTGACGGATGGCCGCAATGTAACAACGGCCCTCCGGCAAGGCTGTCAAACGGTTGACACATCCTCGGAAGCGGAAGGGATTAACTGCGTTTTTTGAAGTGGATCGCGAATTTGGCCGCTGCCCGCCGGGGGGACGGGCAGCGCGATATCAGGCCATCTCTCCAATCGTCTTACGAAAACGAACCAGCGCGATAGTAAAAAAGACGCCGCCAATCGCCAGCAACGTTAAGAACTGCGGCCAGACGATGGCAAAATCTGCCCCGCGATAGAGAATGGCCTGTGCCAGGCTGACGAAATGCGTCGTCGGCATGGTTTGCATAATATCCTGCACCAGCTGCGGCATGCTCTCACGCGGCGTGGAACCGCCGGAAAGCATCTGTAGCGGCAGCAGCACCAGGATCATCAATAACCCCAACTGCGGCATGGAGCGGGCAATGGTCCCCATAAAAATACCGATCGACGTCGTGGCAAACAGGCTCAACGCCACCCCCAGCATAAACAGCGGGATCGACCCTTCAATCGGCATCTGCAGCACGCCCTGCACCATCAATATCAGCGACAGCCCCGACACCACCAGAACAACCAGCCCCATCGACCAGATTTTGGCGAGCATTATCTCAAACGGCGTCACCGGCATCACCAGCAGGTGCTCCACCGTTCCATGTTCGCGCTCGCGAATCAGCGCCGAGCCGGTCAGGACAATCGCCAGCATGGTGATATTGTTGATAATCGCCATCACCGCGCCAAATCGTTCCTGCTCAAGGTTTGGGTTAAAGCGCATCCTCACCGCCAATTCTACCGGCAGCACGCTATTTTCGCGGTAGCGGGACACAAAGCTGTTCACCTCGGCGGTAACGATATTCTGGATATAGCCATTGCCGGTAAAGGCCTGACTCATGCGTGTGGCATCCACGTTTACCTGCAAATCAGGCTGCCTTCCTGCCAGCACATCTCGTTGAAAATTAGGCGGAATGTTAATAGCGAAGGTATAGCGCCCGGCATCCAGTCCGGCGTCCATCTCATCGGCGGTGATAAGCTCCGGCTCCAGAAACCACGGACGATAGAAACTATTGATAATCCGTGAGGAAAGCTGCGATTTGTCCATGTCGGCAATGGCGATCGGCGCCAGGTGCAATGAGCCCGGCATCACCGTCGCGGAGGAGTAAACCGAGACGGTAAAGGCAAAAACGATCAGCGCCAGCATTGCTTTATCGCCGAGCAGGCTGCGCAGCTCCTTCACGCCGAGGTTATAAATATTGCGTAATCCGCGCATTATCCCTCCTGTTTTTTCAGCAGCCATACGGAAAGCCCCAGTACCAGCGGTACGGCAATCAGTAAGGGAATAAACGATCCCCACAGGTCACCCAACCCCAACGCCTTCGAGAAGGTGCCGCGGGCAATAGTCAGGAAGTGGCTGGTCGGGTAAATTTGGCCAATCCAGCGACCAGGTCCTTCAAGCGAGGCCACCGGATCGATCATGCCGGAAAACTGCGTAGCGGGGATCAGCGTAATGATCGCCGTACCAAAGATCGCCGCAATCTGGCTCTTCATGAAGGTGGAGATCAGGAGCCCCAGCCCGGTGGCGATCGTCACGTACAGCAGCGCCGCCAGCGTTAGCGTCAGGAAGCTGCCCTTATGCGGTACGCCGAAGACAAACACCGACAGCGCGCACAGCAGCAGAAAGTTGAACATCCCCAGCACGATGTACGGCACCTGCTTGCCGAGCAAAAACTCGCTGCGGGTGGTCGGCGTGACGTACAGG
Organism: Kluyvera georgiana ATCC 51603; assembly: GCF_001654985.1. Classification (GTDB taxonomy): domain Bacteria; phylum Pseudomonadota; class Gammaproteobacteria; order Enterobacterales; family Enterobacteriaceae; genus Kluyvera; species Kluyvera georgiana. Next base: position 5,450 of record NZ_LXEU01000067.1, read on the forward strand.
TTGATGATCGACCCCAGTTCTTTTTCCCGCACTACGCTCAGTGCGCTGAGCATCGCCGGGATCATCATCAGCAGCAGCGGGATCACCGCCGGAACGATCGCCGGCAGGCTCTTCACATCTGGGTTATAGCGATAGCGCGTCTCGATAGAAATCAACGATGTATCCCGGCTGGCAGAAGGCTGACGCCCAGCCATCTCCTGTAGCCACGCAAGGTGCATCGCCTGCACGTAGCCGCGCACCGTTTCCGCACGGTTTGGCATCGCGCCGTCCACCCACACGCCAATCTGCACCGGCGTGCCGCGGGCAATATCGCGGCCAAAGTGAGGTGGGATCTCTATCGCCACCGCCAGCTCGCCGTTGCGCATACGGCGATCGAGATCGTCGTAGCTATACAGCGGCGGCTGCTCGATAAAATAGCGCGATCCGGCAATGTTCTGCGTCCAACCCTGGCTGCTGACCGTTTGATCGCGATCGAGCACCGCAAAACGCAGATCCTCCACGTCCATGCTGATCCCGTAGCCCATGATAAACATCAGGATCACCGTACCGAGCAGCGCCAGCGTTGAGCGCACCGGATCCCGCCGCAACTCCAGCGCCTCGCGGCGGCTGTAGCTGAACAGGCGCCGCAAACTAAAGGCCTGACGCGGCGGCTCGTTCTCACTCTTACGCGGCGTATCCACCATTTCCGCGACGGGAACCGGATCAGAAGCCTCCTGCAGATAAGCGATAAAAGCCGCTTCCAGCGTGGCCGCGCCGCGCTGTTCCACAAGCGCCTGCGGCGTATCGCTGGCCAGCACCTTGCCGGCATGCATCAGTGAAATACGGTCGCAGCGTTCGGCTTCGTTCATAAAGTGGGTGGAAATAAAAATGGTGACTTTATCCCGTCGCGCCAGGTCTACCATCAGCTGCCAGAACATATCGCGCGCGACCGGATCGACGCCGGAAGTCGGTTCATCGAGGATCAGCATCTCCGGACGATGAATCACCGCCACCGCCAGCGAAAGGCGCTGACGGATCCCCAGCGGCAGCGCTGCGGGCAGGGCATCCTCGACCTCGGTGAGCATAAAGCGCTGGCTCATTTCCGCCACACGGCCAGGGATCTCCTCATCCGGTATATGGAACAGCTTTGCGTGCAGCTCCAGGTTCTGACATACGCTCAGCTCGCTATAGAGCGAAAATGCCTGCGACATATAGCCCACTCGGCGACGGGTGGCGATATCTTTCGGATCCACCGGTTGGCCGAACAGCCAGGCTTCGCCCTCGCTGGCGGGCAGCAGCCCGGTCAGCATCTTCATGGTGGTGGATTTACCGCAGCCGTTAGACCCCAGAAAGCCAAAAATCTCGTCGCGGGCAATGCGGAAGTTAACGTGGTCAACTGCGACAAAATCGCCGAAGCGCATGGTCAGGCCACGGGCCTCAATGGCAATCTCTTCTTCGCTCGCGTCGCGCGGGGGGATGATCACCTGCTGGTGCGCATTGCGCTGCGCTTCCGGCAGCAGCGCGATAAACGCCTGTTCCAGCGTCGGGTTGGCGGTTTGTGTACGCAGCTCTTCCGCGCTGCCGGTGGCCAGCACTTCCCCGTCGTTCATCGCGACCAGCCAGTCGAAGCGCTCGGCTTCTTCCATATAGGCGGTCGCGACCAGCACGCTCATGTCAGGCTGGCGCTCGCGGATACTGTCGATAAGCGTCCAGAATTGCGCGCGGGAGAGCGGGTCGACGCCGGTAGTGGGTTCATCGAGGATCAATAGCTGAGGATCGTGGATCAGCGCGCAGCACAGGCCGAGCTTCTGCTTCATGCCGCCGGAGAGTTTCCCCGCCGGACGATCGCGGAACGGCGCCAGCCCGGTGCTGTGCAGCAGCTCATCAATACGCGCTTCGCGCTCACGTTTATCGTGACCGAACAGACGGGCGAAGAAGTCGACGTTTTCGTAGACCGACAGCGTGTGATAGAGGTTTTTACCCAATCCCTGCGGCATCCAGGCGATCTTCGGGCAGACATCGCGACGATGTCGGGCGTCGCGCATATCGCCGCCGAGCACCATCACATTACCCTGTTCAATCACTCGCGCGCCGGCAATCAACGACAGCAGGCTGGATTTGCCCACGCCGTCCGGGCCAATCAGCCCCACCATGCAGCGAGACGGAATGGTCAGCGTAATGTCGTTGAGCGCCACGGTCGTGCCGAAACGCTGTCCGACGTGCTCAAGCCGAGCGACAGGGGGATGTGCGTCCCGTTTCATTGCGGCAGCCTCACCATCAGCATGGCAGGCCATTGCTGCTGGTTATCCAGTCGGACGTAGGCCATGCCCGGCAGACCGGTTTTCACATATTCCAGGTGTTCTGCCAGCAGCTCGGGCGGAATGCGCGCCTTAACGCGGAACATCAATTTAAGCCGCTCATCGCGGGTTTCTACGGTTTTCGGCGTGAACTGGGCGACGCTGGCGACAAAGCTGATATGGGCGGGGATCACCAGATCCGGTGCGGCGTCGAGGATCAGACGCACCTCGCTGCCCAGCGCCAGCAGGCCAGCCTGCTCGGTCGGCAGGAAGAAGGTCATGTAGACGTCGGCCAGGTCGACCATATTCAACACCCGGCCACCGGCGGCCAGCACTTCGCCCGGCTCGGCGACGCGGTACTGAATGCGTCCGTCGCGCGGCGCTTTCAGCGTGCTGTCGTCAATGTCGGCCATGATACGTCGCTCGGTGGCCTGAGCGGCTTCGACGCGGGTTTGCGCCTGGATAATGCTGGTACGTGCCGCCTCAATGGCCGCTTTAGCGGCAGAAACCTGGGCACGGGCAGATTCGAGCGCGGCCCGACCGCTTTCGGCGGCGGCGCGGTCATCATCAAGTTGCTGAGCGGATACCGCGCCGCGCTGCGATAGCGTACTGGAGCGGACGTGGCGTTTTGACGTCGAGTCCAGCTCGGCCTGACGTTGTTTCACCACCGCTTCGCTGGCGCGCATTTCGCTTTGTCGCTGGTCGAGCAAGGCTTTTGCTGCGGCGATGGCGCTCTGCGCCTCTTTAATCTGCGCGGCGGCTTCCAGCCGCTGTTCGTTCAGGACGCGGGTATCCATCTTCGCCAGTATCTCGCCCTGGCGGACAAACTGCCCCTCTTTGACCAGAATCGCCTCGATACGTCCGGCGGTTTTGCTGGCGATATCCACTTCGGTGGCTTCAATTCTGCCGTTGCTGCTGGCGAAACCCTCTGGTAGCCCCGGTGGACGCAGCATCCACCATGCCACGGCGGCAATCGCCACCGCGAAACCGACGAGATACCAGGCCCAATGCCGCTTGAATTTGTCCATACGCTACCCGCTCTGTTCCCTGTTACTGAGTGGCGCGCGTTTCGTACTGAGGAGGGGAAAGGATGCTGTGAAGTGTGCTACTCATGTGGTCATCATCAGCAATCCTGGCCGTAAATGAAACACGCATAAATATAGCTACTGTCAATGTCATACTAACATCGGCATTGATTATGTCCATACCATTAACAGGGACTTGCTGATTGTGTAACACGATTAATCAAAACAGGCGAAGGGCATCCACACAGCCTGATGCCCTTATGGCGCTCAGAACAGAATGGGGAGCCCCAGCCCGCGCTTCACCGCGTGCAGCGTTTGCTGTGTCACTTCATGCGCCCGCTCACTGCCCTGGCGTAGGAGATCCAGAAGCATCGCCTTATCCTGAATGACGGTGGCGCGACGTTCGCGAATGGGAGCCAGCAGCTCCTGTAAGCAGGCTTCCAGCTCATTTTTACACTGCCTGTCGCCCAATCCGCCGCGCTGGTAGTGCGCCTTCATCTCTGCGATCAGGCTTTTATCGGGATGGAAGGCATCAAGGTAGGTAAAGACGACGTTACCCTCAATTTTTCCCGGGTCGGCCACGCGCAGATGGTTGGGGTCAGTAAACATGGCGCTGACCGCCTGGTGGATCTCCGCCTCGCTGGCTGACAGCGTCAGCGTATTACCGAGCGATTTCGACATTTTCGCGCCGCCGTCAATTCCCGGCAGGCGGCTGACGTCGCTGAGCAGCGCTTTGCAGTGGCGTAGCACCGGTTCGGTCGTCAGGCTATTCATCTTGTGCACGATCTCGTTGGTTTGTTCGATCATCGGTAGCTGATCGTCGCCAACGGGTACACGATCGGCGCCAAATGCGGTGATGTCGGCAGCCTGGCTGATGGGGTAAACCATAAAGCCCACAGGTAGCGCGCGCGAGAAACCTTTCTGCGCAATCTCATTCTTAACCGTCGGGTTACGCTCCACGCGGGCGACGGTGACGATGTTCATGTACAGCGCGGTCAGCTCCGCCAGCGCGGGCAGGGCGGATTGCAGGCAAATGGTGGTAAGCTGCGGGTCGATGCCGACGGCGAGATAGTCGGCCATCACTTCCAGTATATTGTGGCTGATTTTTTGCGGATTGCTGCCGTTGTCGGTCAGCCCCTGCAGGTCGGCAATCAGGATAAACTGTTGGTGTTCATGCTGAAGCTGAACGCGTTGGCGCAGCGAACCGGCATAGTGTCCAAGATGTAGCTGTCCGGTAGGACGGTCGCCGGTAAGAATGGTGTGTGTGTTGTTCATCAGTCGCTCCTTTGTAAGACATAAAGCCGAAAGACGAGACTGAGAAACAACAAAGCCGCCTTTCGGCGGCTTTGAAAAAGATAACGTAACCCGTGCCGCCTGTTATGAAGGCAGCCACCAACGGTTTGAGCGGATAACGGTCACGTTTGTGTTCATCCGGACATCGTGCCATCAACCCGGCTTGGTTGTCTACCCCTGACTCGATAAGTACGGTGAATTTTTTGCGAAGTCATGCGTCAATTTTTCCCAGAAAATAATAACGTTACGTAACCGTGTTGATATTTCATTATGAGGGCGATGCTTAATTATATCCTTTATATACATTACCACTAACATTCAAAATAATCTGAGTTTGTCATGCGGGAATAGCGAATGGTGTAGCACTGTTTATTAGATCTAAAATACTGCTCCGTAGCAGCAACTAAGTCGTTACTTTGTTGTTGTATAACAAAATAAACACCATGCATTAACAGTAAAATACTCGTAATGGAGGAGGTTTAATCCTTTTTATTGAGTCATTTGTTCGATATTTACGAAACAATACCAATGCATTGCTTTACATGTTTTTATTTGTTTTTAGAATAATCTCAGATGCCATAATTACTTCACTCAACATACCTACCTTCAGCATGAGAAAGACATTATTAGTGACCGCACTATTTTGTAGCCTGCTGACTGCGGGCATCACCACCATATTTGTTGTTCATGAGATGTATCCTGACACCACCTCTGTATGCCGTATTGATTTTTCCCGTAAAGCGCTGCTGCGCGTCAAAGACGATTATCTACGCGGCCGCTTCCCCCACTGGTACCGTGAAAAGCGCACGCTGGGCACCCTGACGCCAGAACTCACCTTCGGCGAAGTCTCGATTGAAGAAGACGAGTATCGCGTGCCGTTCGTGGCGAAAGGGCCATCGGCCAGGCTCGCGCGTATTGGCTTTGTTGACTGCGAAACGATGGACGTCGAATACATCGCCGGTCAGTAGGGCCATTTTACAATCCATGCTATTTAGCCATTCTGTTCCTTGATAGTTATCATGGTAAGTATTATCGTAATCGTACGACACGATCGGAGATTGCCATGACTGAAGATGAACTGTTTGCCCGTCGCCCGATGGGGATGCGGATGGCCATGATTGTGCGCCAATGGCGTTCTATCATCGATCATGCGATTACCGAAACCGGCTTGACCCAGTCCAGCTGGACGGTGCTGATGCAGCTGCATCAGCTGGGTGATAACGTCTCGGTCAGCGAGCTGGCGGAAATGCAGGGTATCGAACTGCCGCCGCTCATGCGTACGCTCACCCTGCTTGAACAGCAGGGTTATCTGCTGCGCACGGTATCGCCGTACGACAAACGAATTCGCCTGCTGACGCTGACCGACGAAGGTCGGGCGGTGCTCCAGACGCTAAACCAGGTGATTGAAGTCTTCCAGACCCGTGTGTCCACCGGCATCGCTGCCGCCGACATGGCCAAGTTTAGCGAGACCCTGAATCAAATAGCCTGCAATCTGCGGAATATCCGCGAAGAAAATAATAAAACCGAATAACACCATGATGACGCCAGAACAGAAGTTTGCCCGCTGGGTAAGGGTGAGTATTGCCTCTTTCCTGCTGATGTTTGCCTATTTTATCGTTGCTGATATCTGGATCCCGCTCACGCCGGATTCTACGGTAATGCGCGTGGTGACGCCGATTTCGTCCCGCGTTTCCGGCTACGTCTCGCAGGTGTACGTGCACAACAACAGCACGGTGAAAAAGGGCGACCTGCTGTATGAGCTGGACCCAACGCCGTTCCAGAATAAGGTCGATGCCGCGACGCTGGCGCTGGCCCAGGCAAAGCTAAGCAATCAACAGCTGGACGCGCAGATTGCCGCCGCCGAGGCCAACCTTAAAACCGCGCAGCTGACTGCGCGTAACGATCGCGTGACCTACGATCGCTATCAAAGCCTGAGCCGGATGCAGAACGTCTCGCAGGCCGATCTCGATAAGGTGCGCACCACCTGGCAGACCAGCGAGCAGTCGGTGAGTGCATTGCGCGCCTCGATTCACAATCTGCAAATTCAGCGCGGCGAGCGCGATGACCGTCGCAACGTTACGCTCCAACAGTATCAGACCACGCTACGGGAAGCGCAGCTCAATCTTGAGTGGACGAAAATTCGCGCTGAAGCTGACGGTACCGTCAGCAACTTACAGCTTAGCCCCGGCCTGTATGCCTCGGCGGGCAGCCCGGTGATGGCAGTGGTCAATCAGCAGACCGACATCGTCGCCGACTTCCGCGAAAAAAGTCTGCGCCACACGCGCCAGGGAACCGACGCCGCGGTGGTATTTGATGCTATGCCGGGTAAAGTCTTCGCCGCGCGAGTGACCAGCAGCGACGCCGGGATCCTTGCCGGCCAGGAAGAGGTAAACGGCGAGCTATCGCAGCCGGAACAGTCCACCCGTTGGGTACGCGACGCGCAGCGTATGCGTATCCACGTTGCGCTGGACGAGCCGCTGGAGAAAACCTTGCCGACCGGCGCGCGCGCGACCGTTCAGCTGTATAACAGCGAAGGTGCTTTTGCCCGTTTCTTCTCTGGCCTGCAAATCCACCTGATAAGCTGGTTGCACTATGTCTATTAACACCCTCGCGCAGGTCTTTACCCCTCACGGCAATATCGTCTACACGGCGAACGATTTCCGTCAGACCTTGCGCATCTCTTTTGCCGGCATGCTGGCGCTGAGTATTTCGAGCTTTTTCGATACCCAGTACGGCGTTTTTTACGTGGTTTACCCGCTGCTGCTCACCGCGCTGGTACCGGTATTTAATCGTCATGTGGCGAAACAGTTTATTTTTAGCGCCTCGCTGAACTGCCTCGAAATGGTGCTGATCATCGGCTATCTGAGCCAATGGCCGGTGATGATGACGCTGGTGGTGTTCGCGCTGTACGTGATGCGTTTTCGCTTTATGAGCAAAGGGCCGCTGTTCCTGTTCGGTTCGATGGGCGTGGTATGCCAGAGCGTGATGCTCAACTTTATGAGCTACCCGACGGCCAACTGGCATACGCTGTTGTTTTCGAATATTGAAGCCAGCGTTCTGGCGGTCGCGCTCAGCGCGCTGATGCACTACCTGATTCCAGACGCCGAGCCGCGCAAGCCGCCGCCGCTGATTGAAAAAGACGCTGCCCGCGTACGCCATGAATCGCTGCTTTCCGGCAGCGTGGCGACGATAATCTTTATCGTCTTCCAGGTCAGCGACCTCAGCGATTCTCTGTCGGCGCTGATGGCGGGGATCCTGATCCTCTTCCCGATGCACTACCGTGGCGCGGTGATCAGCTCGATCTGGCGCGTCGTTGGTGTGGTTCTGGCCTGTTTATATATTCTGGTGGTTCAGTTGCTCCTCTACGATCACAGCAGCCACATGCTGTTGATGATGCCGTTAATTGGCCTCGGTCTGGCTTTCAGCGCGCGGCTGCACGTGATGGAAAAAGTGGGGGCGGGCGTGGGCTTTGCCAGCATCACCACCATCGGCATTATGTTTGGCCAGAATCTGCAGCCGGACGGTGACCTGGTGTTCAGCGATCTCTACCGCGCCACCTCGGTCACGATTTCGCTGCTGGCGACGCTGACGATGGTGTTTATTCTGCACCGCCTGCTCAACTGCTTTGCGCCAACGCGCTTTATTGTGAAGTAGCGCACTTCAGGACGCTGATTGTTCTCTACCATCTGTGTTTACAATAGCCGCTCGCCGCGGTGGCGTGATGGAGAGAGACAATGTGGAAGACGCGTGCGCTGGAACTGAATAACCAGGAGTTCTGGAACTGGGACAAAGCCTGCCAGCTGGTACAGTGGGCGGCCCGCCATGAGTTTACGACCGTGGTGGTGGGGCAAACGGACCTGTTCGATAAGCTCGTTTCGCCGAAAGGCTACACCCCGCATCAGTACAACGATCGCCTCTCCAGCCAGCAGCGCGCGCGCTGCGTGTACCTCAACCGGCTGGCGGGTTACTGCCAGCAGCACGGGCTGAAATTTTATCTGCAGGCCAAGGAACTGAGCTTCCCCGCCGACCTGCTGGCGGCGCACCCGCAGCTGATTGATAAAGACGGCAGCATCCGCTTCGACGTCGAATTCTGGTGCCAGTATCTGGCGGATAAACTCTCCTTGCTCTGCCAACAGATCCCCGCCATCAGCGGACTGCTGGTGGCGCTCTCCAACACCGACGGCCTGCTGCCGATCTCCCGGCCCAACTGGGAGCTGACCGGGCAGGACGATCCCTCGCCGCATATCGACCCCCGCAGCCTCTCTCGCTATACCCAGTGCTTCAGCGCCATGGCCCGCGCGGTGATACGTGAAAATAAGCATCTGGTGCTGCGCGCCTTTCCGGCGGGTAACCACGATATCAGCAACGTGATGGAGGCCATCCGCACGTTGCCGGAGTGCGTCTCGGTGTCCATTAAACTAACGCCGGAGCGTTTCTGGCCAACGTTCCCCAACAACCCAGCGCTGCTGGATGTCGAGGACCGCGACGTGTGGGTGGAGCTGGACCTGGTGGGCGAGGAAGTGGGCTGGGGCGTGTTCCCCTTCCCGCGTATCGATGAACTTCAGGGCCGCCTGCTGTGGTGCCGGGGCAACCCAACGATTACCGGCGCGGTGTGCAAAACCAGCTGGGAAGGGGTGGACAACCACTGGGTGATGGGCACGCTGAGCGAGTGCAATCTGGTCGCCTGTAGCCAGATTCTGGCGCGGGAAAACGAGCATCTGACCCGCGCGGCGCTGCTGACCCACTGGCTGGATGAGTGCTACGGCTGGCGTCCCGATGAGGCAACCTTCGACGAATTTCAGTCGCTGATGGGCCAGGCCGGGCAGGTGTTGTATCAGGCCATTTACGTGCGCGATCACGTCTTTCATCGCCACAGCCAGGTGCCTGCGAGCTATGGCCAGGCGGTGTGGAGCCTGTACGGCCAGCTCAACCGCAACCATTGGCTGCCCGGCTCGGAGCGGGATATTTTCTTTAGCGCCAGCGACGTCGAGACTTCCGCGCGTAACCTGTCGCTGATTGCCGAAGAGAAAGATAGCGCCTGGCAGGCGGCGGTAACCCTACGCGAACAGGCGCTGGCCTTTGCCGACCGCGCGGCGTTTCCCTTCTCGCTGCACCAGCGCTGGCGGGAGGAGTGGCAAGGTTTTGACCTCTATTGCCTGCTGTTTCGTCACGCGCAAAAAGCCTTTTTCACGCTGCACTTCGCGCGGCTGGTCGAGAACAGCTGGAGCATGCGTGAGATTTGTCAGGTCAATATTCAGGAGCTGTACCGCTGCGCGGCGGAAATGGACAGCTTCTGCGCCCGGCATACCGAGGCCTCTCCGGGGCTACATGTGATGTTCGATCCCACCCGCGTGCGCATGCTGGCTGATAGTCTGAGTCATGAACTGACCCAGCTGAAGGGGTGAAATGTGATGTGCATCACTAATCATTAAGCGCATTTCGCCGGGAAACGTGAGTTTTCCCGGCATTCATCGTCACACAGACTCTGCTGCTGTGACTCTCGTCACGTTTTATCCTTCCAGCGGTAAGAGATTGTGAATGACCAGGCAGTTCCGCGAAGGCGCGCGCTCCAGCGTGTAGCGTGCTTCCCATCCTTTCCAGAAAATAGCGCTTAATTACTTAGCGGTTATTGAGGAAACAACGATGAGGCTGATTGCGGGCGAGGCGCTGACGCGCTTTACGGTGTCACTGCCGCATAATGAGCGGTTTGCCGAATTCTTTACCGGTGAATCGGTAGATGAGCCGATGGACTATCAGTTCGCCAACGGCAAAGGCCCGGCGCAGGAATCCTTCTGCCGACGCATCTTCCGTCGCGACGCGGCCCAGCGCACGGTGTCACCAGCGCGTGCCCTTCCGGCGGCGGCCATTACCTGGACCGGAGCCAGCGATACCGTCACCTTCTCCGGCGTGCAAAACGTAGCCACCCACTGCCAGCGCTGGCTGCGTGTGACGCTGCATGCGCCGCAGGCAGGCGATTATCCCTTCGAGATTGCCACCTGCGGCGGCGTGCGTATCTGGCGTGATGAACAGCAGGCCGTATGTTTTACGCCGTTCACCCGCAACGCGCTGCAAACGCAGGTTGTTGATATTGCGCTTCAGCAGGGGGAAAACGCGCTGCTGATTCATCTCGATGAGCTGTTTGAGCGCGACACGATCTTTGCTTTGCGCATGATCTACCTCGGCGACACGCCGCTGGACGCGACGCTACCGGGCGTGAATAACGCTGACGTCGACACGCTTCAGGCGGTGCTGGACTCGCTGCCCGCCACGGCGACCGCGCAGCATCAGCGGCTGTATCTGCCCTGCCTGGCAGATTGTGTGCTGCATCTGCGCGGCGCTATCCATAGCCTGGGTAACGACGTCATTGCAACCTGTCCGCTGGATTTCGGCTCGGTCATGACTGGCCAAACGGGGCTAACGCTACCCCTCCCGGCAAGCGTTGAAATGGGACACTACCGTCTTGAACTAACCGCCCGTTCGGGCGACGTCACGATGAGCCGCAACCTGAGCCTCACCGTGCTGGCCGACGACCTCCTGCCCGGTGGTGAAGGCGTGCTGGAGACTCGTAAGCGCGTGGCCCTGAGCTATATCGCCGAACACGGCGTGCCGCGTACCGGGCGTTTACTGGCGATGCTGCACGTCGGCGACAGCGGCCCGCAGGTGCAGGAGCTGCTGATAAGCACGCTGCAGCGAATCAGCGCCCGCCAGGACTGCTCGGATTTCTCGATGGTGCCGCTGCTGTGGATCTGGCATGACTTCCACGGCGAACACTTCCCGGCGGTGCTGTGGAAGCGCGTGCGTTCCGCCATCGTGGGCTATCGCTACTGGTATGACGAACTGGGCAACGATGTGATGTGGTACTGGAGCGAGAATCACGCGCTCTGTTTCCACACCGCTCAGTACCTCGCCGGGCAGATGTTCCCTGACGATCTGTTTACCGCATCGGGGCGTCGCGGTCGCGAGCAGCAAGCGATCGCCACCCAGCGTCTGCATGCCTGGTTTGATGCGGTTGAGCAGCAGGGTTTCGTGGAGTGGAATTCGGCCCCGTATTACCCGGTAGACTACATCGGCCTGTTCGCGCTCTATCAACTGGCCGACGACGCCACGCTGCGCCAGCGTGCTCGCCATCTGATTGACCGCCTGATGATGACCAGCGCGCTGCACTACCAGTCCGGCATTGCCGCGGGCACCATGGGCCGTGTCTATGAGAAAGAGCTGCTGGCGAGCCAGATGAGCGAGCTTTCCGCCTTTGGTCACGTCGCCTGGGGCGGTGGCCACGTTAACCGCAAATGCGCCTCGCTGCCGTTCTTTTGCCTGAGCGACTATGTGCCACCCCTGGAATCCGCCCGCTATGCGCGTCTGAATCACGGCACGCTGAGCGCCCACTACCAGTGCGGCGGCGGCAAGATTGTGGCGTGGAAGCAGCCGGCGGTGAGCCTCTCCAGCTGTGTCGATCATCATACCGGCGCGCGTGGGCATCAGCAGCATCTGGTTGATGTGCAGTTTGCTACGCGACCGGACGCTCGCCTGTGGATTAACCACCCCGGCGACGTTGCGCCGGGCAGCGAAGCGCGTCCTTCCTTCTGGGCCGGTAACGGCGTGCTGCCGCGGGTAATGCAGGTAGAAAACCGGACGCTGATGCTGTGGCGGTTAGACGAACATGACGTGCTGGGCTGGACGCATCTCCATCTGTGCAGTGAGGCCTATGATGAGGTTCGCCCGCTGGCGCAAGGCTACGCGGTGCGCGCGGGTCAGGCCTTTGCCGCCGTGCTCTGCTCGCAGCCGCTGATGGTCAACGGTGACGAAGTTCGCGCCGAAGGCCGCCGCGTTGCGTGGTGGCTGGAAGTGGGCGAGGGCGATTTTGACGCCTTCTGCCAGCGCGTTCAGGGGCTGCGCATTGTGCTGCAAGAGAATAGCGCGAACGTTCACGATGACCGACAAACGCTGATGCAACTGAGCTGGCTGGGTGAATGCCTGTACAACGGCACAACCGCCGCGTTCCCGACGCTGGTGGGCAATGAACTTCAGATTACGCTGTCAGGAGACGCACAATGAACAAGGCAACATTAAGCCGTCTGCTGGAGCAGGTGGTTCAGGGCTTCTGCCGCCTGAAAAATATGGGCGAAGTTGACACCAGCGGAGGCGAAGGTTTTGCTATCCGCTTTGAAGAGTGGGAATGGGAAGTGGGCGTGGGCCTGTATGGTTTCTGGCAGTACGCCCGTCAGCAGAATGATGCCAATCTGCAACGGTCGATCCTCACCTGGTATGAAGATCAGCTGGCGAAAGGGCTGCCGGAGATTCAGATCAACACCACCGCGCCGATGATCACCCTGGCGCTGGTCGCCGGGCATAGCGGACGTGACGATCTGCTGAAGGTGGTCAACGACTGGGCCGATTCACTGCTGCGCACGCTGCCGAAAACCGAAGAGGGCGGGTTCCAGCACGTGGTGAAAGAGCAGCCGAACACCGGCCATCTGTGGGACGACACGCTGTTTATGACCTGCCTGTTCCTCGGCACGGCGGGCGTAGTGCTCAAGCGCAAGGATCTGATCGACGAAGCGTCATACCAGTTCCTGCTGCATACCCGCTATCTGTGCGAACCGGCGAGCGGCCTGTGGTATCACGGCTGGACGTTCGTCGGCAAGCACCACTTCTCGGAAGCCTTCTGGGGGCGCGGCAACGCGTGGATCACCGTGGCGATCCCGGAATTTATCGCCCTGCTCGGCGACAGCCTCGACGCCAGCGTAAAGCGCTATCTCTCGGTGGTGGTGGCGCGTCAGGTTAACACGCTGTGTGAGTTACAGGCTGACAACGGCATGTGGCACACACTGCTCGACGATCCGCTGTCGCCGCAGGAATCCTCCGCCACCGCCGGGATCGCTTACGGCATGCTGCGCGGCGTGCGGATGGGGATCCTCGACGAAAAGGTCGCCGAAAACGCCATGCGCGCCTGGCATGCGCTGCGCGACAGGATCGACGAAGGCGGGATCGTGCTGGAAGCCTCGAAAGGGACGATGGTCGGCCCGGATCTGCAATACTACTGCGACATCGCCATGGCCCCGGTGCCGTATGCCCAGGCGCTGATGATGCTGCTGCTGCTGGAGCTGCAGCAGGAGAAGTGGAGCCATTAAGCGGCGGGGCGTGCCGGATGGCGCTGCGCTTATCCGGCCTACGGGCGATTCTGTAGGTCGGGTAAGGCGAAGCCGCCACCCGGCAAAACCCTGGGCGGTTATGCTTCGCCCGGGTTGTGTGATGATGCAGAGAATGCGTGCAACAGCTGAAAACCCTCGTCGCAGCGGTAAATACTCTCCGTCGCGCCGGGAATCACCCAGCGTCGTTCTTCACCCTGCGGGCAATACAGATAAATACATAGCCCGCAGCCGCCGCGCAGCTGGCGCGGGATATCGGCCACCCGAAAGGTGATGCCCGCCGCCTGGAGCGCTTTACGGGTTTGCACCACGCCAAGCGTGGAGTGAAACAAAAACAGATACTCCGTCATTTTCTCACCCGCTGCCCGATCATCGCCGCGCCAATCGCCCCGGCAAACTGCGCGTCCGGGTGCGTCTGCACCGGCAGGTTCACGTGCGCCGACAGCATTCTGCCAAACGCCGCACAGTGGCTAACGCCGCCGGTAAACAGCAGCGGCCCCTGCGCCGACAGCCTGCCGATAAAGTTGGCGCTGCGCCGCGCCATGGCGTTGACGATGCCCGCCAGAATCGCTTCCGGCGGCACGCCCGCCGAGCGCAGGCTGATCACCTCGGACTCGGCAAACACCGTGCACATGCTGGTAATGGCGTGGGGTTCAACGCCTTCCGTCAGCGCATCCAGTTGCTCGACGCTGGCCCCTAGCGTGCGGGAAATCACTTCCAGAAAACGCCCGGTGCCCGCCGCGCACTTGTCATTCATCAGGAAATCGGTGAGATTGCCCTCTTCATCCAGCTGAATCACCTTGCTGTCCTGACCACCAATATCAATCACCGTGCGGGTTTCCGGCAGCAGCAGCCGCGCGCCGCGCCCATGGCAGGAGATCTCCGTCACCTGCTTGTCGGCAAAATCAACCAGTTGGCGGCCATAGCCGGTGAGCGTTAAAAAGGGTCGCGTTGCCAGCCCGGCGCACAGTGTCTCCCACGCCTCAACGATCGCCTCGGCGGGGCGAAACGGCGTTGGGCAGAGGAAGCGGCGACGAATTTCGCCGTCTTCCAGCAGGATGCCTTTGGTGGCGGTTGACCCTGAATCAATGCCTATTGATAATGTCACGCGCGCTCCTACAGCATTTCAATAAAGGCCGCGACGCGGGTGCTAAGCTGACCGATATCAGCGGTGGAGTAGTCGGTTTCAATGGCAATGTAGGGAAGGTTATGCTGCTGGCGTACGTGGCGCTTAATCGCCATCGATTCAACGGCATAGGTATGGCAGGCCTGCAAAATCACGTCGACCACGCCATCGGCCTGATACTCTTCCACCATCTGGCTGAGCAACGTTAAGCGCTGGTCGTTCGGTGAGATACACGAGCAGCCAATAGCGAGGTACTTGTCGGTAAGTGCGTCGTACACGTCGCCGTCCTCGTTGACGCAGCGCTCGGTGGCTTTGGCCCCGGTGCAGTTTTCAAAACCAACCACCCAGCCGCCGTTATCCTCAATGGCTTTCACCACTTTCTCCGCCGCGCCGCCGATCGGGCAGCCGGTGATCAGAATGCGCGGGCGGGCGTCCAGCCGCTTGCCGCTTTCCCACTCCTGACGCACGCGTTCGGCCATGCTGTTCAGCTCGTCAATCAGCGACTCTTTATCGAAGCGGAAGGTCGCGCCGTATACCACTTTCAGAATGTCGCTGCCGCTGAGCGCCGGAGGATTGAGTTGCCCGACGTGGTAAAAGTTAGCCAGCGCCCGGCGCTCGCGGTTTTTGAGGGCGATGGCCTCGCGCAGGGAGGCTTCGGTAATCGCCGTGCCAAAACGTGCTTCAACCGCCTGCTGGAGGCGCAGAATTTCCGCTTTCCACAGCGCGCGGGAGGCGGCATCGGCGGCGCTGTTCGGCAACTGCATCACGTGTACCGGCTTAAACTCGGCCATGTACTCGTACATCTTCTTCTTGCCGTCGCAGGTGGTTTCACCGACCACCAGATCGGAGAAATAAAAGTAGGGGCATTTATCGGTTTTGCCGAAGCCGTAGCTGCTTTTGATCAGCGGGCAGAGGTTGCGTGGCAGGTCTTTCTCAGCCTCTTCAATGGTTTCATCAGAGGTGGAGCACAGCGAGACCACCACCGCGCCCGCCGCCATCGGAATTTCCTGCGGCATAAAGGTGCAGTAGGTGCCGACCAGCGGCGTGCCTTGCTCTTTGAGATCCATCACGGTGAGAAAGCCTTTCTGGCGGGCTTCGGAGAACTGATCGAAAATGGCGGGTAGATCGGTGATAAGCGACATGATTTTCCTTCCCCGTAACACGGGAGACGATAAAATGAGTCGCTATTATAACCACGTATAATTTGTGGTTATATTGATCCGCGATCCACTTAGAGAATTTTCTTCAGATCCATCTCTTCCTGAATGCGTTCGCTCCACGCGAAGTGGGTACGAATCGCTTCATCAATCCCGGCGTTATAAAAGGCCGGCCCCAGTTTTTCGATAATAAAATCAATAAAGAACTCGGCGTCGAACTGCTCCAGCTCGAGATCGAACTGTTTTTCGCAGTAGTCGGTCAACTGGTCGCGCAGCTTCTCGCGTTCGGCAGGGGTAAGGGTGATTTCCGTGGTCATAGTGGCTCCTGTGTATTGCCGTCTGGCAGCTATCAATATCACAAACTCGACTTTGTCACCCGCCTGGATATTTCTATATTCGGGTTTCTGACGATTTTAAAGGGGCGCAATCATGACTGTTGTGAATACTGCTGATACCGATTTTCCTTTATTAAATTTACGCCGCGTGGCGGGCAATATCGGCGCGGAGATCCGCGATATCCGTCTTTCCGCCGAGCTGGATGTGGAGACCTTTGCCCAACTGGAAGCGGCGCTGGTTAAATACAAAGTGCTGTTCTTCCGCCAGCAAAGTCATCTTACCGATGCCGAGCATCAGGCCTTCGGCGCGCGTTTTGGCAAAGTTGTCGCCCACCCGACGGTCCCTTCTCCGGAAGGCACCAAACTGTTCGAACTCGACGCCTCCAAAGGCGGCGGCCGCGCCGACTCCTGGCACACCGACGTCACCTTCGTTGACGCCTTCCCGAAAGTCTCCATCCTGCGCGGCGTCACCATCCCGGAATACGGCGGCGACACCGTGTGGGCCAACACCGCCCGTGCCTACGAACAACTGCCGGAGACGCTCAAGCGCTTCGTCGACACCTTGCGCGCGGTGCACAGCAATGACTATGACTACGGCGCTGAACGCGTCGTCGTCGAAAGCCACCGCCTGGCGCATCACCAGAAGGTGTTTGTCTCTTCGGTATGGGAAGCCGAACACCCGGTGGTGCACGTCCACCCGGTCAGCGGCGAACGTGCGTTGTTACTCGGGCATTTTGTCAAACGGCTGGTGGGCTTCAGCTCGCGGGAATCCGCACAGTTATTCGAGCTGCTGCAAAACCGCATCACCCGCCTCGACAATACCGTGCGCTGGCAGTGGCAGCAGGGCGACGTGGTGATTTGGGACAACCGCAGCACCCAGCATTACGCGGTGAACGACTACGGCACCCAGCCGCGCGTGGTGCGCCGTGTGACGGTGGAAGGGGAGATTGCGGTGGGGGTGGATGGGAGCAAAAGCCGCACGGTTTCAAAACCGCAGGATGCGGCGAATGGGGAAGGAGCGGTGAGCGCGGCGTCATAGCGCTCGAACGTTAGGCCGGGTAAGCGCAGCGCCACCCGGCGATTTTCACCTGCGGTATTTATGCTTCCCGTCTTAGCGGTTTGCCTGAAATAACCCCGATAAACTCCTGCACCTGACGCTGTTTACGCGCCGACAGCTTGCAAACCCGCTGCAGCGACTGCATCAGTTCCGGCTCCGGCTGTTTTGCCGTCAGCACAATACAGCCGTTCATTACCTTTACGTCGACTTCGGTGCCGGTGGCGAAACCGGCGGCTTCCAGCCACTGCCCCTTCATGGTGAGCGCGGGGATGCGGGTATAATTCGGATAACGGCTCGCATAACTCACGGTTAAGTGACGGTTATTTGTTGGGGAGACTTCTGGATCGCACGGATCTGCAATAGAATGGGTATCAGTCATGACTGCTATTCTCCTGGAATAGTGATTGTGATTAGCGAGGCGCTCGTGTTCCACCACGGGCGTCTTGCGTTAAAAAAAAACACCTGTAAATATAACCAGTCATACCCGCCTAATCCAGTTAAAAAAATGCACCTTGTATTAAGATCCGCTGCAAACCCTTCAGATAAACCCCCTCTTTTCATCAGCACCGTATTGACGATTATTTTATCGTTGTGGCAAAACTGTGGAATACTGTCACGTAAAACCGTTACAAGGACTCAACGCATGACGACCGAACTGCTGGGACTCACCTGGGATAGCACTGTAGTTCCTGCCGTCCAGAATCCAGGCACTCGCGTGGCGCTATTCACCTTCAAAACGCACCTGGCGGGTTTCGTCTGGGATGCCGCGCAGCTGGAAAATAACCCGTACACCTTTGTCGAGGTGAAAACCCTTCTCGACGGCGTGACCGTGGGTGGGCATAAGGTCAGCGATACCGAGCAGGTGCTGAACCTGGCCGACAGCAGTAAAAAACTGATTGAGCTGGTGCAAACCGGGCGTTTTGGGCTGGATAAAAAAACGTTCACCTTGCTGCATGGCATTATTGCCCGCAACGAAGCGCTGGAGTGGGGCGTCTTTCGTGGGGAAGGTGAGGAACTGCACTATAACGCGCGTGTTCATCTCGGGGAGCTGGGGACGCATTTCCCGCCAGCAACCGAAGCGGGCGCACCAGAGCTGAACCGCATTTTTGCCGAGGGCGTTAGCCAGATTAAAGCGTTGCCGCCGTTTGAAGGCGCTCTGGCGATGTTTCTGTTCGGCGCGTACTTCCAGTTCTTCTTCGACGGCAACAAACGTACCAGCCGCCACATGATGAACGGCTGGTTGATGATGCATGGCTACAATCCTATCAGCATCCCTGCCGCTCGCGCGCTGGAGTTTAATGGCAAAATGGTCCGCTTCTATCACAGCAAAGATGCCACCGAGATGATGGCGTTTCTGGCAGAGTGCTACACGTTGTAGGTCCGGTTCCATCGCCACCTTCATTTGGGTACTAACAAAACAGATACCGTCTTCTTTTAAATGGGTTCTTTGATGGACTTATTATCACCATGCCCGCTATTACAGGGAGAACAAAGAATGAACACGAACGCTGCAAAAGCCATTGAAGCCACCAAACAGCTCGTCGCTGCGGTTCCTTTCCTGGGAGATAGCGTTTCTGAAAGCGATTATCGCGAAGCGCTGGCGCTGGTGGACTACCTGATCGAAAACGACGATGAGAACCCGCTTATCGACTTTCTGGCGAGCAAAATCGCGGACTACGAAGATAACAGCGAACGCTTTGCGGAATTCAACAAAGCTGTTGCTGAGATGCCGGTTGGTGTTGCGTTGCTGCGTACTCTGATTGGTCAGCACAAGCTGTCTTATGCTGACCTGAAAGAGGAGATCGGCTCTAAATCACTGGTGAGCCAGATCTTATCCGGCCAGCGTTCTCTGACCATCGCACACATAAAGGCGTTATCCGCGCGTTTTGGCGTGAAACCCGAGTGGTTCTTTTAACCGCCATAATGAATGAGGCCGCCCTTGGGCGGCCTGACATCAACGATGGGCGGTGGACTCATCTCACTCCATCGCCACCTTCACCGCCTCTCCCAGCTGCACCATCACCTCGCGATGCTTCTCGATCGGTGGCAGGGCGCAGTTGATCCTTAAGCAGTTCCGGTATTTCCCCGATGCCGAAAACAGCGATCCCGGCGCGACCTGGATCTTCATTCGGCACAGCTGCTGAGCGACGCACACCATATCGACCTGCTCCGGCAGCTCTACCCACAGCATAAAGCCACCGGTCGGGCGGGTCACGCAGATTCCGCAGGGGAAAAACTCGCGCAGCCAGCAGGTGTAGATCTCCAGGTTGCGCTGGTAGATCTGGCGCATACGACGTACATGGCGGTGGTAGTGGCCTTCGCGGATAAAGTTGGACGCCGCCAGCTGCGTGGAGGGGACGTTGGTGCCGCTGGCGGCATACTTCATCTGCAACAGCTTATCGTAATAGCGACCGGGGGCTATCCAGCCGATGCGCAGGCCAGGCGCGATGGTTTTGGTAAACGAGCTACATAGCATCACCCGGCCGTCGATATCCCACGAGTGGATGGTGCGCGGACGCGGGTACTCGGTGGCCAGTTCGCCGTAGATGTCGTCCTCGAAAATCACAATATCGTAGCGCTGCGCCAGGTTTAGCATCGCGCGTTTGCGGGCGTCGGGCATGATAAAGCCCTGCGGGTTGTTACAGTTAGGGACGAGGATCACCCCTTTAATCGGCCACTGATCCAGCGCCATCTCCAGCGCTTCGATGCTGATCCCGGTGTTGGGATCGGTGGGGATCTCGATCGCTTTAAGTCCTAAACCGCGCAACAGCTGCATGGTGCCGTAATAGGTGGGGGATTCCACGGCGATAATATCGCCCGGCTGGCATACCGACAGCAGCGCCAGCGACAGCGCGCTGTGGCAGCCGCTGGTGATGATCAGATCGTCGGCGGTGACCACCGATCCGCCGTCGAGCATCAGGCGGGCGATCTGTTCACGCAGTTCGCGGCGACCGGCCAGCTCGTCGTAGCTCAGCACGTCGACAATATTGTGCTGGATCACCCGGCTCATCTCGCGCCACAGCGGCTTCAGGCTGGGCTGGGTGACGTCCGGCGAGCCTCCGCCGAAGGGGATGATCGATTTGTCATTGCGGGCGTCGAGCATGTTCAACACCTGATCCCACTGGGTGATCTCCACCGGGCGCTGTACCGGGCGCGACATCGGCGGCACCGGCGGTTGGGCTTTTTGCGGTGCGACGAAGTAGCCGGAGCGCGGCTGCGGGGTGATCAGCTGGCGTTGTTCCAGCGTCTGATACGCCTGCTGTACGGTACTGATGCTAACGCCGTGTTCCTGGCTCAGGCTGCGTACGGAAGGCAACTTTTCGCCGTGGCGATACAGCCCTTGTTCAATCCGCTCGGCCAGCAGGTTGGCCAGATGTTGGTAACGCGTCATTGCTGTATCCCCGTTTGTCGCCATACAGATGAAAAAACCAGTACAGTCAGGCGAAAAAAACCGCACGCAGGTATCGTTTTAGCGATTCTGTATGTTAAAGAAAAGTGTTTTTTGAATCTGTATTGCAACAGCAGAAATCCGCGAAGATAAAGCCTCTGGCAAGGTGAGGAGGCAAAGTATGGAATTTCATGAGAACCGGGCAAGACAGCCATTTATCGGCTTTGTACTGGTGTGGCGTTTTATCAAAACATGGTGGCGCGTGCAGCAAACGCGCCGCGTATTGCAGCGAATGAGCGACGAACAGCTGAGAGATGTGGGCTTACGACGAGATGAACTGCATTAACATTTGGGCGGCGTCGCCGAACACGCCGCCCATTCTCGTTTTAGCCGAGGATAAATTGCCACAGGATCCAGCCGCCAAAGCCGATCAGGATACCGCCCGCGGCGCGTTCGATTTTCCAGATCAGATTCCCCAGCCGCCGCTGAACCTGCGGCAGCGCGAGTAGTATCACCAGCAGTAAATCCCACAGCAGCACCACGCTGGTCATCCAGATACCGCAGGCCGCCTGTTGCGCCACGGTGACGTTCGGCCCAAGCAGCGCGGTCATCAGCGCCAGATAAAACAGCGCGTTTTTCGGGTTCAGTAGCGAAGAGCCGAGCCCTAAAAGCAGCTGTTTCGCGAGCGAGGGGCAGATTTGTGCGGAGTGGCGCCATTCGAGCGGTGCGGCGCGGCTTTTCAGCAACGCGTAGCCTATCCACAGCAGATAGGCGGCGCCCAGTAGCTCAATGATGTCAAAGAGCAGCGGCGCCTGGCGCAGCAGCCCGGAGCCAATTACCACCAGCAGGATATACAACCCGTTGCCCGCCGCGATGCCCAGGCACAGCCCGACGCTGCCGCGCAGGCGATAACGGACGGCATAGCCCACCAGTAAAAAGAAATCCGGCCCGGGGCTCAGCAGCGCCATAAAATGCGCCAGCGCCAGCGCGGGAAACGCCGGGGGAAGTAACGTTGTGACCTGTTCCATAGCGACCTCAGTGAAAATACTGAAGGCAGCTTATGCTGGCTTACGCGCTAATTATTGTCGGATATTGATCGGCCAAGCGCGTACTGGCGCGGCGTGGCGGCGGTGTAGCTGACGAAGGTTTTATGGAAATGACTCTGGTCGGCAAAGCCGCTTTGGTAGGCGACATCGGCGATATCGTCCCCGGCGCGCAGCCGCGCTTTGGCGTATTCCACGCGGGAAACGTTGAGAAAACTGCCGGGAGTCAGCCCCGTGTCCTGTTTGAAGGTACGGATTAAGGTCTCTTTACGCAGTGAGAGTCGCTGAGCGAGATCGTCGAGCGAAGGGGGACACGCGGGATCGGATAACAGCGCTTGCTGGACCTGCTGGCTGGTTGGGCGAAGCGCATCGCCGACATCAACGCGTAGGGTGAGGGCGGCTAATAGCGCGTCGACGGCTGCCGTCGACATCTGCTCAACGACGGCAAGATAAAGACCGAACAGCGCCTCGCTGCGAATATGCTGCTGCGCGAGGGGAAGTTCGGTGTCCAGGTAGAGCATATGATAGCTGCGGGCTTGCCCCAACAGCGGGTTACAGCTATGCGGCACGTGCGGCGGGATGACGATGATATCGCCGGGGCGCAGCAGGTACTGCTGACCGTGGCATACGCAGCGCGTTTGTCCTTCCACTATCGCACCAATCGACAGCTGCGCGTGGCTATGGCGTTTATAAGGCTGCGTACTCTGCCAGGTGCTGCGCAGTTCCAGCCCGCGATGACGGGTAAAAGTTTGCTGTATATCGCGCGCAGTGGTCATGGGATCGTCCAAAGAGATTTGGGGTTTTATATCACATCCTGAAACAAAGGCTGAGGGTCGGAAACTTCCGTTTATACCCAACTTTACGCCCGTAACCAGCCAGATTGACTACCCTTAATACCCTAAGCGGTAAAACAAGGAGACGCAATATGGCTTACCAGACAGTTAATCCTGCGACTAACCAGCTTATTAAGGAATACCCCTCGCATAGCGATGCGGACGTCGAAGCGGCGCTGAAGGCCGCCGACGCGCTCTATCACTCCGACTGGGCGAAAGGCGATATAAACCAGCGGCTGCCGGTGCTGCATAAGCTTGCCGATCTGATCGACGAGCGCGTGGAGGAGCTGGCAAAGATTGCCAGCCAGGAGATGGGCAAGCTGATTGAACAGAGCCGTGGCGAAGTGAAACTCTGTGCGCGAATCGCCCGCTACTACGCCGATAACGCGGAGCAGTTTTTAGCGCCGGTAAAGTATCAATCTGAACTTGGCGAAGCGTGGGTAGAGCATCACCCGATTGGCGTGCTGATGGCCGTTGAGCCGTGGAATTTCCCGTATTACCAACTGATGCGCGTGCTGGCCCCGAACCTCGCGGCGGGTAACCCGGTACTGGCCAAACACGCCAGCATTGTGCCGCACTGTGCGGAAACCTTTGCGCACCTGGTCCGTGAAGCGGGCGCGCCGGAAGGGGCGTGGACGAACCTCTATATCTCTCAGGATCAGGTGGCGAAGATTATCGCCGATGACCGCGTACAGGGGGCGGCGCTGACCGGCTCGGAAAAAGCGGGTAGCGTGGTGGCCGCACAGGCGGCGAAGCACATTAAAAAATCGACCCTCGAGCTGGGCGGTAACGACGTGTTCGTGGTGCTGGACGACGCGAATCTGGAAAAAGCGGTGAAAATTGGCGTCAATGCCCGCTTGAATAACGCCGGGCAGGTCTGTACCGCGGCGAAGCGCTTTATTTTGCATGAGAAAATCGCCGATGCCTTCCTGGAAAAATTCACCGACGCCTTTAAGCAGGTGAAGATTGGCGATCCGCTGGATGAAAGCACCACGCTGGGGCCGTTATCCTCTAAGGATGCGCTGGAAACGCTGACCAAACAGGTGAACGCGGCGGTGAAAAATGGCGCGAAACTGCATTATGGCGGTAAGCCGGTGCAGCGTGAAGGCAGCTTCTTTGAACCCACCATTCTGACCCATATCACGCGCGATAACCCGGCGTACTTTGAAGAGTTCTTTGGCCCGGTGGCGCAGATTTACGTG
The DNA here is from genome assembly GCF_001654985.1 of Kluyvera georgiana ATCC 51603. GTDB lineage: Bacteria > Pseudomonadota > Gammaproteobacteria > Enterobacterales > Enterobacteriaceae > Kluyvera > Kluyvera georgiana. Next base: position 29,334 of record NZ_LXEU01000067.1, read on the forward strand.
GTGAAGAACGACGATGAAGCGGTGGCGCTGGCCAACGATTCCCACTACGGTCTGGGCGGCGCGGTGTTCAGCCAGGATATCGAACGGGCGAAGAAAATGGCCTCGCGCATTGAGACCGGTATGGTCTACATCAACTGGCTGACCGACACCGCGGCCGAACTGCCGTTTGGCGGCGTGAAGCGTTCCGGCTACGGGCGCGAGCTGTCGGATCTGGGAATTAAAGAGTTTGTGAACCAGAAGCTGGTGGTGGTGCGGAAATAACGGCGCGTTGATGCCCTCCCGGATGGGAGGGCATCAGGTCTTGCGGCTACTGGCGTAAACCGGCAAACGCCGCGCGAATCTCTTCTTCCGGCAGTTGGATACCAATAAACACCAGCGTGCTGTGCGGCGTTTCGTCGCCCCATGGGCGGTCCCAATCGGCGCTGTACAGGCGCTGCACGCCCTGGAACAGCAGGCGGTTCGGCTCGCCGTCAATCCACAACATCCCTTTATAGCGCAGCAGCTTGTCGGCGAAGTCCAGCAGCAGGTTCTCCATCACGCGGGAGACGTCGCTGATATCCACCGGGTAATCCAGCTCGACCACAATCGACGACACGTCGTTTTGCTGGTCGGCCATAAAGTGGAAGCGTGGCGTTGAGGTGACGTTCTCTTCCAGCATAAAGCCGTTGGTGTTGAACAGCAGACCGAGGTCGATATCGCCGTGGGTGACGGTGTAAATCGGTGCGCGAGCGTTGATACGGGCCAGGCGCTCGCGTAGCTTTTCGCTTTCGCCGGCCACGTCGGTTTTGGTGAGCAGAATGCGGTCGGCGTAGCCTACCTGCGACTGGGCAATGGTGAACTGGTTCATCTGATCGTGAGCATGTACCGCGTCAACCAGCGCAATCACACCGTCGAGCAGGTAGCGTTCGCACAGTACGTCGTGGGAGAAAAAGGTCTGAATGATCGGGCCGGGGTCGGCCATGCCGGTGCATTCAATCACCAGGCGATCGAAGCGGATATTGCCTTTGTCGAGGTTATCGAGCAGGTCTAAAAGCGCGTCTTCCAGCTCGTTAGAACGCGTGCAGCAAATGCAGCCGTTGGTCAGGGTTTTGATCTGCGTGGCGCGGTCGCCAATCAGCTGGTCGTCGACCGAGACCTCGCCGAATTCGTTTTCAATCACGGCAATTTTGAAGCCGTGCTGCTCGTTGAGAATGTGGCGCAGCAGGGTGGTTTTGCCCGCGCCGAGGAAACCGGTAAGTAGAGTAACTGCAATCGGTGCCATGATGTCTCCTTTAGCAGCAGCGCATGCCGCCTTTTCCGTCGCCGCCGTAGCGTGCCTGCTGGCGCTCGCGGAAGAACTCTTCATAGGTCATATACGGCTTATCCGGATGGTTGGTCTGCATATGCTCGACGTAGTTGTCGTAATCCGGAATGCCAATCAGCATTTTCGCCGCCTGACCGAGGTATTTTTTTGCCTGCCCTAAGTTACCAAACATTATGCCATCCCGATAATAGATAAAGCCGGATGGCGGCTAGCACCTTATCCGGCCTACGAGAGCGGAACTTGTAGGCCGGATAAGCGTAACGCCATCCGGCAAAGGGGTTAGTGGTGCGAAGAGGTCTTCACGCCGCCTTCCGGTACCGACACGTACGGTGTTTCTTTGTCGGTACGTTTATCACTATTGCGCACCTGCATCCAGGTTTTGAAACCGTAGAAGATGATGCTGTACACCACCACCAGGAACAGAATGCTCAGGCCCGCGTTGGTGTAGTTGTTGATAACGATGTGGTTCATGTTGGCAATCTGCTGAGCGGTTAGCTCGCCACCGGCGGCAATCTTCTCTTTGTACTGGTTAGCCATGTAGAAGAAGCCTTCCATCTGCGGGTTGGAGCTGAACAGCTTCAGGCCCAGCGCCCAGGTGGTGCAGATCAGCAGCCATACTGCCGGGATGGTGGTCACCCAGATGTATTTGGTGCGCTTCATCTTAATCAGGATAACGGTGCCCAGAACCAGCGCCACGGCGGCCAGCATCTGGTTAGAGATGCCGAACAGCGGCCACAGGCTCTTCACGCCGCCCAGCGGGTCAACCACGCCCTGGTACAGCAGGTAACCCCACAGGCCTACGCAGCCCGCGGTCGCGACTACGCCAGCCACCAGAGAGTCGGTTTTCTTCAGGAACGGCACGAAGTTGCCGAGCAAATCCTGCAGCATAAAGCGGCCCGCACGGGTACCGGCGTCCAGCGCGGTGAGGATAAACAGCGCTTCGAACAGAATCCCGAAGTGGTACCAGAAGCCCATGTCAGCCATCGGCAGCACTTTGTGGAACACGTGCGCAATACCGACGGCAAGCGTAGGCGCACCGCCCGCGCGGTTCAGTACCGACGGTTCGCCGATGTCTTTCGCGGTTTGCAGGATCTGCTCTGGCGAAATCACGAAGCCCCAGGAACTGACGGTCGCCGCCGCATGCGCGGTCACATCTTTCAGCTGCGCAGCGATCAGCGCCGCGTTCTCACCGCCCATCTCGTGCAGGTTCGGCATCGTGATGCCAAGGCCCGCTGGCGGGGTGTTCATCGCGAAGTACAGACCTGGCTCGATAATGGAGGCCGCAACCAGCGCCATGATCGCCACGAACGACTCCATCAGCATCGCACCGTAACCGATAAAACGCGCGTCGGTTTCATTCGCCAGCAGCTTCGGCGTGGTGCCGGAGGAGATCAGCGCGTGGAAGCCAGAAACGGCGCCACAGGCGATGGTGATAAACAGAAACGGGAACAGCGCACCTTTCCACAGCGGGCCGGTACCGTCGATGTACTGGGTCACCGCCGGCATTTTCAGATCCGGGTTGAGGATCACGATGCCCAGCGCCAGGCCGACGATAACGCCGATTTTCAGGAAGGTGGCGAGGTAGTCGCGCGGTGCCAGAATCAGCCATACCGGCAGCAGGGCAGAGATAAAGGCATAGCCAATCAGCGCGAAGGTGATAGTGGTGTCTTTAAAGGTCAGCGCCGGGCCCCAGTACGGGTCGTGGGCAATCACGCCGCCGAAGTAAATAGAGGCAACCAGCAGCACGATACCAATGACCGACACTTCGCCGACGCGACCCGGGCGGATAAAGCGCATGTAGATGCCCATAAACAGCGCAATCGGCACGGTTGAGCAGACGGTGAACACGCCCCACGGGCTTTCTGCCAGGGCTTTCACCACGATCAGCGCCAGCACCGCGAGGATGATGATCATAATCAGGAAGCAGCCGAACAGGGCAATAGAGCCCGGTACGCGGCCCATCTCTTCTTTGACCATCTCGCCCAGCGAGGAACCGTTACGGCGCGTGGAGATGAACAGCACCATAAAGTCCTGCACCGCGCCCGCGAGCACTACGCCCGCCAGCAGCCACAGCGTACCCGGCAGATAGCCCATCTGTGCGGCCAATACCGGCCCCACCAGCGGGCCTGCGCCGGCGATGGCGGCGAAGTGGTGGCCGAACAGCACGTAGCGGTTGGTCGGCACGTAGTTCAGGCCGTCATTGTTGATGACCGCCGGCGTCGCGCGCGTCGGGTCGAGCTTCATCACCTTCTGGGCGATGTACAGGCTGTAGTAGCGATAGGCCACCAGATAAACGGAAACCGACGCCACGACGATCCACAGGGCACTGACGTGCTCACCGCGGCGCAGGGCGACGACCGAGAGGCAAAACGCACCGATGATTCCGAGAATCACCCAGGGTATGTGCTTGAATAGCTTTTTCGTATCCATAGTAAAACCTGGTTTTTAAGATTAATAATCAGCCGAAGCTGCCGTTGTTTTTTGGGTTTGGGGGTTGAGGAGGTATTGATTCTGCTGATGAGTGTGCCAGACCTACGCGCGCGTAAAGTTGGGTAAATGGGTGAGCGGTTAAAAGCGGAGGCTAAGCGGTCTCTTTTCGCGGTAAGCGGTTGGGCAACCTTTGTTCTACACGTAAATATGTGATTGAGATCGCAAGTTTTTTCCCCGTCGCCGTTTCCCTACGCGCAACTACGTATGATTAAAAACCAATAAAAAACACTATTGTCACTAATTGATCACAACTCAGGGGGATGACCGTCTCCACGCCGCCGCTTTTTCCCGACTATTGGCTCAACCCGGCCGGTGAGCCAATCAGCCCGCTGGCCTGTACCCCCTAAAAAGGATTAACACAATGAATAATAAGCGGCTAAAAGCACTTTGTTGGGTTCTGGGCGCGGGAATCTTGTGTCCAGCGGTAGGGCACTCCGCCACGGAATTACGCATGTCGTGGTGGGGCGGCAACCAGCGGCACCAGGCGACGACTGAGGCGATTAAAGCCTTTGAAGCACAGAACCCTGACGTCAAAATCAATACCGAACCCAGCGGCTGGGACGGTTACTTATCGCGTCTGAGTACCCAACTGGCAGGGAACACCGAACCGGACGTGATGCAGATTAACTGGAACTGGCTGGTGATGTTTTCAAAAAACGGCGATGGGTTTTACGACATTAACCGCCAGTCGGCGAATATCGACCTCAGCCAGTTCTCCAGCCAGGGCAAACAGCTGGTGACGATGAACGGCAAGCTGAACGGCGTGCCGGTGGCCATGACCGGCCGCTCGATGTACTACAACCCCGAACTGTGGAAAAAAGCAGGCGTCGCCTATCCGCAAACCTGGGAGCAGATGATTGCCGCGGGGCCGGTGTTTAAAACCAAGCTGGGAGACGACTACTATCCGTTTATCCTCGCCAATCACGACACCACCATCATGACGTTTCTGAACTCTTACATGGTGCAGAAATACAATATCCCGATGATTGACCCGCAGAAGAAAGACTTCACCTACACCCGCGAGCAGTGGCTGGACTACTTCGGCATGTATAAGAAGCTGGTGGACAATCACGTCATTCCGTCCATGAAGTACCTTTCCTCCTTTGGTAAAGCCAACGCCTGGGAAATTAAACCCTGGCTCGACGGCAAAATTGGCGGCGTGCACACCTGGAGCACTGACGGCACCTTTGCCGGCAGCCTGCGTGCGCCTGCGCGTCTGGAAGTCGGGCCTTATCCAATGCTGCCCGGCGCGACCGATGCCGGCATCTTCTTTAAACCGGCGATGATGTTCTCCATCGGTAAAAACAGCAAACACCCGGAGCTGGCGGCGAAGCTGATTAACTTCCTGCTTAATGACCCGCAGGGCATTAAAGCGATGGGCCTCCAGCGCGGCGTGCCGCTGAGCACCGAGGCGGTCAAGGTCTTGCAACAGGACGGCGTGTTGGATAACACCCAGATTCAGGTGCAGGGGCTGGCGCAGGTAGACCAACTGATGGGCAAAATCGAACCGTCACCGTGGTTTGAAAACCCGCAGCTGCTGTCCTGGTTCCTTGATGCCGTTCAACGCTATGACTACGGGCAGCTCACCCTCGAACAACTGGCCGATGAATTCCCCCAGCGCGCGCAGCGTGTGCTGAAAAAGATCATGTAATTGAGGTGGTTATGTCGCAATTATTAAAAGAGTCCATTTTAAGCAAGCTGGATACCCTGTTTAATGAAGTGATTGTGGTACGCACCGATGACGCCGAGCTCAAAAAACAGAAGGTTATCGCCTCTGACCTGTCGATTGAAAACTGGGACTGGTCGCAGGGCGTGGGAATCTACGGTATCTGGCGTCTCTATCAGATTACCCGCGAGCCGCGCTACCTTGACTACCTGAAGGGCTGGTTCTCACGGCGCATGGCCGAAGGGCTGCCGGAGAAAAATATCAACCGGATGGCGCCGATGCTCACCGCGACCTGTATGGCGGCGGAACTCGGCGAAACGGGCTGGCTGGCGGATATCGCCGAGTACGCCGACTGGATCGACACGCGCCTGCTGCGCACGCAGGAAAACGGCTATACCCACTGTACCAGCGACCATCTCAACGAAGAGCAGCTGTGGGTCGACACGCTGTTTATGAGCGGCCTGTTCCACGCCAGGGCGTCGCAGCTGCTCAATAAACCGCACTACATGGACGATGTGGCGTATCAATTCTTACTGCACATCAAATACCTCGTCGACCGTCGCAGCGGGCTGTGGATGCACGGCTGGAGCTTTATCGAGCGCAACAACTACGGCGCGGCGCTGTGGGGGCGCGGTAACGGCTGGGCGGCGGTCGGCAGCGTCGATTTTCTGGAGATGGCGAACGCGGATACCGCCAACACGCGGTTTATCCGCGAGGCGTTTCTCCGCCAGATGCAGGCGGCGGTGCACTATCAGCATAACAACGGGATGTGGTCGACGTTAATCGATCACCCTGAGAGCTATCAGGAGGCGTCGGGGACCGCCGGGCTGACCTATGCGCTGCTAAAAGGCGCGCGGCTGGGTCTGTTGGATAACCGCTGCCGCGACGCGGGTTGGGCGGGCATCCGGGCGCTGATTGCACGGATTAACGATCAAGGGGAAGTGGCTGACGTGTCGGCGGGCACATCGGTGGGGCGCGACCTCCAGCACTATCTGGATATTCGCGTTCGTCAGCGCGCCTACGGGCAGTCGCTGGCCATGCTGGCGCTAGGGGAAGCGCTTGCCCATTTAAACGGATAACTTAAGGACAAGGTCATGACGACAAACCCTTGCGCGGTGCTGAGCGTCGAGGAAGAGCAAAACATTCTGGCGCGGATCCACGATCCGCGCATTCCTTCAGCCGAGGTGAACGTGCGAGATTTTGGCGCCGTCGGCGACGGCGTCACGCTGGACACGCAGGCGATTCAGCGGGCTATCGTTCATCTCCACCGCCAGGGCGGCGGTAGGGTGATCGTGCCCGCCGGGCGTTATCTTACCGGCTCGCTGGCGCTGCTCAGTCATATCAACCTGCATCTGGACAGCCCGCAGAGCGTGCTGTTGTTCACGACCGAGACCACCGAAGCGCACTATCCGCTGGCCTTCGGCCACTGGGAGTGCTCGCCGCTGTGGAACTACCGGGCGCTGATTTACGCCTGCGATGCGCAAAATATTGCGCTCACCGGGCGAGGCGTGCTGGACGGTCAGGCCAGCGACAGCGTCTGGTGGAACTGGACGCATCAGATTGAGCATGCCTGGTCGACCTCCGCCCGCAACCTGCAGCGCCCCGCCAGCCTGCGGCTGCGTGAAATGAATCTCAGCGGCGTGCCGGTGGCGGAGCGGCGCTTTGGCGACGGTCACTACCTGCGGCCCATGTTTATCCAGACGCTGCGCTGCCAGAACGTGCTGCTGGAAGGCGTCACGCTGCGCAATTCGCCGATGTGGCAGGTGAATCCGGTCATGTGCCGCAACGTCACCGTCCGACGCATGACGCTACGATCCCATGGCCACAATAACGACGGCGTCGATCCCGAAAGCTGCTGCGATGTGCTGATTGAAGACAACCTGTTCGACTCCGGCGATGACTGCATCGCCATAAAATCCGGGCGCGATCGCGACGGGCGTGAGGCAAACATTCCTTGTGAAAACATCATCATCCGCAATAACCGTTTTGCCGACGGTCACGGCGGTATTGCGCTGGGCAGCGAGATGAGCGGCGGCATCCGCAACGTGTTTGCCGTGGGGAATGAATTTGATAGTCCGGCGCTCACCTACCCGCTACGTCTCAAAGCTAACGCCTTGCGCGGCGGTGTGATTGAAAACATCTGGCTGCGTCACTCGCGGGTGAAGCGGGTGCGTGATGCGGTGGTCCACGCCACCATGAACTATGCCGAGGGCGTCTACGGCAGCCATCTACCGCGTTTTCGCAATATCGTGATTGAAGACCTGGAAGCGAGCGGCGGTGAATACGGTCTGTTTATTGAAGGTCTGGCGCAGTCGCCGATCGAAGGGCTGGTGCTGAAGGATATTCGCATCACCGACGTCGACCATCCGCTGCACGCCGCCCACTGGGGCGGCGGCGTGAAGATGGAAAACGTCACCATCAACGGCCTGGCCTATCCGCGTCCGGTGCAGCTTTTCATTCGCGGACTGCCGCAGGTGGGTGACTACCTGCGGGCGATTGCGCAGCTGCCGGGTGATGATGAGGCGGTCCTGCGCTATTCGTGGTGGCTGGGAAAAACGGCGGAAGGACCCATGACGCCGCTGGGCGAGGGCGGCATTCTGGCGCTGACGCCGACGATGGCCGGGCGCTTCGTGCGCTGTCGGGTCAACCACGGTGAGATGAGCCTGCTGAGTAAGCCGTGGCTGATTCAGCCGGAGGGCAGCATCGATCTGGCGAGCGCCAATTCGGTGAATAGCGGTATTTTGCGCGCGCGCGGGGTGATCGATGAGGAAGGCGGCGCGGAGTGTATTACCCGCTTTGAGCTGGCGCAGATGATCGTTCGCCTGTGGGGATTGCAGTATCAGCCGTCGAATGGAATCGTCATCCAGGATATTGCGCCGGATTCCGTCTGGTATCCGGGCATTGCCGCGCTGATTCAGCGCGGCATGATGGCGCTGGTGCAGGGCAAGTTCCTGCCCTGCAGGCCTATCCGCCGTGAAGAAGCGGCCACGGTGGCGATGATGAGCTGCGGCGTATCGTACCGTAACGCGTCAACGATGCTGCAATCGACCTTCACAGACGGACGTATCCTGCGCGATATCTACCTGACTAACGCCCAGCGGGCGGTGGCCTTTGGCTTTATGCGCTGCGATGAAGAAGGGCGCTTCCGCCCGCGCCGCTATCTGCGCCGAAATGAGGCGCTGGAGATGCTGCTGATGATGGGCCATTTCATGGGCGATCAGGATGCGCCGCAGCGGCAGGTGAAGCCGCTGTGCTAGTGGGTCAACGGCGAGCGGTTTGATCGATCGAACGGATCATCGACTGTTTCGCCGTCATTAAATGGTTGCGCAGCGCCACGGTGGCATCGATCTCGTTACGGCAGATCAGCGCGATCAGGATCATCATATGTTCATCAATAGCGATAATATTGCGCTGTTTAAGATCGCTTTCATCCCACTGATAGTGGAAGTGGAAAATAACCGAGATAATCTCCAGTGATTGATTGAAAAATATATTATCAGCAGCCGAAAGTAATAATGCATGAAAATCCCGATCGAGCTGGGAGAATGTTTTTACGTTATCGCCAATGCGATCTCTTAATTGGCGATGATGTTCCAGTAATGTTTTTGCCTGCAGCCAGTGAGGATCGCCATCGGGCAAATTAAGAAAGCGCTGAAGGGCGTGTAATTCCAGCATTTCGCGTAATTCAAAAAGCTGCTCGGCGTAGGCACGGTCAAATTCTTTCATGCGCCAGAAGCCGCGCTTTTCGCTGACGATAAGATTATAGCGGCCAAACTTTAGTAAATATTCCCTGGCGGCCACCGGGCTGACCCCGGCCATTTTTGCCAGCGCAATTTCGCTCATCACTTCCCCGGCCTTCAGCTGCCGCTGGTTAATCATCGAAAAGAACGCCTGTTCAAAAATCTGCGTCTGCTCTTCGAGCGGCACCTGGGTACACTCGAAGCCGTCCAGCGCATCGGGTTTACGTAGCACGATGTAATCATTACCCATTTTTTCCAGCACGCCGCGCTGCTGCAGGTGGGTGAGAATGTGCCTGACGGTGGTGCGGCTAATATTGTACATCTCGGCCAGCGCCGACTGCACCGGCAGCGGAGAGGGAATATGGCCGCGGGCGATACCTTCAATAATCTGGTTCACCACGCTACGGCGTAAATTCTGCGAACGGCTCATGCTGACATCCTCCTGATAATCATTAAAAACGAATTTAAAACCTATTTCTGCGCTGGCATTCACAAGAATTTGCGGCGTGACTGCTGAATTATCACGAAATCCACAATAACAAGGAGAACAAAAAAGGAGAAGTTCAAATGAATATTATGAAAACGTTAGTGTGTCAGCAGCCGGGTGAATGGGCATGGCAATCAAGAAATATTCCAAAGCCACAGAAAAATGAGGTGTTAATAAAAATAAAAACGGTAGGAATATGTGGCACCGATATCCACGCATGGGGAGGTAAACAGCCTTTCTTCAGCTATCCACGGGTTTTAGGGCATGAGATTTGCGGCGATATTGTTGAGGTTGGCTGCGAGGCGCAGCAATGGCAGGTTGGGCAGCAGGTGGCGGTGATCCCCTATGTGGGTTGCAATACCTGTAGCGCCTGTCGCGAGGGGCGCGGCAACTGCTGCGAGAATATCGCGGTGTTCGGCGTGCATCGCGACGGCGGCTTTAGCGAATATCTTTGCGTACCGCAGCAGAACGTACTGCTGGCGGAAGGTATTGCGCCGGAAGCCGTTGCGCTAATTGAACCGTTCGCCATCAGCGCCCATGCGGTGCGGCGAGCGGCGGTACGAGCGGGGGATGAGGTGCTGGTGGTTGGCGCAGGACCAATCGGTCTGGGCGCGGCGGCCATTGCCAAAGCGGAAGGGGCAAGGGTCGTGGTGGCGGATGTCAGCGATGAACGACGTGCGCATGTGACGGAGCAGCTGGATCTTCCCGCGCTGGATCCGCTGGCGGTGGATTTCGACGCCCGGCTGCGCTGCCTGTTTGGCGGCCATCTGGCGCACAAGATCGTGGATGCGACGGGCAACCCGCAGTCGATGAATCGTGCGGTGGATCTGATCCGTCACGCTGGCAGCATTGTGTTTGTTGGCCTGTTTAAGGGCGATCTGCAGTTTTCCGATCCGGAATTTCATAAAAAAGAGACCACCCTGATGGGCAGCCGCAACGCGACCGCCGAGGATTTTGCCCGCGTCGGCGAGCTGATGCGCAGCGGCGAGCTGAGTGCCGGAATGCTACTGACCCACCGGTTGCGCTTTAGCGAACTGGGTAGCACCTTTGAGCGCGACGTCATCAATAATCCACGGTTGATTAAAGGCGTGATAGAGTTTGCGGAGAACATCAATGGCGCCTCTGGAAATTAATGTGATTTAAATCACTACGTTAACCAAGTAAAACCTGCGCCTACGTCTACGCTTTATGCCAGTACAACAATAATACGGAGAACTACATGACAACGGTCAACATCGCACTCAACGACGCTTACGTACTGGCCTTCGAGGTCCTGCGCGCCAACGGTTTTTCACAGCCTCATGCCGACGCCATTGCGCGCAACGTGACGGCTGGCGAACGCGACGGCTGCGCATCGCATGGCCTGTGGCGTCTGCTCGGCATCGTGGAAACCCTGCGCAAAGGCAAAGTGTCGCCGGACGCCGAACCGACGATCGTCGATCGGGCCCCGGCGATCGTCAAAGCCGATGCGCACGGCGCGTATTCTCTGTGCGCTTATGAACAGGCGCTGCCGCTGCTGATTGAAAAAGCGCGCCACTGCGGCATTGCGGCGCTGGCGATCAATCGTTGCGTGCATTTCTCCGCGCTGTTTGCCGATGTTGAGCCGTTGACCGAGGTCGGGTTAGTGGGTTACGCCTGTACGCCGAGCCACGCGTGGGTGGCGCCAGCGGGCGGTACCCAGCCGCTGTTTGGCACCAATCCTATCGCCTTCGGCTGGCCGCGCGGCGACAAGCCGCCGTTTATCTTCGATATGGCGACCAGCGCGGCGGCGCGGGGGGAAATTCAGCTCCATCAGCGGGCCGGTAAAGCCATTCCGGAGGGCTGGGGTATCGATAGCAACGGTCAGCCGACCACCGATCCGCAGGCGGTACTCGACGGCGCGATGCTGACTTTCGGCGGGCATAAAGGATCGGCGCTGGCGGCGATGGTGGAACTGTTCGCCGGGCCGCTGATTGGCGATATGACCAGCGCCGAATCGCTGGCGTGGGACAACGGTGCAGGGGGGCTGCCTTACGGCGGTGAGCTCATTCTGGCGCTTGACCCTGCACGTTTCCTCGGCGATGACGCCGCGTCCCATCTTGAGCGCGCCGAGACGCTGTTTAGCGGCATGCAGGCGCAGGGGGCGAGGCTGCCGGGTGAGCGTCGCTACCAGGCGCGCCAGCAGAGCGAGCAGCAGGGGCTGAATCTCTCGCGTAGCCTGTATGACGAAATCTGCACGCTGCGTAAATAGCTTCTCTGAGTAGGCCGGATAAGGCGGAGCCGCCATCCGGCAATTTGTGCCGCTCCGCCTGATGGCGCTACGCTTATCAGGCCTACATCCACTCTGGATGTGGCGACAACGCCATGACCTCGCGTCAATCCATAACGTCCGAATATTCCGCCTTCCCCGCGTATTAATAGTCACATTTTCTATAAAGTTTTTCCTTTCGCCGCCGAAAATTCGTTATTCGTCTGGAGGAAAGAGAAACATGTTAAAGCGTATTAAAATCGTCACCAGCCTTGTGCTGGTTTTGGTGTTGTTTGGCTTGTTGCAAATGGTCTCAGGGGGCCTGTTCTTTAACTCACTGAAGCATGACAAAGAGAACTTCACTATCTTACAAACCGTGCGTCAGCAGCAGTCCGGGCTGAACGGCAGCTGGGTTGCCCTGCTGCAAACCCGCAACACGCTTAACCGCGCCGGGATCCGTTACATGATGGATCAGAACAACATCGGTAGCGGCGCCACCGTCGCCGAGCTGATGCAGATTGCCACGAAATCGCTGGCTGAAGCGGAAAAACGCTGGGCCGAGTATGAAGCGATGCCGCGCGACCCGCGTCAAAGTGAAGCCGCGGCGCTGGAAATTCAGCGTAACTACGATATCTACCACGGTGCGCTGGCGGAGCTGATTCAGCTGCTGGGCGCCGGCAAGATCAACGACTTCTTTGACCAGCCGACCCAGGGTTATCAGGATGGTTTTGAGAAAGCGTACGTCAACTATCTGCAACAGAACGACAGCCTTTATGAACTGGCGGTAAAGGACAGCAATGCCTCTTATACCCAGGCGATGTGGATCCTGTTCGGCGTGATGATTGCCGTGCTGGCGGTGATCGTCACCGTCTGGCTGGGCGTACGTAAGACGCTGATTGCACCGCTAAACCGTCTCATTGACAGCATTCGTCATATTGCCGGTGGCGATCTGGTCAAACGTATTGATGTGGAAAGCGATAACGAAATGGGCCAGCTGGCACATTCGCTGCGTCATATGCAGGGAGAGCTGGCGCGCACCGTCGGGGAAGTCCGTCAGGGTGCCGATGCCATTTACAGCGGCGCGAGTGAAATCGCGATGGGTAATAACGATCTTTCCTCGCGTACCGAGCAGCAGGCGGCTTCGCTGGAAGAGACCGCCGCCAGCATGGAAGAGCTGACCGCAACCGTGAAGCAGAACGCCGAAAACGCGCGCCAGGCCAGCCATCTGGCGCTGAGCGCGTCGGAAACCGCGCAGAAGGGCGGTAAAGTGGTGGACAATGTTGTGCAGACGATGCGTGACATTACCGCCAGTTCGCAGAAAATTGCCGATATTATTAGCGTCATTGACGGCATTGCCTTCCAGACCAACATCCTGGCGTTGAACGCTGCGGTCGAAGCCGCCCGCGCAGGCGAGCAGGGCCGAGGTTTTGCGGTGGTGGCCGGAGAAGTGCGTAATCTGGCGCAGCGCAGCGCCCAGGCGGCGCGTGAGATTAAGAGTCTGATTGAAGATTCGGTCAATCGTGTCGATCTCGGCTCCACGCTGGTGGAAAGCGCCGGGGAAACCATGGATGAGATCGTGAATGCGGTGACCCGTGTGACTGACATCATGGGGGAAATCGCCTCTGCATCGGATGAGCAGAGCCGCGGTATCGATCAGGTGGGTCTGGCGGTGGCCGAGATGGATCGCGTGACCCAGCAGAACGCCTCGCTGGTGGAAGAGTCCGCCGCCGCCGCCGCCGCGCTGGAAGAGCAGGCCAGCCGCCTGACGCAGGCCGTTGCGGTATTCCGTATCCAGCAAAGCCAGACCAGCAGTGGGCGCGAAGCGGTGAGCGCTGCGCCGATGCCTGCGCCGACCCTGCTGCGTAAAGCGGCAGCAACCGACGGTGGGGAAAACTGGGAAACCTTCTGACCCGGATGCGCCCTTTAACGGGCGCGTTAACGTAGTGCCAGGCGCATGGCACAGCGAGACTCCGCTGCCAGGCCGTGCGCCGCTTCTTCACGCAGTTTCTGCCGCAACGCGTCGCTAAGCAATGACTCGGGCACGACTTCAAACCCCATCCGCGCATACCAAGGCGCATTCCACGGCACGTCGCGAAACGTTGTGAGCGTGAGTGCACTGAAGCCTTTTTCTCGCGCCTGTTCGATCGCATAAGCCATCAGGCGACGGCCAAGACCGCGCCCCTGCCAGTCAAGGTGGATCGAAAACTCGACGATAAAGAGCGATGCGTCATGCGCTTCCGCCAGCAGAAAACCCACGGGACGATTGTCTGCCAGCGCTAACCAGCTCATGGCCTGGCTGACGAAGTGCTGATGACGTTCGGCGCAAATCGCCGGGCCGGCGGCGAGCCAGCTAAATTCAGGCAACAGAGTGAAGCGCTGCGCGGCGGCGCGTTCAATCGCCGGTAGCGCGGCAATGTCCGCCGGGGATGTCGGTCGAAAGGTGTAGATCATGCGCTGAGTATAACCCGATGCTGAGCCTTAGTGTGACCGTTAACCCGTGCAGAGCAGAATCGGTGAGTAAAAATTACTGATAACCACCGCGTTATCCGGTGTTGTACGGATGCTCAGTAACCGTTTCTGACCTGCGGTAATGCCCAGAGCGTATTGTTCGAAAACGCCGGGAGGCACGTTATCGTGGCCAAATTTTTCTACCTGGGTGATGTACAACTGATAGAACGATTCATGCACGTATTGCCAGTTAAAGCTCTCCTGACGCGAGACCTTCCTGTTCTGGCCGTTATTCATCACGTCGCCGTTGATATTGAAATAGCCCGTACCATTCGGCGTAAAGTGCATCACGACCATCCCTTCAAAGGTGAAATGGTTATCCTGGCGGCTATCTTTGTAGGTCAGGCTGCCCTGACAGGTCATCGAAAGGCGCGTGCTTTGGTGTATCCACAGCAAGGTCCCCAGGATCAGCAGCGCATTGAGTGCGATGACGCAAAAAAGTTTTTTCTTCTGTTTCACTCTCTACCACTCGTAAAAATACAGCGTCTGGCAGGTGCTGGCCTTGCTGCGGAACTGGGAACACTGCGACAGGACCAGGCGGCCTTCGTCGCCATAGAGCACGGGATCCTGAATATGGACGTAAAAAATTGAGCTGGGCAGGCAGGAGAAAGCGCCCTCATTTTTGATCTGTCCGAGCAGCGCCTGGGCCTGCTTTTGGAACACGTCAGAGAGCGGCGCCAGCGTATAGACCGGACAGCTGTCGATGTGAGTCAGCAGATGCGGTTCAATTTGCTGGCGCTGGGCATTCCAGATGAGCGCGACGGCGCACAGGAGCGTCACGGTGGCGGTCACGATACCGTAAAGCCAGTTCCGTCTTTTGGGGAGCGCGCGTTTGCTGCTTACCGGCGCGAGCGCAGAGACGGGCGCATTGAGCGGCACGACGCTGATATCCGCGCTGAGCATAAACCCGACTTTGGGAACGGTGACGATAAACAGGTGGTCCGGCACCATTCCAGCCAGCATTTTGCGCAGGATGCTGATGTACTGGTTCAGCGAGTTGCTCGAGCCGCGCAGGCCGCGATCGTCCCACACCTGCTGGAGAAAGACCTCGCGTTCAACCACCATCCCGTGATGGGCAATCAGCAGGTTCAGGATGGTTTGCGCCGTACAGGTCAATGTCTGACTTTCGGCGTCAGCGCTTTGTAAGGTGAGTGAACCATCCTCGTTGTCATACACGATAGCATCGGCAAGCAGGTATTTCATGAAGTTGTCAGCGATCCGCTCAAGAGAGAAAAGAGTGACCCGGTGCGGGAGGGCAAACTGTACCGCGAATTGTTATCGGTAACATCGATCCAAACCGCGCATTATTTAGATTAATAAGTGAGCGTAATAACGACGTTATCGCTAAATACGCCCGTGCCGGTGAGGGGTTGTGTGGGCACCGTGCCATAAACGGTCGCCGCCTGCACGCTCCCGTCATGATGACTCATTTCCATAGTATTGCTTCCCAATGCTTCGCCCCACGGACGGGTGGCGGCGGCATCCTGCCAGAGGGCATATTGCAGACACTGCTGGCGATCGTTACACATCTGGCGTCGTGTGCCAGAGGCATGTTCACCGCTGCTGATGCCCAGTGAATAACTGCTCCCCACCGGGCAGCGAGCGCGAATACTGGCCGTCGAGGCCAGCCGGGAAGTTAGCGCAGTACTGCCCACGGTGCCAAAGTTGAGCGACGTGACGCTCTGAATAAAGCAGCTGTCGGATAGCGTGGCGCTGGCGTTGGATGATGCATCCGTTGCTTCCCCCTGCCACTTGCCATCCTGACAGCTGGTGAGCGCCTCTTTGCGGGTGGCACTGTTCCACGTCAGTTTCAGCCCCAAAGTATAGTTGAAGTAGCTACGAACCGGCAGGTTGTTTTGCCCGGAGGGAATGGTGGCGAGCAGCGGAAAGCTGCCGCTGGAAGTTTGATTACCGCCTATCGTTAGCGCCGTTTGCAGGGCGCGGCCCGCGCCGATAGAGGTCAGCTCCAGGCTGTTATCCAGCGTGCTGTAGAGACGAAATAGCATCGTGTACTGCTTGCCTTCTTCATCGCCGTTGGAGGTCATTTTGAACGGCGCGGATTCCAGGCTGCTCAGGCAGACGTTGAAGTAGCGCGTTTCGCCATAATCGGCGTAGCAGTTGAACTTTACGCTCGACTGTGCCGAGCTGGTATTGCCTGCCACCAATGTGCCAAATGCGGTGGATGCGCCCTGGGTTATCCAACAGTTAGCGGCGTGCGCGGGGCACGAGAGCAGAGCGAACGTCAGCAACAGCAGTGGGGCGAGCAGCAGTTTTAATGACACGGTAAGGTTCCGAGATTGACCACGGTGGCAGAGGAGGAGGCCGCAGGAAGCGTCACGTCACACGAGCCCGTGGGGGTTTGAATGCTTAATGAGCCCGGCATTGGCGGGTTTTCCAGCCAGATATAGCCGTCGCGCCCGACGATGGACTCTCCGCTGGAATAGCGGATGCCGCTGCCAACCGGTATTGGCTGACGTTGGTGGTCGAAAAGTTGGGCGGACACCAGGCGCGCGCGATGCACCTGGAAATCGACCTTCACCGCCGTGGTCATTCCCGGCTGCGCATGGATTTCGGTTAACGGCGTAACGATCTCCGGCGGAAGACTCAGCGGGTCGAGCGAGATTCTGGCGTTATGGTAGAGCGGTAAATCCGTCAGCAGCAGATAGCCATTTTCATCGGTTGTGCCCGCTTTACGGTTCTCGACGGCGATGGGTACATTGCCAATGCCGTTGGTGGAGACCAGCGCGATCCCCTGGCGGTTGTAGCGTAGCGCATAGGGGTGATTTTCCAGCAGCATCATCGCACCTTCGCCGCTGAGATAGCGGTTGACGCTGCTTTGGTCGCGGTCTAGTCCGGCATGCCACTCGCCGTATTGGCCAAGGTAGCCGATATCCGTATGCGCCTGGCGCGACGCGCTGCCCGCGCTCTGGCTAATCTGCCACGACCAGCCGCCCAACTGGCTATCCGGCTGGTGGCGATAATCCCAGCGAGACGATGGATTTCCCGCCTGGAGTGAGAGTGAGTCGCGGTTGCCCAGCGGAACGGAGAGCATCAGCTGGAAGGTTTTGTCACCGCTGTTCAGCGCATGGGTAAACCCCAGTGAGGCCGACACCCGGTTATGAAAGGATTTTGACCAGCTGGCGTTGAGGTAGCGGGCGCTATCCTGACGCACCCAGCCAACGCCCAGCGTTCCCCAGCCGGAGACGGTCTGACTCATCCACAAGTTATCGCTGCGCCGCACCGGCAGGCTACCGCTAACGCGAGCGATATCTGCCCAGGCGCTGCTGCTGTGGCTGGTATTGGCGGAGAGGCCTAGCCCTTGTGCATTCCACTGGTAACCGATACCCCATTTGTTTCCTTCTCCTTGCGGACTTTGGCTGATGGCCGTGTGACCGCTGATAATTCCGGCCCGCGGCGAGATCAGCCAGTCGCTGGCAATGCCGATGTTGTGCGCATCGTGATGTTGTTCAGTGTGGGCGCT
The DNA here is from genome assembly GCF_001654985.1 of Kluyvera georgiana ATCC 51603. GTDB lineage: Bacteria > Pseudomonadota > Gammaproteobacteria > Enterobacterales > Enterobacteriaceae > Kluyvera > Kluyvera georgiana. The sequence goes on from NZ_LXEU01000067.1 coordinate 47,236, forward strand.
GACGGTCAGGCGATTGCTCACCCCGTAACGCCAGCCCGCATCGAGCAGCGGTGACGCGGCGTAGTCGTTAGAGCGCTCCGCATAGTTTTTGCGTAACCAGCCGACATCCAGCGAACGGCTGCTCACGCCCTGTGCCAGCATATCCGGCGCGCCGTACAGATCGAGCGTCACCTCGCGGCGCTGGCCGTTAATGTCGGTGATGACGACTCGCGCCTGTCCGCTGCCGGAAAAGGTGGGCAAGGTATCGAGAATGTAGCTGCCCGGCGTGACCTGCTGGTGGCTTTGCTGTAACCCATCAATGTACAAATCGACGGTGGACGGCAGCACGACGCTATCGCTGAACTGCGCGCGCGGCGCGGTGTTCAGCTGCGGGTCGAGCTGGAAATTGCGCGCCAGATGCAGGCCAGCGAAACGTACCTGACGGCTCCAGCTGACGCCGGTCGTTACGTTGTCGCCAAGCGCAACGCTGGTGAGCCACTGCGGGAAGTCTTGCTGCCAGGTGGTCATCAACCGGGTCTGCGTGGTGCCGTCGCCGCCTTGCCCATGCGGAAACCGGCTGTTCATACTGCTGCTGAGCTGCCCCGGTAGCCAGCCGGAGGTTTGTAGCTGGCTTTGCAGGCTGGTTTGCTGTTGGCTGGCGGTATCGCGGGAATAAAGGGAATAGTCGAGCGTGAGGTTGCCCAGCGGCTGTGCCTGCTGCGTGGCAAGGGACGCTGTGCGTGGCTGACTTTCCAGATGCTGAACGTGCGTTAGCGCCTGCTCGGGAAGGGTAAGCGATAACTGCTGTTGCAGACTGTAGAAGTTGACCTGAATCCCCGGCAGAGTGGACAGATTGAGCCACGCCGTCTTCGCCTGCCCGGATGAAATGCCCAGCCTGACCGCATCGTGAGTGGCTATCCACAGCGCATTATCCACCACGCGTACGGCCCACACTCCGTCGTAAGCGTAGTGGTTAACGGTGACAGACAGGTATTGCGTGTTGGCGGTGGGGGGCTCAGCGTGGAGCGTCATCGACAGTAGCCACAGCAGCAGAATGGACGTTAAGCAGGCTGGCTTGAGTATGTTCATTCAGATACGCGCGCAGGGAAGAGGTCGGATGGCGTTGAAGTTGTTTAAACGGCAACACGAATCGTTGCCCGGGCAGGACGTAACCGGCCAGCCCGGGCAGTGTTTCCGCCACCTGCCCCTGCGCATTGAGCGCTTCGACATGACTCAGACGTACGTGTGCTGTCCCCCGGTTCTGGCAGCTGATGCTGGCGTCCTGTCGCGTACAGGTAAGCTGAGCCGCGACATCTTTGCTCTCCGCTTGCCCGCTGGCGATAAAAAGGGGAATCGAGTAGCGCAGCAGAAAATGAACGCCATTGCGATCCACGCCAGCCTGATGCCCGCCGGGGACTGCAACCTGTTCTGCGAGGCGCGGCAAAAAATGAGGGGTCAGCATGACGTCTGCGCTGGCGTTCAGATAGTACTTACCGGAGCCCGCGGTTTGAGTGACATGGACAAGTTGGGCAAAGAAGAGCTCAACTCTGGCATCAAGCGCCAGGTTGCTGAAAAAATGCTCGAGGTCTATCGGGTCCGCTGCGGTTGAGAGGACTTCCCAGGCAACGATACGTTCATTATGTAAGACGCGAATGGATTCGAATTTATAACCAGTGAGCATGATTACGCAGCAATATAGACCAATATTTTTCAGTATTGGTAAATGCTAAGAAATTTGCTTTTATTGGTATATTTATAAATATAAGTTGGATTGATATGGTTTTTTAATCTGATTTATAAGTGTTTTATAGGTTTTTATTTTTACGAAAATAGAGAAAATAAACGGGGGCGATATGCCCCCTTACGCTTAAGACATTAGCCTTGTGCATCGATCACTTTGATTTCCACCATCCCAATGCCCAGCTGGCGCGGAGAGTGGCCGAGGATATTGCCCTCGTTCGTTGACTGCGGGCTCGGCGGTACAATCACCAGCGTGCTGGCGTCCGACGGGTTGTCAAAGTGCAGCGTGGTGGTGGTCACATCATGACTGAGGGTAATCGTCTGTTCGCTGTTGCCCACGCGAACCGGGATCGGTTTATCCGCGTTTGGCCCGAAGGCTTTGGCGGTGATCACCAGGTCGAAGCGTTTCGGCAGCGGGTGCTGATACTCAATTTTCACTTCCTCGCCAAGCTGGGCATTAGACCAGCGGCCCCAGGCTTCCGGACGAGAGATGCCGCTAAAGCTTTTCACCTCTTCCGGCGCCCCGGCGACGTTAAAGATAAAGCTATCGGCTTTGTAGCGGATATCGTTATCGACGGTTTTCAGCGAATCGACGTTGCCTTTGTAGCGCACCATGTCGATCACCGTGTCTTTAAACTCGGTTTTACCGTTCCACTGCGCTTTGTCGACGTGCTGCACTTTTTGCTCGCCGCCAAGCTGGCCCTGCGACACGCACCAGTCGGTAGACAACGCCAGATTCGGCGACCACTGCTGCGCCATTTTATAGCAGCGGTCAATCCAGACGAAGTTATCGCGGGGGGCAAAATCGGCCAGCTGGTAGCGCAGCGGCGCAGAGTATTCGCTTTCCGGCAGCGGCTCAACGCGGTTATCCGACACGCGCAGCAGTAGCGGCAAGCGGAAGTGGCTACCGGAAAAAGCGATCATGTTTTTCTGAGTATCAATAGAGAAGTTTTTGATCTCTTTCGGGAAGTTCCACAGGCGAATGATGTCCGGTTTCCACGCCAGCACCTTCTCCTTCATATTCAGGAAGACTTCGGACAACGACTGCCCGGACAGGCTACTGCGGCCCAGGCCGATAAAGTTGTCTCCGCCGAGTATATCCAGCACCGTTGCGCCGTTATCCATGGTGTTACGTTTTACCGCCAGCACGTCCTGCTCGTCGGGTTTGTCACCGCGAATCACGAAGAACAGATTGCTGCGGTCCTGTTTATTCAGGTAGTCCCAGGCGGTGTTTTTCATCGCCAGATGGTCGGAGGAAACCACGATAACCGTGTCTTTAAACCACGGTGATGTTTTGATTTTATTAATAAATTCCGCAATGTTTTCCTGGCTGCAGGCCACTGCGCTAAACGACTGGTTGGCCTTGCCGTTGATATCGTACTTTTTGCGGTTGCAGCTACGGGAGATAAAGCCGTCCGGATGGTGGGTATCGACCGTTAAGGTAAACAGCGAAAAGCGTTTACCCTCGCGTGACAGCGTCTCAAATTTCTTCCACGCTTCGTCGAGAACGGTGTCGTCGTAATAGCCCCAGTCGTTTTTGTAGTTCGGGTCCGCGACGGTGGTTTTCAGCTCTTCCGCGCCGTACAGATTGTCGAAACCGTGCGATTTCAGGAAGACGTCTTTGCCCGCAAAACGCAGGTTGGCACCCTGCACGAAGTAGTTCTCGTAGCCGGAGTTTTTCAGGATATCGCCCAGGCAGATATTTTGCGGAAAGAAGCTCGACAGCGACGCGGACGCGTTACCTTCGAACGGCGCGAACAGCGGGATACCGCACTGGGAGGCAACCATACCGGCAATAGTGTAGTCGGTACCCGGCAGCTGCATGGTATGGCTGAAATCCAGACTCTGGTTCTTTAACTCGCCCAGCTCCGGCGTCAGGTTCGGGAAGGCGTCGTTGTCAAAGTAGGTACGTTCCAGGCTCTCGCCATAGATATAAACGAGGTTCAGCTTTGGTTTCGGGATCGTTTTTGACGGTTCTTTATAGTAGGCCGAAAAATCAGGATCGCCGTCGCGCGACTGGGATTTTACCAGCTCGCTAATCTGGCGGAACGCCGGGCTGGCATCGACCGAACCGACGGCCAGAACCAGCGCCAGCAGACTGTAGCCAAAATGATGAGGATGATGGCGGCGTCGACGTAATAACCAGCCCAGCGCGCTAAAAACAGCGACCAGCGCGGCAACGAGGCCGACACCCGGCAGGATGTATTTGCTGACGCCCGCGCCGGTCAGGCTGTTGGTCAGAGTATAGAGTACCGCATCGTTGATACCGTCGCCGGTAAAGTAGTCGCTGGCATACAGGGTAATATTCAGGACCACAAACAGGCCCAGTACCGTTAACGTGGCGGCAAACCACCATTTATTGCGCCCTGCCTTCCAGGCGTATATCGCAATGGAAGCCAGAAACAGAACGAGGGATAACAACTCTGACACTACACATCCTCAACCGCGCCAGGTTTTCTGGCTCTACAGAAAGTAACTTCACAATGTAATTGTGCCGTCATCTGTCTGCAATTCTAACGTAATGAAAGTGTGCTGTTATTCAGAATTGGTTTATAAATGAACGTTATTTGAGCGTTTTTTGGGTGGCCGGTGTGATTTCTGCCACCCAAAAAGACTATCAGGAAATGAAGCTAACGCCTTGTTTAAGAACGAAATCACAGGCTTTTGCTTTGACTTTTTTACCCAGTTCGGTGTTGCCCAGACTGTCGAGGTCGAGCTTCTGGCCGTCTTTGGCGTTCAGCAGGCCTTCAAGTCCTTCCATGTAGCCGGTATCTTTTTTCTGTTCAGCCGCCGTGTTGAGACCCAGTTTATCCAGCACCTGGCTTTTCACGTTATCCACGTTGGCCACGGAGGCCAGTTTCTCTTTCGCGCAATACCCCATGATCCCGGCGGCATTGTTCATGCTGCTGGAGCTTAACGACTGGCTGCCACCGTTAAGCAGACTGGTCAGCGAAGAGAGGGAAGATCCGCCGCTCTGTGACGAGCTGCTGCTGCCAGCGAGCGAGCTGGCTGCGCTACTCAGGTCATTCAACGATACGGCGCCCGCAGCGGTAGAAATAAACGCGCTGGCAATAATTACGCGGCAAAGCATCGATTTTACAGATTTCATGGGGTTTACTCGTGTGTGCAGTTATCAATGGACGTAATAAGTATACGCCTGTCATTCATAGGATGTATCTTAATACTCTTTCCCTGTTACCCGACTGCGGTAACTTTCCCAATTGAAGATCACCCACAGGCTGTTACCGAGGCGCATGCGGTCCATGACCCGCTCGCCCAGAAGTTTATTCATTTCGTCGAGATTGCTGTTGGTCAGCATGCCGGTCGGGCGCTTGGATGAGGAACGACGGTCAACGATCTGGTTGATGATCACCTTTTCATAGCGTGATTCGGTCTGCATGCCGATCTCATCGATCACCAGCAGGTCGACGTTGCTCAAATCGCTTAGCAGCTGTTCTTCGCTGGTTTCGCGGTTACTAAAGGTTTCTTTCATCGCCGACATAATGTCGGCAACGGTGATAATCAGCACCGATTTACCGCGCAATAGCAGCTCATTGCAGATGGCCGCGGCGAGGTGGTTTTTGCCGGTACCCGGCTTGCCGGAAAAAATAAAGCTCGCGATATTGCCGTCGAACTCATCAACGTACTGCCGCGCTTTTGCCAGCGCGTTCATCTGACCTTCGTTTTCAACGCGGTAGTTATCGAACGAACAGTTTTGATGCAGTGGGCGAATGCCGGAGCGGTTAAAGGTGCGCTGCATTTTCATCGCTCGGTTTTCACGCGCCAGCGCCGCCGCGCGGATCTCGCCCTGTTCTTTCTGCCAGGCCAGCAGCTCTTCGCCGGTTTTAAAGGCCGGTTCAATATGCGCCGGCATCATCTTTTGCAGGCGCTTCATCAATTCGCCAACGTCTTTCATGCTCAACCTCTGAAACCCGGTGGAATCTGACGATCAGGTTCGCTGACCGCGTTAACATCACGGCGCATCTGGCCGTTATTGTTCGCCCGGCCCATCTGTATGCTGCGCGCTAATTTTTGCTGCCACTGCACGTGGTGGAAAACTTTGCCTTCCGCCTGCCAGTAGGCGACGAACGAGGCCAGCTCTTCTGGCGTAACCGGCTCGCTTAAGGCGATGCCCCACAGCGCGGAAAGGCGCAGAAACTCAGCGTCAGGCTGCCATCCTGCGTACATGGCGAATTTACCCATTGGTACGGAGACCGGTGCCGCCGTGGGTTCTTCAAAGAACTGGGCGTCCAGCGTCACGTCGCTGCCCGGACGGGCAAGCTTTTCTTCCAGCGCCAGCAACTGCGCCAATCGCTCCGGCGTGACGGCATAGAATGCCGGCGCATTATTGGCAAACACGGCGACCGCGCCACCCTGGGTTTGCGCAAGAATGGCCGCGGGATCGGCAACGAAAGCGTCAATACCAATCACGTTAGGCGTTAAAATACGAGAAGACATAACACACTATCTCAATACTGGAAAATACGGGAAGGGTGCGGGAAATCCGCACGAATACTGCACATAGTAGCACAAGCCGGGGGAAGGGCGGCACTCTCCCGTGCCGCCCTCAGGATCACACCCGTGGGCGCTTACGGTACAGCCACAGCCCTGGAATCGACAGGCCGATGGAGAGCGCACCGACGATAGACGAGGCCTTCAGGAAGTTACTCAGCAGGGTGATCATCATCTCTTCGGAATAGCCGAAATGACTGATTTTTACCGCAGAGATCATGGCCGTGTAGGCTGAAATACCGGGGAACATCGGGATCACGGCGGCTACGGTGAAAATTTTCGGATGCGCCAGATACCAGCGCGACCACTGGATACCGATACTGCCCACCAGCAGTGCTGCCAGGAAGGTGGCCCATTCGATGTTGAAGCCAGCGGTCATCATGACGAAGCGTGAGGCGTGGCCGATAGCACCCAGTAGCGCGCACCATGGCAACGCGCGGTGCGGAACGTTAAACACCATCGCAAAGCCGACGGCGGGAATAGCCGATAGCACGATATCCTGAGCCAGCAGCAGGACAAAATTCATTACACCCATCCGCGCAGCCCCCATAAGGTCATCGCCATGACCACACCGACGCAGGTGGCCAACGTTAATAGACTGGCAATCGCCCAGCGCGCCAGCCCGGTGTTGATATGCCCTTTGAACATGTCAGCCACCGAGTTAATAAGAGGGAACCCCGGCACCAGAAGCAGTACGCTGGCCGCCATGGCGACAGTCGAGGTCTGATGAAAGGCAGGAAGCTGCAACATCAGACCGGAGACCGTCGTCGCCACGAAGGCCGTCAGGCCGAAGTTAATCTGCGGATGCATTGAGCGATGCGTTAGCATCTGGCGAATATACATGGCGATAGTACTGGCACAGAAGGTGACCAGCGCGCCGTCCCAGCCGCCGTTGTTCAGTTTACAAAAGCAGGCGCACGATAGCCCTACCATGAGCACGACCAGCCAGCGCGGGTAGCGTAGCGGTCTTATCTGCGCAAAACGTTTACCGACATCTTTATAGTCCAGCAGCTTGTGCTCGGCCATGATGACGATGTGCTGCACTTCGGTGACCACGTGCATGTTGATCCCACGATCGCTGTTTTTACGCGTTGACGTCAGGCAGAGGCCGTCCTTGATGGTGGTCAGCACGATGGCGTTTGATGAGATGGCGCTTTCGACGCTGTCCATCCCCAGCGCAAGCCCCAGACGCGTGGACAATTCCTCCACCAGAGCGCTCTCCGCCCCATGTTGCAATAAAAAAAGCCCGCACTGAATACATAGCCGCGTAACGATGCGTTGTTCTGACTGATCGACTTCCATAAGAACCCTGGTACCCAAAACGCCTGTGTAATGACCTACTTGTACCCGAAGAATTGGTCTGTACTCTCCGCGCCGGATCAAACAATGTGCAAAAATTCAGCGTTCGTCACTGAAGGGCGAAGAGTTGATATCGCCCACACTTTTGCAAAACTGTTCGAAAGTGCAAATTTTGAACGGATTCTGGCCTTCTTTTTCGTTACTGACTTATCAAAAATGCATTCTGAAACTTTATTTATACACAAAATAAACAAATAATTAACCAGAATGTGAGGTCACCCTATGAACACGCAAGTCGCCATTATCGGTGCCGGGCCTTCGGGGCTGCTGTTAGGCCAGCTGCTGCATAACGCCGGGATTAAAACCGTTATCCTTGAGCGCCAGACACCGGAGTATGTGCTGGGTCGCATTCGTGCGGGCATCCTGGAAAACGGTACCGTTGAGCTGCTGCGTGAAGCGGGGGTCTCTCGCCGTATGGACGCAGAAGGGTTGATTCACCACGGCGTGGAGTTTTTGTTTGCCAACCAACGCATTCCCGTGCCGCTGAGCGAGCTCACGGGGGGCAAAACCGTGATGGTTTACGGGCAGACCGAAGTGACGCGCGATCTGATGGAAGCGCGTCAGGCATGTGGCGCCCAGACCATTTATGGCGTTGAACAAGTTGAGCTACATGACCTCAAGAATGATAAACCCTTTGTAACGTTTGTGAAAAATGGCGAAACGTGCCGGCTGGAATGTGATTTTGTTGCGGGTTGCGATGGGTTCCACGGCGTTTCGCGACAGAGTATCCCCCGCGATATTTTGCGCGAGTACGAAAGTATCTGGCCGTTCGGCTGGCTGGGGCTGCTCGCGGATACGCCGCCGGTAAACCACGAACTTATTTATGCACACCATGAGCGTGGGTTTGTATTGTGTAGTCAGCGCTCACTAACAAGAAGCCGCTACTATCTCCAGGTACCGCTCAGCGACAAGGTCGAGCAGTGGTCAGATGAACGCTTCTGGGGAGAGTTGAAGCGTCGTCTGCCGGATGAATTGAGTCAAAAGTTAGTGACTGGTCACTCACTTGAGAAGAGCATTGCGCCGCTGCGTAGCTACGTGGTGGAGCCAATGCAGTATGGCCGAATGTTCCTTGTCGGCGATGCGGCGCACATCGTTCCGCCCACGGGGGCCAAAGGGCTGAACCTGGCCGTGTCAGACGTGAACTATCTGTGGCGTATTTTGCGCCAGTACTACCGCCATGGCCGCGAAGATTTACTTAGCCACTATTCACAGCTGGCGCTGAACCGGGTGTGGAAAGGCGAACGCTTCAGCTGGTTTATGACGCACCTGCTACACGATTTCCAGGACAAGAGCGCGTTCGACAGAAAGATGCAGGAGGTCGATCGCCAGTACTATCTGGGATCGCGCGCCGGGCTGACGACCATTGCGGAGAACTATGTTGGGTTACCTTATGAAACGGTGGAATAGCGCATGAAACGTGCGGGCGTGGCGACACCGCAGTCGGATATTGTGCCGGTCTTTAAGCTCTATGGTGAGCATAGGGGCTGGCCCACGCCCGATCTGTTGCACTGTGAGTCGATACTCCAGCGCAGCAGCCTCTATGAGTGGCACATCCGCGTGCATCAGCATGCGGAAATGGTGCAGTTGCTGTATTTGCACAAGGGACAGGCGGAAATTGAAGTGGAAGGCGAGCGGCACGTGGTTAACGAGCCCAGCATTCAGGTCGTGCCATCGCTGTGCGTACATGGTTTTCGTTTTTCGCCCGGAACCCAGGGCTATGTGCTGTCGCTAGCGCTTCCGCTGTTGAGCAAGCTGGAGGCGCAGTTTGGTGGTCAGCTGGATGTGCTCAGCCAACCAAGGTGTATACCGGTTAAGCGTTCAAGCCGTCATATTCGGTCGATGTTCGCGACGCTGCTGGAAGAGTATAAGCACGAGAATGATGCTCTATTCGCTGTTGGGCGCGTTATTGGTTTGGCTCAATCGGCAGGGGGCGCCATCGAAGACGATTGAAGACAAAAGCGAGCGAAAACGCGGCGTGCTACGGCGGTTTGCGCGGCTGATTGAGAGCCACTACCGTGAACATTTGTCGCTGGCGGAATACGCGCAGCGACTCGGGGTATCGACGACCCATCTGAACTGCCTGTGCCGTGAATTCCATGGCACCAGTGCGCTAAACGTGCTGCACCAGCGGTTGCTGCTGGAGGCCAAAAGGAGCCTGCAGTACACCAGTATGACCATTACCCAGGTATCTGATTATCTGGGGTTTAGCGATGTAACCTATTTTTCCCGTTTTTTCAGAAAACGGGGGGGCATGACGCCGAAAGAATTCAAAATGAAAATGGAATAACGAGGAGAAAATACAGAGCGCAAATTTTAATTTCTCTTATGACTTAATTAATATTTTCTAAGTTAGTGCTTTCCTGACGGCATGCCATACTACCTTCGTCAATCCCACCAGTACATCCATGTAGCAAAATATTTATTGGTTCGGTGACGACGACATAATCATAATGTTATCGCGGTAAAGGGAATAGAAACGGATGGATTCATTTTCCTGTTAATACTTCGCATAAGTATTAAGTGGTTTTATATTCAGGAAATGAATCTTCGAATGGATACGGAGGTTTTATGTCGCCAGAATACTGCAAATTCGCGGTGATTATCAGCAAAATACCGGTAATGCAGTCTGGGCTCAGCGCGATAATGGGAATGTATTTCCCGGACTACGAGCTCAATTTTTGCCAGTCTCTGGAAGAGTTAACGTTACTTCAGTTACGACGCACAGACGTCGTTATTGTCGATTTCTCTGGGGAAGTCAGACATCCGCGTGCGTTGTGTGAACAGTATTATACGCTGCTGTCCCAGTATCGGGATATTCACTGGATTTTCATGATTAGCCGACAATACTATTCGCTGGCCGTTGAGTTTTTAATGCGCCCGGAAAGCACTTTACTTTCAGATTCCGATCCCATCGAGCGTGTCATCGATGCCGTCCGGCAGGGAGGCGTCAGTACGGAAAAAATTAGCCAGACGTTGCTTTCTCTGCAAACCAATGAGGATGTCGATGGCGACAATGAGCGATTAATTATGCTGACGCTGTCAGAACGTAAGGTACTGCGACTGCTGGCGAAAGGCTGGGGAATTAACCAAATTGCCGCCTTGCTGAAGAAAAGTAACAAGACGATCAGCGCGCAAAAAAATAGCGCTATGCGTCGACTTTCTTTGCGCAGCAATGCGGAGATGTATGCCTGGATTAACAGCAGCCAAGGGATGAAGGAACTGAATCTCTACTCAGCTTATGGAGAGCAAGCGGAATGGAAAAGCACAGCAGGAAGCAGTGCATCGCTATCATAGAACATTGTATGATGACGGAAGTGGGGTTACGTCATCTGTTAATGCATGCCCACTCCCGGAATTCTACTTTTCATTTTTATCGCACTATTCGCGAATTTAAGCTGGCGCTCCGTCAGACCTCTTTTGATGTATTGATCTGTTGCCTGCCCGGAATGAGGGAGCCGCGTATTGAGTGCCTGTTTACGATGGAGACCTTAGCGCGTCATGACGCCGGGATCGTGCGTATTATTCTGGCGAACGATAGCGCTGAGGCTGACCTTATTAAGCATCTCTCGCCAACGTATCTTCACGGCGTACTGAGTAAATCCAGCCCGTTATCGGAACTTCAGCAAAGTTTGCTGGAACTTCTGCGAGAGGCGGCGCTCGGTCATGAATGCGCCGATGCCTCCTTACTGCATCATGAAAGTCGCTGTCTGAGCCCGACCGAGAATATGATTCTACGCTATATGACCTACGGTTATTCACTGATGGAAATTGCGCAGCGACTGGATAGGAACATCAAAACTATCCGCGCACATAAATTCAATGCCATGACAAAGCTCGGTGTGAATTCAGATGTCGGCCTGCTGAGTGCCGCAGATTTATTGGTTTCTCTGCCCGATCGGAACACCGCATACGGGCAGAGGCCGCTGTGTTCTGCTTAACTGGAAGATGGCTGGCAGACATCAACCCACGTTGCGGAGGTCAGGCTGGCCATTCTCTGTGGAGAGATGCGTACCGCGCTATGAATGGCGCCCGCAGCAGGGAGAACTTCGTCATAGGCCTGCAGTGAGACATCGCAATAGACGTCCAGCGGGTTTTCCAGGCCAAACGGACATACGCCGCCGACGGGGTGTCCGGTCAGCATGACCACTTCGTCACTGCTGAGCATGCGGGCTTTCGCACCGAATGTGTCTTTCAGCTTTTTGTTATCCAGACGGGCATCGCCTTTAGCGACCACCAGAATCACACGGTCCTTGATCTTCAACGACAGCGTTTTGGCAATCTGTCCAGGCTCAACCTGATGGGCGGCGGCTGCCAGCGCGACGGTCGCAGTGCTTTGCTCAAGCTCGATAATATTGATGTCGGGCGCGTGCTCGGCAAAGAATTCTCGTACAGACTGTAGGCTCATCATGCTCTCCTGATTTTTCGGCGAGTCACTCTGTCATAAAGCTACCTTGGTTGTAAATATTGCGACGAAGTTGTGCAAAAATTGTTTGATTTCTGGATCTCCTTCACATTCGCTGCAACCGGTTACAGTAACCGGTTGCGGTTCGCATTCAGTCGATTGATACTGCGAGGGTAACTTCCTTTGTATCCATAATAAGAGCCATATATGAACTGTATCCCTATGAACAATATGTCAGGTCGCGTTGCTGCAACCGCAGAGCGTTCACAGTTTGCCCAGTCGTATGTCGGCAAAATCGTTGTTGCTGTGCTTACGTCTAAAGCCTGTCAGGAGGGCTGCTATGTCTGCTAATCACGCTGCATTTAATTTGATATTTCGCTTTGTAGAAAACTACGTTAGTCCAGTTGCTGGGCGTATTTCATCTCAGCGCCACGTCATGGCTATCCGTGACGGTTTTATCTCTGCTATGCCTTTCATGATTGTGGGGTCGTTCTTGCTGGTATTTGCATACCCGCCGTTCTCGCCGGATACCACCTGGGGCTTTGCTCGCGCGTGGTTGGACCTGGCAAAACAGTTTGAAGGCCGCATTCTGACGCCGTTTGATATGACGATGGGCATCATGTCTATCTATATCTGCGCCGCTATCTCCTATAACTTAGGTAAACATTACGAAAAGACCAACCAGCTCGATCCTTTCATGTGTTCGATGCTGTCAATTATGGCGTTCCTGCTGGTTGCCGCACCGAAAACTAACGGCACTCTGCCGGTGGATAGCCTCGGGGGGACAGGGATCTTCACCGCCATTCTCGTCGCTGTTTACTGCGTAGAGATGATGCGTTTTCTGAAAATCCGCAACATCGGGATCCGTTTGCCGGATCAGGTGCCGCCGATGATCAAAAACTCTTTCGATCTGCTGATACCGGTTCTGGTGGTCGTGCTGACGCTCTATCCGCTGAGTCTGTTTATTCAGAGCCAGTTCGATATGCTGATCCCTCAGGCTATCATGTCGGTGTTCAAACCGTTGGTTTCCGCGGCTGACTCCTTACCGGCTATTCTGCTGGCGGTGCTGATTGGCCACCTGCTGTGGTTCGCAGGGATTCACGGTGCGGCGATTGTATCCGGTATGCTGCAGATGTTCTGGCTGACCAACCTTGGTCTGAACCAGACCGCGTTGGCGCAGGGCGCACCGCTGCCGCACATCTTTATGGAAGCATTCTGGACCTTCTTCGTCGTGATTGGCGGTTCCGGTGCTACCATGGGCCTGGTATTCTGCTATCTGCGTAGCCGCTTGGCCCACCTGCGTTCTATTGGCCGTCTGAGCGTGGTGCCAAGCCTGTTCAACATCAACGAACCGGTGATTTTCGGTACGCCTATCGTCATGAACCCGGTGTTCTTTATTCCGTTCCTGCTGGCACCGATGGTTAACGCCATTCTGGCCTGGGCGGCAATGAAGCTGGATCTGATTGGCCGTGTCATCTCTGTTGTTCCATGGACCGCGCCGGCACCTATCGGTGGAGCGTGGGCGTTAGGCTGGGATTTCCGTGCGGCGATTCTGGTCGTGTTGCTGGCCTGCGTTTCGGCAATCATCTACTATCCGTTCTTCAAAGTGTATGAAAAACAGTTGCTTGCACAGGAAGAGGAAGAAGCACAGCGTGCGGTGGAAGAGAGCCAGCAGGTTGCGTAATGGGTAGGAAATCGACGGGGCGTTTGCCCCGTCGGTTATTTTAGGGTGCAGTCACCACACTGCTGAACATCGGGCAGACGATAGCGCTGACAGCAGGTTCGGCGCACCAAACGGCCATCTCTCACCACAACGGTACGCCACAGCGGGTTATCCTGGCCATCGGCCAGCGTCTTGCTAAAGAAGTAGCGCTGCCGTATCTGGTTCACCGACTCTTCGCCCAGCAGTGCAATCATCTCGCCGAGATACCAGTTAATTAAATAACCGGTGTTGCTCCAGATAAGTTTAGCGTTAATGTCACCCGTGGCTTCAAGGGCCTCAATGACGGGCATAATGCCTTGCGTCACTAAGTTATCCATACGTTCGACGAGTGGTTTCTGAGTCGTGCGTAGATCGTGGCGTACATCGACCCAGAAGCACGCAGCACGTCCGGTTTCATGGAACTCGACGTGGAAGTGCTCGGGTGAGACGGCGATGGCAGATTCTTCGGTCAGCAGCGCCAGCATCAGTGGCGGTACCATCAGGCCGATATACCATTGTGCCCACAGCGATATCAGCGGTTTGTTTTCGCGCGGCTGTGTCGGTTGGTTACGGTAGATATGATCGGAATAGATCGCGAGCAGTGAGCTCAGTTCTGTCGGCTTTGCCCATTCGGCCAGCGCTTTCGCATTGTCAGGGGGCGTTTCATTTAGGCGAAACATCTCCAGCATGTGCGGACGATGCTCGGCGATTTTTGCGCGTACCGATTCGGCGAGCACATTTCCCGTAGCGGGAAGCGACGTACGCCAGATAAGGTCATCAGCAATCGGTGCGGAGCGATAGGCCATAGAATTAGCTAGATACAAAACTAAATGATAATGATTAGCAATCCTAGCTATAGATAAAAACAAGCGCAAGCGGTTTATCGCTCGCGCTTGTTTTTTGTGAACTCAGGCGGCGGGAAGCCGTTCGCTGGTCAGGGCGCTGTTGCGCCCCTGATTTTTGGCTTCGTACAGCGCTTTATCCGCCATCTGAATCGCCGCGTCGATATCGTTATCCTCTAGCGGGGCAATACCGATACTGACGGTGACGTGAGTGGCGACGCTGGCATTAAACATATGTGGGATCTTCAGATCGTAGACCTGCTGACGAATGCGCTCCGCCGTCAGGATGGCATTATTCAGATCACACTGCGGCAGCAGCACCAAAAATTCTTCGCCACCATAGCGGGTCACAATATCGCGTGAGCGCACCGCGTTGCGAATGGCGGCGGAAACACGCATCAGCGCCTGATCGCCCATCATATGGCCGTAGTGGTCGTTGTAGGCCTTAAAATGGTCGATATCCAGCAGTAGAACCGAGTGTTGGGCCGGGCCAAGCGCTTTCAGTGAATCCAGGCGAAACTGGAAGCCGCGACGATTATACAGGCCGGTAAGCGGATCGAGCATGCTCAAGCCGTTCAGCGTTTCGCGTTCCTCCAGCAGTTTATACATCAACCCCTGGGCAAAGCTGTCGTTACGCCGCTGGATGATGTGCTGAATGGTAATACCGATTAATGGTAGCGCGAAGCAGTAGACCATTCGCCACCACTCTTCAGAATTGCTGCTGAACAGGCAGACAATAAAAGTCGGTAATGAATGCAGTGCAAACGCAATGATATTATTTGAAAAGGCAATAGTCCCGACAAATAACACGCTAAATAGCGCAACCATTTGAAAGTTATCATTTACCGCAGGGAGCACAAAAGTTTTACTTAAAATATGCCAGCCCCACAGGCAGCCAAATATTGCCGAAACTATCGGCAGGTTGAGTTTGACTCTCGCGTAGCGCCAGTTCCACAGCAGCATAGCGCCGCTACCCACCGCAATGAGCATTGCCGGTAGGGGAAATATATGTACATCATATATCGGACTAAACACCGACAGCGCCGATGAGACCAAATTGAGAAACAAAAACAGCCGGAACGTTAGCTGATATTTTTGCGCACGCAGGGTACGCCAGGATTGTACAGTCATTGTTTGAAGTTGTAGTCAGCCTTAAATAAATAAGTAACTGCATCAAAAGCAACAATAATGCAGGAAGAGTCGTGCGCTTGCCTTATATTTGACATGCTGGTTTTTTAGACAACTTAACACCATATAATATTCATGTCATTAATGAATATGAAACCTTAGCGCAATAGCAGACAAATGACAAAAAAGACTATATGATATTGGTAATCATTATCATTTAAAGGGCGGAATCATGTTGCAAAAAACGTTAGGCAGCGGCTGGGGAGTACTGCTTCCGGGGGGGGGAATTGCGCTACTGAGCACCATGGGGCTTTCAGCCGATGTTTGGCGTGGCGTGATTGTTTGTGGGCTGCTGCTGAGCAGTGCGATGATCTGGCATCGTCAGCTGAGACACTTTGTACTGTTGCCGTCTTGCATTGCGTTAATTGGTGGTATTGTACTGATTATAATGAATTTAAAATCGATGGAGTGAAGCAAGAAAGGAAATCAGGAAGAGAACGAGGAGACTGGTGCGAGGGGGGGGACTTGAACCCCCACGTCCGTAAGGACACTAACACCTGAAGCTAGCGCGTCTACCAATTCCGCCACCTTCGCACAGACATCTCGTTACTTTTGTTATATCGCCTCGTTGGTGCGAGGGGGGGGACTCGAACCCCCACATCCTAAGGACACTAACACCTGAAGCTAGCGCGTCTACCAATTCCGCCACCTTCGCACAGTGCGAGCGATATAACGTGGATTATGGTGCGAGGGGGGGGACTTGAACCCCCACGTCCGTAAGGACACTAACACCTGAAGCTAGCGCGTCTACCAATTCCGCCACCTTCGCATACCATCGATTCTTTATGAAAGAATCGTTACCACGGAGGCGAATTCTAGAGATTTTACGCTGTGCGTCAATAGTTAATTATCGAAGACTGCGCGATTGCCGAAAAAAAAGGCGTTTATGCGGATTTTACCGTTTGTTGTAGGCCAGATAAGCGTTAGCGCCTACTGGCCTTGTGCGATGCAACGCCGGATAGCGGCGTAAATGCCTTATCCGGCCTGCATTGATTAGGCTTTTTTCGCCTGACGGGTCATGACGGTGCGGTACACTTTGAAACGGCCTGTTTGAGCAATCACTTCATGGAAGCCAAAGGTCTCGTCCAGCACTGCCGGATAGGGCAGGAAGGCGTTGGCCACGATGCGTAGCTCGCCGCCGCTGTTCAGATGACGCACGGCGCCGCGAATCAGCGTTTGCGCAGCGTCCAGGCTGGTCTGCATGCCATCGTGGAACGGCGGGTTGGAGATGATCATATCGAAACGGCCGTTCACCTCAGAGAAGACGTTGCTGGCCAGCACGTCGCCTTCAATGCCATTTGCCGCAAGGGTTGCGCGGCTGGCTTCGACCGCCGGAGCGCTCACATCGCACAGGGTCAAACGAACCTTCGGCGAGTGGCTGGCCAGCGTCGCCGCCAGCACGCCTGCGCCGCAGCCGACGTCCAGCACTTTACCTTTGGTGTGAGGCGTCAGGGTGGAGAGCAGCAGCTGGCTGCCGACATCCAGTCCGTCACGGCTGAAGACGCCCGGTAGGGTCTTAATGGTCAGCTTATCAAGCTGATATTCGCCCCAGAATGTTTCCGCATCGAACGACGGCTGTTTTTCCAGACGACCGTGATACAGGCCGCAGCGACGAGCGCTGTCGACTTTATTCAGCGGCGCGAACTCTGCCAGCATCTGTTCGGCGCTGCGCACGCCGCTGCGGTTTTCGCCAATGACGAAAATATCGGTGCCCACCGGCAGAAGAGACAGAATGTTCATCAGCTGGAACTGGGCTTCCGGTTTGTTCTTTGGCCAGTAGTAGATAAACGTGTCGCTGTCGGCGACGTCTTCCGCCTGCGCCACAAGCCCAAAGCGAACGTTGTCGCCTATCTGGCGGTTTAACACCTGCCAGTGGTGAAACTGCTGGGTATGCGCGCGGCTTGCGGCGGTCTCAAGGCGTGCGGGCAGGTCATCCTGCAGATCGCCGGCAAAGAAAATACGGCTCTGTTCGAAATCGTCACTGTGGCGCAGCAAGACTTCACTTGCCGGGGTAAAAGCAGACATGAATGGTTCCTCATTAAACTCAGGCCGCGATTATACACGTCATCCTTCAAGTTGCCTCTATGTTGGCTGCACTCATTCACCCCAGTCACGTACTTTTGTACGCTCCTGGGGATTCATTCGCTTGCCGCCTCGATGCAACTCGAATGATTTTGTGTATATAGAGTGTAATTGGCGCAGTTTCGATGAATTTGCTATATTTGCGCCCTTGATAGACAGGAGCGTGGTACATGACATCCCGGCGAGACTGGCAATTACAACAGTTGGGTATTACCCAATGGTCACTGCGTCGCCCCGGCGCGTTGCAGGGCGAGATTGCCATTACGCTCCCTCAGCACGTTCGGCTGGTGATCGTTGGCGAGGAGCTTCCTGCGCTGACGGAACCGCTGATGGGCGATATTCTGCGCGCGCTGCGTCTGACGCCGGACCAGGTTTTACCGCTGACGCCCGATCGCGTGGCGATGCTGCCGCAGCAGAGCCGCTGCCACTGCTGGCGGCTGGGTAACGATGAACCCGTCACGCTGGAAGGGGCGGTGATTTCGACGCCGCCGTTTAATGAACTGCAAGCCAGCGCGCCCGCGCGCGCCGCGCTTTGGCAACAAATTTGCGCCCATGAACACGATTTCTACCCTCAGCACGACTGATTTACCCCGCGCCTTCGCGATTGAAACGCGCGCCCATGCGTTTCCCTGGAGTGAAACAACCTTCGCCAGTAATCAGGGAGAGCGCTATCTGAACCTGCAGATGTCGGTCGACGGTGAAATGGCCGCCTTTGCGATCACGCAGGTGGTGCTGGATGAAGCGACGCTGTTCAATATCGCGGTCGACCCAGCGTTTCAGCGCCGCGGTCTGGGGCGCGAGCTGCTTGAACATCTCATTGATGCGTTAGAGGCACAGGGCGTGGTCACGCTATGGCTGGAAGTCCGCGCATCGAATCACGCAGCCATTGCCCTGTATGAAAGTTTAGGCTTTAACGAAGCGACGATTCGTCGCAACTATTATCCTACGGCGGAAGGTCGCGAGGATGCCATTATTATGGCGCTGCCCATTAGTATGTAAGACAAGGTGAAAAGATGAAGAAGTGGGACTGGATTTTCTTCGATGCCGACGAGACGCTGTTTACGTTTGACTCGTTTAGCGGCTTACAGCGGATGTTTCTCGACTATAGCGTGACCTTTACCGCGGAAGATTTCCAGGACTACCAGGCGGTGAATAAGCCGCTGTGGGTGGATTACCAGAATGGGGCGATCACCTCGCTCCAGCTTCAGCATCAGCGTTTTACCGGCTGGGCGGAACGTTTGAATGTTCACCCGGGGGATCTGAACGACGCCTTTATGAATGCGATGGCGGAGATTTGCGCGCCTTTGCCGGGGGCCGAGTCGCTGCTGAATGCGCTGAAAGGCAAAGTGAAAATGGGGATCATCACAAACGGTTTTACCTCATTACAGCAAACGCGCCTTGAGCGTACCGGCTTTAGCAATCACTTTGATTTGCTGATCATTTCTGAAGAAGTCGGCGTCGCTAAACCGGACCGCCAGATCTTTGATTACGCCCTTGAACAGGCCGGCCATCCGGACCGTTCCCGCGTGCTGATGGTTGGCGATACCGCCGAGTCTGATATTCGCGGCGGCATGAACGCCGGTTGGGCAACCTGCTGGCTGAACGCGCACCAGCGCGCGCTGCCGGAAGGCATCACGCCTGACTGGACGGTAACCTCATTGCCTGAACTGGAGCGACTCCTGTGTAAACAGTGATTGCCAGCCCCCCTTTGATGGGTAAAATAGCCGCAATTTTTTCGTATTCAACATGCGCGGCGCGTTGCCGCGTTTACTAAGAAGATTGAATTATGACGTTGTCTCCTTATTTGCAAGAGGTGGCCAAGCGCCGCACTTTTGCCATTATTTCTCACCCGGATGCCGGTAAAACGACGATCACTGAAAAGGTGCTGTTATTCGGACAGGCCATTCAGACCGCCGGTACGGTAAAAGGGCGTGGTTCCAGCCAGCATGCGAAATCCGACTGGATGGAGATGGAAAAGCAGCGTGGTATCTCGATTACCACGTCCGTGATGCAGTTTCCGTACCGTGACTGCCTGGTGAACCTGCTGGACACCCCGGGGCACGAAGACTTCTCCGAGGATACCTATCGTACGCTGACGGCGGTCGACTGTTGTCTGATGGTTATCGACGCCGCGAAAGGCGTTGAGGATCGTACCCGCAAGCTGATGGAAGTTACCCGTCTGCGCGATACGCCGATCCTGACCTTCATGAACAAACTCGACCGCGATATCCGCGATCCGATGGAAGTGCTGGATGAAGTGGAGCGCGAGCTGAAAATCGGCTGCGCGCCGATTACCTGGCCGATTGGCTGCGGCAAGCTGTTCAAAGGCGTTTACCATCTCTATAAAGATGAAACCTATCTGTATCAGACGGGTAAAGGCCACACCATTCAGGAAGTGCGTATTGTGAAAGGGCTGAACAGCCCTGAGCTGGATGCGGCGGTCGGTGAAGAGCTGGCCCAGCAGCTGCGTGACGAGCTGGAACTGGTGCAGGGTGCGTCCAACGAGTTCGATAAAGAGCTGTTCCTGGCGGGGGAAATTACGCCGGTCTTCTTCGGTACCGCGCTGGGCAACTTCGGCGTTGACCATATGCTCGACGGTTTAGTGGAGTGGGCGCCAGCGCCAATGCCGCGTAACACCGATACCCGCCTGGTGGAAGCGCAGGACGAGAAGTTCTCCGGCTTCGTGTTTAAAATTCAGGCCAACATGGACCCGAAACACCGCGACCGCGTGGCGTTTATGCGCGTGGTGTCGGGGAAATATGAAAAAGGCATGAAGCTGCGTCAGGTGCGTATCGGTAAAGATGTGGTTATCTCTGATGCGCTAACCTTTATGGCGGGTGACCGTTCGCACGTTGAAGAGGCCTATCCGGGCGATATCATCGGGTTGCACAACCACGGTACCATCCAGATTGGCGACACCTTTACTCAGGGCGAGATGATGAAGTTCACCGGTATCCCGAACTTCGCGCCGGAACTGTTCCGTCGTATCCGCCTGAAGGATCCGTTGAAGCAGAAACAGCTGCTGAAAGGGTTGGTACAGCTGTCGGAAGAGGGCGCGGTGCAGGTGTTCCGTCCGATTGCCAACAACGACCTGATCGTAGGCGCCGTGGGTGTGCTGCAGTTTGACGTGGTGGTTGCGCGTCTGAAAAGCGAATACAACGTTGAAGCGATTTACGAATCGGTAAACGTCGCCACCGCCCGCTGGGTAGAGGGGAAAGACGTGAAGAAATTCGAAGAGTTCAAGCGTAAAAACGAAGTTCAGCTGGCGCTGGACGGTGGCGATAATCTGACGTACATCGCCCCGACCATGGTGAACCTGAACCTGACGCAGGAACGTTATCCTGACGTTGAGTTCCGCAAAACTCGCGAGCACTAAAACCCCCTTCAGGGTGCGGCAGCCGCTGCACCCTGACACTTTTCCTTCCTTTTTAGCCTGTTACGGAAAGTTCTTAATTCCGCCCCTTTTTCCATTAACTGTCTGTTTTTTGCTCAGCGAAGCGGGCGCTTTCAAAATTGTGATCTATATTTAACAAAGCGATGACATCTGTGTCGGCTTTAAATTCTGATAGTCACGCTATGTAAAGTGCTTAAAGCTGACACTTATTTTCATCGCAATATTAATAACTGGATAAGGGCGCGATTTTGCGGTGATTTATGGTCCTGAGAATTGGGGGCTGTCGTGAAATTCGTGGTCAGGGGTTTCGTCCCCTATTCAGCAATGCAACCTGCGTGTTGCACATGCTCAAATTGCGGGCAAAACATACAGGAATATATTGATGATGAAAAAACTGACGATGTCTAAAACGCTGCTTGCCGTGATGCTGACTTCTGCTGTGGCTACCGGTTCCGTCTACGCAGAAACGACAACGATGGATAAGGCTCAGGCCAGTGCGGAAAGTGCAGGGAATAAAGTCGGTAACTTCATGGATGACAGCACCATCACGGCAAAAGTCAAAGCCGCCCTGCTGGATAACGAGAGTATTAAGAGCACGGATATCTCCGTGAAGACGGATAAAAAAGTCGTGACGCTGAGCGGCTTTGTACAAAGTCAGGCGCAGGCTGAAGCGGCTGTTGCGGCGGCGAAAACCGTTGAGGGCGTTGCTTCTGTGAGTGACAAGCTTCACGTCCGCGACAGCAAAGAAAGCTCGATAAAAGGCTATGCCGGTGATACGGCAACGACCAGTGAAGTGAAAGCCAGGCTGCTGGCTGACGACATCGTACCCTCACGTAACGTGAAAGTTGAGACGACAGATGGCGTTGTGCAGCTGTCGGGTACCGTGGAATCCCAGGCGCAAAGCGAGCGTGCAGAAAGCGTCGCTAAAGCCGTCGAAGGCGTGAAAAGCGTCAAAAATGATCTGAAAGTGCAGTAATAAGTGGTCATCTTGTCTCCTGAAATTTGGCAGGAGACAAGATGTGCACCACACTAAAAAAAGTGCCGATGGGTGGCCTGGACGCTCATAGCAAGCGGGCGACATTAACTATGGTAAAGGAGAAGCTTATGTTTCGTTGGGGCATTATATTTCTGGTTATCGCGTTAATTGCCGCCGCATTAGGATTTGGTGGACTGGCAGGTACCGCTGCATGGGCAGCGAAAATCGTGTTTGTTGTGGGGATTATCATCTTCCTGGTGAGCCTGTTTACCGGGCGTAAACGACCCTAGAGCATCGCGTACGAAATAGCATTAAATCAAAGCCAGTCCAGCGGACTGGCTTTATTAGTTTTAGCCGACGCGAATTTAGGCTACTTTGTTAGTCTGAGAACTAAAAAACAGGTAGGTAGAGGTGGGGCAGCGTATACCCGTCACGCTTGGCAATATTGCGCCATTATCGCTGAGGCGTTTCACTCCTGGTCGCATGGCGCTGGTCTGCGAGGGGGGAGGGCAACGTGGTATCTTCACTGCAGGGGTGCTTGATGAGTTTATGCGGGCACAGTTCAATCCCTTCGATCTCTACTACGGGAGCTCGGCGGGCGCGCAAAATATTTCCGCCTATCTGTGCAACCAACCGGGATACGGGCGTAAAGTCATCATGCGTTACACCACCCGGCGGGAGTTTTTCGACCCGGTACGCTTTGTCCGCGGCGGCAACCTTATTGACCTCGATTGGCTAGTCGGCTCAACCGCCGGGCAAATGCCGCTGGCAATGGACACCGCCGAACGTCTGTTTGAACTGGGAAAATCTTTCTATATCTGCGCCTGCCGAAGCGATGATTATACGCCCAGCTATTTTTCACCAACCCGACATAACTGGCTCGATATTATTCGGGCGTCCAGCGCGATTCCGGGCTTCTATCGCCCCGGCGTGGCGCTGAATGGTATTAGTTACTTTGATGGCGGCGTGAGCGATGCGATCCCGGTGCGCGAAGCAGCAAAGCAGGGGGCAAAGACGCTGGTGGTGATCCGCACCGTGCCGTCTCAGATGTACTATACGCCGCAGTGGTTTAAACGTATGGAACGCTGGCTGGGGGAGAGCAGCCTGCAGCCGCTGGTGAATCTGGTGCAACACCATGAAACCAGCTATTCCGAAATCCAGAAATTTATTGAAAACCCGCCGGGTAATCTGCGTATTTTTGAAATCTATCCACCAAAACCGTTGCTCAGTATGGCGCTTGGAAGCCGTATTCCCGCCCTGCGCCAGGACTACAAAACAGGGCGTTTGTGCGGCCGCTATTTTCTGGCAACCATTGGTAAGCTGTTGTCAGAAAAACCGCCGCTGGCGCGCCATGTTTCATCAGACGCGCTGTCCATTCCAACACGACCGGTTGCTAATGATATCCCCACAGCGGTAATGCCCGATGTATTGCCCGTTAACGATACTTTTTTCAATGATAAGGATCTGGCGTGAACGGCAGCTTTATTGATACCCATTGCCATTTTGATTTTGCGCCGTTTCCCGGCGACGAAGAGGCAAGTATTCAACGCGCAGCGGCGGCTGGCGTTGACAAGATAGTGATTCCGGCTACCGAGGCCGACAATTTTAGTCGTGTGCTGGCATTAGCTGAACGCTTTCCTTCTTTGTATGCCGCGATTGGGCTGCACCCCATTGTTGTGGAGCGCCATAGCGATGAGAGCCTGGCGCAGCTGGAAGTGGAACTCTCCCGCAAATCCTCAAAATTGGTTGCGGTGGGGGAAATGGGTCTCGATCTCTACCGCGAAAACCCGCAGTTTGAGCGTCAGCAGTACCTGCTGGACGCGCAGCTTAGACTGGCCAAACGTTACGATCTGCCGGTGATCCTCCATTCGCGACGCACGCACGACAAGCTGGCGCTACATCTGAAGCGGCACAACCTGCCGAGAACGGGGGTGGTTCACGGTTTTTCCGGTAGCCTGCAACAGGCAGAGCGGTTTGTGCAGTTAGGCTATAAAATAGGCGTCGGCGGAACGATTTCGTACCCGCGAGCCAGCAAGACGCGTGACGTCATGGCGCAACTGCCGCTGTCGTCGCTGGTGCTGGAAACCGATGCGCCGGATATGCCGCTTAATGGCTACCAGGGTCAGCCCAATCGCCCTGAGCGCATTGCCGAAGTATTCACGCACCTGTGCTCGCTGCGTCCGGAAGCGCCAGAGCACATTGCCAGCGCGCTCATTGCGAATACCTATTCGCTATTTCCTGGCTTGTAGGGTGACTTAGGTCTCATTATTGGCTTTTCGTCTGTTACCGTTGCGTAAAACCTGTGATTTTGAACAAAAAAGATAATTGCGGAACGTTATAATCGGCGCCGTTGGTTTGCCGTAATTATTATATTTTTCAATACACAGGGACTCTGTATGCAAATCCTCATGGGACTCATCGGCATGGTGGTGCTGCTCGCCATTGCCTTACTTCTCTCCAGTAATCGTAAAGCAATCAATCTTCGCACCGTGCTGGGAGCCTGGCTTTTGCAGGTGGGTATCGGTGCATTAATCCTTTATGTGCCTGCCGGGCGTAAAGTGCTGCTGGCAATGTCGGAAGGCGTGGCTAACGTTATCGCTTACGGTAACGAAGGGATCGGCTTCCTGTTCGGCGGCCTGGTCTCCGACAAGATGTTTGAAGTCTTTGGCGGCGGCGGCTTCGTCTTTGCGCTGCGCGTTCTGCCGGTCATCGTCTTTTTCTCCTCGCTGATTGCCGTCCTTTACTATCTCGGCATTATGCAGTTTGTCATCCGTATTCTTGGGGGCGGCCTGCGTAAGGTGCTCAAAACGTCGCGCACGGAATCACTTTCTGCGACCGCAAACATCTTTGTCGGCCAAACGGAAGCCCCGCTGGTGGTTCGTCCGTATATTGCCACGATGACGCGTTCTGAGCTGTTTGCCGTGATGTGTGGCGGTCTGGCATCGGTTGCCGGTTCCGTGTTGGCGGGCTACGCGCAGATGGGCGTTCCGTTGGAATACCTGATTGCCGCATCGTTTATGGCGGCGCCGGGTGGCCTGCTGTTCGCTAAGATTATGGTTCCGGAAACCGAGACGCCGCAGGATTCTCCTACGCTGGAGAAGAATTCGAAAGATCCGGATGCGCCGACTAACGTGCTGGACGCAGCGGCATCGGGAGCGGCATCCGGGATGCAGCTGGCGCTGAACGTGGGCGCAATGCTGTTGGCGTTTATTGCGCTGATTGCGCTGCTGAACGGTATCTTGTCTGGGGTAGGCGGCTGGTTCAACTACCCGGAACTGTCGCTGCAGCTGATTCTGGGCTGGGTCTTCTCGCCGCTGGCGTGGGTGATCGGCGTGCCGTGGAGTGAAGCGACGGTCGCGGGTTCATTTATCGGCCAGAAGCTGGTGATCAACGAATTTGTGGCCTACATGAACTTCGGTGAATATCTGAAGGCAGATGCGGAAGTGGCGGCAGCCGGGTTGCAGGTGATTTCAAACCACACCAAAGCGATTATCTCTTTCGCGCTGTGTGGGTTTGCTAACCTTTCGTCTATCGCGATTCTGATTGGCGGCCTGGGCAGCATGGCGCCGAAGCGCCGTCAGGATATTGCCCAGTTGGGTCTGAAAGCGGTGGCAGCCGGGACGCTCTCTAACCTGATGAGCGCCACCATTGCCGGCGTGTTCCTCGCCCTATAAGTACAGCGCCGGAGGAATAATCTGCGTTATTCCTCCGGCACGTAGCGCCTGGCTCAAGGCTTCAATATCCTGCGGCCCGGCGCTACGCCACGCTTTGGCTTCACCATAAACGCCATGTGCATGAAAAGCGTTAATACGAATAGCCACCTCACCTAACCCGCCGATAAACCCGCTCAGCGCCTCCGCCTCCTGGAGATAATCCGTTTGATCGGGGATCGCTAACAGTCGCAGTTCTGCCAGCATGCCGTGTTCAGCTAACCATTGAATGCTTTTCTTTATTCGCATGTTGCTTCTGCCGGTTAGCGCGAGATGGCAGGCATTGTCCCAGGCTTTTAAATCGACCATCACGCCGTCACACAGCGGGCGCAGCTTTTCCCAACCGCTGATTGGCAGCTCACCGTTACTGTCGACCAGACAGGTCAAATGCTTAAGCGCCGGGGAGCTCTTCAGACGGGCGAACAGCTCGCAGACAAACGGCAGTTGGGTGGTCGCTTCGCCGCCGCTGACGGTAATACCTTCGAGAAATGGCGCGACCTTACTGATGTGCTCAATCACCTGCTCAACGCTCATCGACTGCGCCATCGGCGTCGCCTGCTGCGGGCACAGATGCAGGCAGGTATCGCATTGCTGGCAAACTGCGGAGTGCCATGTCACACGACCGTTTGCAAGGCTGAGCGCCTGATGCGGACACTGCGGCACGCATTCGCCGCAATCGTTGCAGCGCCCCATGGTCCACGGGTTGTGGCAGTTCTTACAGCGTAGGTTGCAGCCCTGCAGGAACAGGGCCAGGCGGCTGCCCGGCCCGTCGACGCAGGAGAACGGGATAATCTTACTGACTAAAGCGCATCTGCTGTTCATGGCTCACGACACGAGGTTGACGTTCCAGAATACGGGTATTACGTGCGGCTTCTTCACCGAGCCAGGTGGTATTGGTACGTGAGCCTTCCGCGCGATATTTTTCCAGATCGGACAGACGCACCATATAGCCGGTGACGCGCACCAGATCGTTACCGCTGACGTTAGCGCTGAACTCACGCATACCCACCTTGAATGCGCCGAGACACAGCTGCATCACCGCCTGCGGGTTACGCTTCACGGTTTCATCAAGGGTCAGAATGTCGCTAATGCCCGCGGCGTAGAACGCATGGTGCGGCGCGACGGCCAGCAGATGGCTAATCGGGTCCGGTTCATCGCCGTAAGGCAGACGCGCGCCCGGCGTGGTGCCGGTGTCGGAGCTGATGCCAGACTGTGCGTGCAGCAACGAACGTTGTTGCCAGCCGTACTGCACCGGCGTTTGGGCGACAAATTCGGCCAGCGCCGCGCTGATGCGATAAGCCAGCGTATTGGCCTGCTCATCTTTACCGTAGCGCCCGGCAATGCCGTCGCGTTCGCACAGGATGTTGACCGCTTCCGCCAGCGAGTAGATCCCGAACATCGGTACAAAACGGTCCGGGCTTATCAGCCCTTCGCTCACCAGGAAGCTATTCTCAAAGAAGTGAGACTGCTCGTAGAGGAAGCGGCAGCGGGCATCAATGATATCGATTTGCAGCTGGCAGTAGTGTGGCAGGACGCGGCTGAAGAAATCGTCAATCGAGTTGCTGCGCTGGGCAACCTGCTGCAGATTCATGCGAACCAGGGTGCTGCCGCCGCCGGCGATCGGCAGAGAGTTGTAACAGCTCACGATGCCATATTGATCTTTTGTGAATATTTTATCATTCGCCGGGCCGTTAGCGATATGTGGTTTACTGCACTCGCAAATATTTTGTGCCACCTGTAACAGCAGATCGTCAGGTGTGATTTCCGGATCGTAGATAAAAGTCAGATTGGGCGCAACCTGCTTTAATTCAGCCTCAGCACGTAAAATAGCCCGTGTAATCGGCGTGTCGTGAGGGCCAATGTTAACGTGCGTGAAGGCATCGGGCAGCGTGCGATCCAGATAGCGCCAGAAACGTTTTATTCGAATATCGATTTCATCTTGTGTTAGAATTCTAACATAAGGTGACAGCAACGCATCAAGATGACCGAGATATACCGGCATCGCCGTCACGGAAGGAACATGGTGATACAGGATGGTCAGCAGCGATAGGGCATCGTCCAGATCCTGCGCGCCTTCCAGCTCCAGCCATGCGGAGCCGTTGGCGAGAAAACGTTCGTAGTCCGGCAGGACATAGCGCGGTTTGTACGGCGCGTGTCCTTCGAACATATCGCAGATAACACCCTCGGTTAGCGCGGCTTGCGCCTGCTCGGATAACTCAGGATACGGCAGGGCATTCTCGGCTTCTAACGCCAGGAAATGGCGTTTTTGTTCCGGGGATAACACGGAGCTTGTCACAATTTGCTGGCAGTGTTGCAGCAGTGATGATTCTGGCGAAGTGGACATGTTGAATTCCTCAGACGAGCGATGCGCGAAGTGTATGAGAAACGATGAGGGCATCTTTTGATCCGAGCCGTCGAAGTGGTGCTTTATGGCCCATCTTTGGTGGCAAAGTTTGATTAAGATCTCGTTGTTGTTATGCAAATTTGTACGAAGTTTTCACTAAGTGTGATGAAAGTCGAAGTGTGAGCGCGGGGCGGTGTTACAATAATCACAGACCCGCAAGGTAACGATTTAAACGGCAATACGCCGTTGGAGAGCAAAATGACTGATTTAAAGGCAAGCAGCCTGCGTGCACTGCAACTGATGGACTTAACCACCCTGAATGAAGATGACACCGATGCGAAAGTGATCGCACTGTGCCATCAGGCGAAAACGCCGGTGGGCAACACCGCCGCTGTCTGCATCTATCCGCGTTTCATTCCGATTGCGCGTAAAACGCTGAAAGAGCAGGGAACGCCTGACATCCGTATCGCCACCGTCACCAACTTCCCGCACGGCAATGACGATATCGATATTGCTCTGGCGGAAACCCGCGCGGCGATTGCTTATGGTGCTGATGAAGTTGACGTGGTCTTCCCATATCGCGCGCTGATCGCGGGCAACGAGCAGGTTGGTTTTGACCTGGTGAAAGCCTGTAAAGACGCCTGTGCTGCGGCAAACGTGCTGCTGAAAGTGATCATCGAAACCGGTGAACTGAAAGAAGAAGCGCTGATTCGCAAAGCATCCGAAATCTCCATCAAAGCCGGCGCTGATTTCATCAAAACCTCTACCGGTAAAGTACCGGTAAACGCGACCCCGGAAAGCGCGCGCATCATGATGGAAGTGATCCGTGATATGGGCGTACAGAAAACCGTGGGCTTTAAGCCAGCTGGCGGCGTGCGTACCGCTGAAGACGCGCAGCTGTTCCTGTCTATCGCTGACGAACTGTTCGGCGCGGACTGGGCAGACTCCCGTCACTACCGCTTCGGCGCTTCCTCTCTGCTGGCTAGCCTGCTGAAGGCGCTGGGCCACGGCGACGGTAAGAGCGCTAGCAGCTATTAATGCATTATCGTAGCCCGGACGAGGCGCATGCGCGCCGACTCCGGGATCTCCCCGGCGGCGCTACGCTTGGCCGGGCTACAGGAACGTAGGGCGGTTTCCCCGCCGTGATTCCCCGATTCCAAAGGAGGGTACCTTGTTTCTCGCTCAAGAAATTATTCGCAAAAAACGTGATGGCCTGGCGCTGAGTGATGAAGAAATTCGTTTCTTTATCAACGGTATTCGCGACAACACCATCTCTGAAGGGCAGATTGCCGCGCTGGCGATGACCATTTTCTTCCATGATATGAGCATGCCGGAGCGTGTCTCGCTGACCATGGCGATGCGGGATTCAGGCACCGTCCTGGACTGGAAGAGCCTCAACCTCAACGGCCCGATTGTCGACAAGCACTCTACCGGCGGCGTCGGTGACGTCACTTCGCTGATGCTTGGCCCCATGGTCGCGGCCTGCGGTGGCTATATTCCGATGATCTCCGGTCGCGGCCTCGGCCATACCGGCGGTACGCTCGACAAACTGGAAGCCATTCCGGGCTTCGACATCTTCCCGGACGACAACCGTTTCCGTGAAATTATTAAAGACGTGGGTGTGGCGATTATTGGGCAGACCAGCTCGCTCGCACCGGCGGACAAACGTTTTTACGCCACCCGCGACATTACCGCGACGGTGGACTCCATCCCGCTGATTACCGCCTCGATTCTCGCCAAAAAGCTGGCAGAAGGTCTGGATGCGCTGGTCATGGACGTGAAAGTAGGCAGCGGCGCGTTTATGCCGACCTACGAACTCTCTGCGGCGCTGGCGGAAGCCATCGTGGGCGTTTCCAACGGCGCTGGCGTCAAAACCACGGCGCTGCTGACCGACATGAACCAGGTGCTGGCCTCCAGCGCCGGTAATGCGGTGGAAGTTCGTGAAGCCGTGCAGTTCCTGACCGGTGAATACCGCAATCCGCGTCTGTTCGACGTCACCATGGCGCTGTGCGTTGAGATGCTCATCTCCGGCCGCCTCGCGAAAGACGACGCTGAAGCGCGCGCCAAACTGCAGGCCGTGCTCGACAACGGTAAAGCGGCGGAGATCTTTGGTCGCATGGTGGCGGCACAGAAAGGCCCAACCGATTTCGTTGAAAACTATGCGAAATACCTGCCGACAGCGATGCTGAGTAAAGCGGTCTATGCTGATACCGAAGGTTTTGTCAGCGCGATGGATACCCGCGCGCTGGGCATGGCGGTCGTTTCTATGGGCGGCGGTCGTCGTCAGGCATCCGATACCATCGATTACAGCGTCGGCTTTACCGATATGGCCCGTCTGGGCGACAGCGTTGACGGGCAGCGTCCGTTGGCGGTGATCCATGCAAAAGATGAAGCAAGCTGGCAGGACGCGGCGAAAGCCGTGAAAGCGGCAATTAAACTGGACGACAAAGCGCCTGAAATTACGCCAACCGTCTATCGTCGCATTACCGAATAGTTATATACTGATCTGATCGCTTTTTTGCAGCGCAAGATGTATGGAGAACAAGATGAAACGTGCATTTATTATGGTGCTGGACTCCTTTGGGATTGGTGCAACGGAAGACGCTGACCGCTTTGGTGATGTCGGTGCAGATACCATGGGTCACATTGCCGAAGCCTGCGCCAAAGGCGAGGCTGACAATGGTCGTAAGGGCCCGCTGAATTTGCCTAACCTGACTCGTCTGGGTCTGGTGAAAGCCCATGAAGGCTCTACCGGTAAAATTGCCGCCGGCATGGACGGCAATGCGGAAGTGGTGGGCGCATACGCCTGGGCGCATGAGCTCTCTTCCGGTAAAGATACGCCGTCAGGCCACTGGGAAATTGCCGGCGTGCCGGTTCTGTTCGACTGGGGCTACTTCAGCGACCACGAAAATAGCTTCCCGCAGGAGCTGCTGGATAAACTGGTTAAGCGTGCCAACCTGCCGGGCTACCTCGGTAACTGCCACTCTTCTGGTACCGTGATCCTCGACCAACTGGGCGAAGAGCATATGAAAACCGGCAAGCCGATTTTCTATACCTCTGCCGACTCCGTGTTCCAGATTGCCTGCCACGAAGAGACCTTTGGCCTGGATAAACTCTACGAGCTGTGTGAAATCGCGCGTGAAGAGCTGACCGAAGGGGGCTACAACATTGGCCGCGTGATTGCACGTCCGTTTGTCGGCGACAAAGCGGGTCACTTCCAGCGTACCGGCAACCGTCATGACCTGGCCGTTGAACCGCCAGCGCCGACCGTATTGCAGAAGCTGGTGGACGAGAAAAACGGCCACGTGGTTTCCGTCGGTAAGATTGCGGACATCTATGCCAACTGCGGTATCACTAAAAAAGTGAAAGCCACCGGTCTGGATGCGCTGTTTGACGCCACCATCAAAGAGATGAAGGAAGCGGGTGACGAGACCATTGTCTTCACTAACTTCGTGGACTTCGACTCTTCCTGGGGCCACCGTCGCGATATCGCGGGCTACGCCGCAGGCCTGGAACTGTTCGACCGCCGTCTGCCGGAGCTGATGGAGCTGGTGGGTGAAGATGACATTCTGATTCTTACCGCCGACCACGGCTGCGACCCGAGCTGGACCGGTACCGACCATACCCGTGAGCACATCCCGGTGCTGATCTACGGCCCGAAAGTCAAACCGGGTTCGCTGGGCCACCGTGAAACCTTCGCGGATATTGGCCAGACGCTGGCGACTTACTTCGGTACGTCGCCAATGGAATACGGCAAAAATATGCTGTGATGCAATTGCCCGGTGGCGCAAGCTTACCGGGCCTACGGTTTTGTAGGCCTGATAAGGCTTAGCCGCCATCAGGCAGTAACAACGTGATAAGGATAAAATGATGGCTACCCCACACATTAATGCAGAAATGGGCGATTTCGCTGACGTAGTTTTGATGCCGGGCGACCCGCTGCGCGCGAAGCACATTGCTGAAACTTTCCTCGAAGATGTCCGTGAAGTGAACAACGTTCGCGGTATGTTAGGCTTCACCGGCACTTACAAAGGCCGTAAGATTTCCGTGATGGGTCACGGCATGGGTATCCCGTCCTGCTCCATCTACACCAAAGAGCTGATCACCGATTTCGGCGTGAAGAAAATCATTCGCGTGGGCTCCTGCGGCGCTGTGCGTATGGACGTCAAACTGCGTGACGTGGTGATCGGTATGGGCGCGTGCACCGACTCGAAAGTGAACCGTATCCGTTTCAAAGATCATGACTTCGCGGCTATCGCTGACTTCGACATGGTCCGTAACGCTGTTGACGCGGCAAAAGCGCTGGGCGTAGACGCGCGCGTGGGCAACCTGTTCTCCGCAGACCTGTTCTATTCTCCGGACGGCGAAATGTTCGACGTGATGGAAAAATACGGCGTACTGGGCGTGGAAATGGAAGCGGCAGGTATCTACGGCGTGGCTGCAGAGTTTGGAGCCAAAGCGCTGACCATCTGCACCGTATCCGACCATATCCGTACCCACGAGCAGACCACTGCCGCTGAGCGTCAGACCACGTTCAACGACATGATCAAAATCGCGCTGGAATCCGTTCTGCTGGGCGATAAAGAGTAAGACCGTGTTGTGCCCGGTGGCGCTTCGCTTACCGGGCCTACATCGGCCTGCGGTTGTTACCGGACATAGGCCGGATAAGGCGTAGCCGCCATCCGGCAGTCCGCTACCTATACTGCGAGCCTCATTCCCGAATTACCCTCTTCGCGTTGCCTTTTTCTATTAACCCGTTACGTTTGGATTTTGTTTAAGGAATGAACAAAATGTCGAACTATCGTCGTTATTACCTCAACGGTGGAACCTGATTTTTCACGGTTAATCTGAAACACCGGAAAAGTGATTTACTTATCCGTCAGATTGCGGAATTACGCTCTGCTATTCGCCGAGTGAAAAATACCAAGCCTTTTCAAATCGATGCTTTTGTCGTGCTGCCAGAGCATTTGCATTGCATCTGGACGCTTCCTGAGAACGATTGTGATTTTTCATCTCGCTGGCGGGAGCTTAAAAAGTTATTTACCAAATCGATAATGCGCCATGAAGTGTGGCAGCCACGATTCTGGGAGCACGCGATCCGCGATGATGAAGATTATCGCCACCATAAAAATTACATCTACATTAACCCCGTGAAGCACGGATGGGTAACCCGGGTGCAGGATTGGCCGTTTTCGACCTTTCATCGCGATGTTCGCAATGGGGTTTACCCGGTTGATTGGGCGGGGGAGGTGAGGGATCTTGAAGCGGGTGAGCGACGGTAATGCCGGATGGCGCTTCGCTTATCCGGCCTACAGAAATCACTCGTTTGTAGGCCGGATAAGGCGTAGCCGCCATCCGGCAGTCTGCTTAGCGTACCGCCCCCGCTACCCAATTCGCCAGCTCCCGCAGCTCATTCTCCTGTTCCGGAAACTCTGCAACCAGCGCTTCGCAGGTTTGCTGCAGGACGTCAGCACGGTACTGGCAGCCCTGTAAACGCTCAGCCAGTGCCTCCAGCGGCGCAGGATTCAGGCTATCGGTAAACACCTGTGTACGGGTAATCACGCCTTTCTCTACGTCGAAATGCAGCTCAACGCCGCCCCAGGTAAAACGCTCATCCAGCAGATGGCTGAACGCCGGTGCCTGGCCGAAATTCCACTCCCAGCTGCTTTGGCGGGCAAACGTCTCGGCGAAGTTGGGCAGATCCGGCACGTTATCTGGAGAGATAATTTCGGCTTCGACACGCTCACCGTAGTGCTGGAAAAACGCCTCGGTTACGGCTTCGCAAATTTGCTGGTGGGTAATCTCCGGCAGCAGTTCCACCAGATTCGCCACGCGCCCGCGTACGGACGAAATGCCCTTTGCCTGGAGCTTTTTCTTGTCTGGATTCAGGTAATTGGCCAACCGGCTCAGGTCGGCATTCAGCAGCAGCGTACCGTGGTGGAAGCCGCGATCTTTCGTTTCCCGGTAGGCTGAGCCGGAGACTTTACGATCGCCTTCCTCCGTTTTGACGATCAGATCGTTACGCCCGGAGGCTTCCGCCGTAATGCCGAGTGAATTTAGCGCCTCGAGTACGATAGCGGTAGAGATTGTCTTATCGTACTCCGGTTTCCCCGCCATAAAGGTAAAGCAGGTGTTGCCAAGGTCGTGGAACACCGCGCCGCCGCCGCTGCTGCGACGCGCCAGGCGGACGTTATCTTCTTCCATGCGCCGGGTATTGCACTCTTTCCACGGATTCTGCGCGCGGCCGATAACGACCGTGTCCGCGTTACGCCACAGGAACAGCACCCGCTGGGTCGCGGGCATCTGGCGAAAAATACACTCCTCAACGGCGAGATTGAACCACGGATCGTGAGAGTCAGAAAGCAGCAGGCGCAGCGTTGTCATGGCGATTTCCTTTTCTGATTAATCTTTGTCTTCATCCTGCACCGGCTTATTCGCCGTGAGCAGGAACGGCGATTGCTGCCAGCGCGTACGTTTGCCGCGCAGCAGCGTGCGTGCCAGCACCACGCCAATGGCCAGCGACAGCAGCAGCATCAGACGTAAAATATTGGTGGTGTTATCCACCTGACGGGATTCGGTGGCGATGGTATGCGTATCAAGCGTCAGGCGCAGATAGCCGAGCGGGCCATTTTTTCCCTGAATAGGTTCAACAATCTGCTGATTGAAGTAGCTCCCGGCCTTTTTGCCGTCCAGCGCCAGACGGTCGCGTAATTCAACCTGTTCACCGGCACGGGCGATAAGGTCGCCCTGCTCATCATAAACGCCCGCGTCGAGGATTCGGCTTTTCGCGGTAAGCTGCTTCAGCAACTGGCCAATCTTTTTCTCGTCCGGCGTTTCCGTTTTCATCATCGGCGCGAGATTAAGCGACACCTGATACGCCAGCGTTCTCGCCAGATCTTCAAGCTGCGGATTACGTTGTTTCTGGCTTTGCTGACTGAACCAGGACGCCCCCTGCATCAGCGCGACGAGCAGCGCCAGACAGATAAGAACAATCACCGTACGATGCAGTCGAAATTTCAGTTTTGCGCGAACCATATTCCACCTTTGAAAATTTACAGCTTAATGTTGCCAGAAGCGCTGGTTACAAGGTAGCCTCATGCGTTATTTTCCTGGGCTTAATTAAGAAGATTGGAGCTGTAATGCCAAACAGTTTGACCTGGTGCGACCTGCCTGAAGATGTCTCCTTGTGGCCTGGGTTGCCGCTTTCGCTCAGCGGTGATGAAGTCATGCCGCTGGATTACCACGCTGGCCGTAGCGGCTGGCTGCTGTATGGACGCGGGCTGGATAAAGCGCGTCTGACAACCTACCAGCGCAAGCTGGGCGCGGCGATGGTCATTGTGGCAGCCTGGTGCGTGGAAGACTATCAGGTGATTCGTCTGGCGGGATCGTTAACGCCGCGCGCGACGCGCCTGGCGCATGATGCTGAGTTGGATGTCGCGCCGCTGGGGAAAATCCCGCATCTGCGCACGCCGGGCCTGTTGGTGATGGACATGGACTCCACGGCCATTCAGATTGAGTGCATTGATGAAATCGCTAAACTGGCCGGCACCGGCGAGCTGGTGTCAGAAGTCACCGAACGTGCGATGCGCGGCGAGCTGGACTTCAGCGCCAGCCTGCGCCAGCGTGTGGCAACGTTGAAGGATGCGGATGCCGATATCCTGCGTCAGGTACGTGAGACACTGCCGCTGATGCCTGGGCTGACTCAACTGGTGCTGAAGCTGGAAACGCTGGGCTGGAAAGTCGCGATTGCCTCCGGCGGCTTCACCTTCTTTGCCGAATATCTTCGCGATAAGCTGCGTCTGACCGCCGCAGTAGCCAACGAGCTGGGCATTCGTGATGGCAAGCTGACCGGTGAAGTGGTTGGTGATATCGTCGACGCGCAGTATAAAGCGAAAACGCTGCTGCAGCTGGCTGAAAAATATGAAATTCCGCATGCGCAGACCGTGGCGATCGGCGATGGCGCCAATGACCTGCCGATGATCAAAAAGGCCGGTCTGGGGATTGCGTATCATGCCAAACCCAAAGTGAATGAACAGACGGAAGTCACTATCCGTCATGCCGATCTGATGGGGGTGTTCTGCATCCTCTCCGGCAGCATGAATCAGAAATAAAGAGGTTAACGTGGCGAAAGCTCCTAAACGCGCATTTGTTTGTAATGAGTGCGGTGCGGACTACCCGCGCTGGCAGGGGCAGTGCAGCGCCTGTCATGCGTGGAATACCATCACCGAGGTGCGCGTAGCGGCTTCTCCCACGGTCGCGCGTAATGAGCGCCTGAGCGGCTATGCCGGTAATGCTGGCGTGGCGAAGGTGCAGAAGCTGTCGGAAATCAGCCTGGAAGAGCTACCTCGCTTCTCGACCGGTTTTAAAGAGTTTGACCGCGTGCTGGGCGGGGGGGTAGTGCCCGGCAGCGCCATTCTGATTGGCGGTAACCCGGGGGCGGGGAAATCAACCCTGCTGCTGCAAACCCTGTGCAAGCTGTCAGAACAGATGAAAACGCTGTACGTCACCGGTGAAGAGTCGTTGCAGCAGGTGGCGATGCGCGCGCATCGCCTCGGCCTACCGACCGCCAACCTGAATATGCTCTCGGAAACCAGTATCGAGCAGATTTGCCAGATTGCGGAAGAAGAGCAGCCGAAGCTGATGGTGATTGATTCCATCCAGGTCATGCACATGGCGGATGTTCAGTCGTCGCCGGGCAGCGTGGCGCAGGTGCGTGAAACAGCCGCCTATCTGACGCGCTTTGCCAAAACGCGCGGCGTGGCTATCGTCATGGTAGGGCACGTCACTAAAGACGGCTCGCTGGCTGGCCCGAAAGTGCTGGAACACTGTATCGACTGCTCGGTACTGCTCGACGGTGACGCTGATTCCCGTTTTCGTACCCTGCGCAGCCATAAGAACCGTTTTGGCGCGGTAAACGAACTTGGCGTATTCGCCATGACCGAACAGGGGCTGCGCGAGGTGAGTAATCCGTCCGCCATCTTCCTGAGCCGTGGGGATGAAGTGACTTCCGGCAGTTCGGTGATGGTGGTGTGGGAAGGGACGCGTCCGCTGCTGGTCGAGATTCAGGCGCTAGTGGACCATTCGATGATGGGCAACCCACGTCGTGTGGCCGTTGGCCTCGAGCAGAACCGTCTGGCGATTCTGCTTGCCGTTCTGCACCGCCACGGCGGTTTGCAAATGGCGGACCAGGATGTGTTTGTGAACGTGGTGGGCGGCGTGAAGGTAACCGAAACCAGCGCCGATCTCGCGTTACTGTTAGCGATGGTCTCCAGCCTGCGCGACCGACCGCTACCGCAGGATTTAGTGGTGTTTGGCGAAGTGGGGCTGGCCGGTGAAATTCGCCCGGTTCCCAGCGGACAGGAACGTATTTCGGAAGCGGCGAAGCACGGTTTCCGTCGGGCAATCGTCCCCGCTGCCAACGTGCCGAAAAAAGTTCCGGAAGGGATGAAAGTATTTGGTGTGAAAAAACTCTCCGATGCGCTGAACGTCTTTGACGATTTATAATGTCTGACTCCGGCGTCGTATTGCGACGCCGCTCTCTTTCCCCGGATAGTACCGTGAGTACATCCGGGTTTTTTGTATAATGGGTAGATGGTTCACCCCAATTTAGCAGGAGGCTCTTGTGTCGTCGTTCGACTATCTCAAAACCGCAATTCGTCAGAAAGGCTGTACGTTACAGCAGGTCGCAGACGCCAGCGGCATGACCAAGGGCTATTTAAGCCAGCTTCTGAACGCCAAAATTAAAAGCCCCAGCGCGCAAAAGCTCGAAGCCTTACATCGCTTCCTGAATCTGGAATTCCCACGTCAGCAGAAAAATATTGGCGTGGTATTTGGCAAGTTTTATCCCCTGCATACGGGGCATATCTATCTTATCCAGCGCGCCTGTAGCCAGGTTGACGAGCTGCACATCATCATGGGCTATGACGACACGCGCGATCGTGCGCTGTTTGAAGAGAGCGCGATGTCGCAACAGCCTACGGTGCCTGACCGTCTGCGCTGGCTGCTCCAGACGTTTAAATATCAGAAGAACATTCGTATTCATGCTTTCAATGAAGAGGGCATGGAGCCGTATCCGCACGGCTGGGACGTGTGGAGTGCGGGGATGAAAACTTTTATGGAAGAGAAGGGGATTCAGCCGAACTGGATCTATACCTCCGAGGAGTCAGATGCGCCGCAGTATCTTGAACACCTTGGCATTGAGACCGTGCTGGTGGACCCGAAGCGGACGTTTATGAATATCAGCGGCGCGCAGATTCGTGAGAATCCGTTCCGCTACTGGGATTACATTCCTACCGAGGTGAAGCCGTTCTTCGTGCGTACTGTCGCGATTCTCGGCGGTGAGTCCAGCGGCAAATCGACGCTGGTAAACAAGCTGGCCAATATCTTCAACACCACCAGCGCCTGGGAATATGGCCGTGACTACGTCTTTTCTCATCTTGGCGGCGACGAGATGGCGCTGCAATATTCCGACTACGACAAAATTGCGCTGGGCCACGCCCAGTATATTGATTTTGCGGTGAAGTACGCCAACAAGGTCGCCTTTATCGACACCGATTTTGTCAGCACTCAGGCCTTCTGTAAAAAGTATGAAGGGCGCGAACATCCGTTCGTCCAGGCGCTGATTGACGAATATCGTTTTGACCTGGTGATCCTGCTGGAAAACAACACCCCCTGGGTGGCGGACGGGCTGCGCAGCCTGGGTAGCTCTGTGGATCGCAAAGAGTTTCAGACGCTGCTGGTCTCAATGCTTGAGAAGAACAATATCGATTTTGTACACGTTGAAGAATCCGATTACGATTCACGCTTCCTGCGGTGCGTGGAGCTGGTGAAAGCATTGATGGGCGATTGATAAAAGAGGTGGCCCCTTTGTTAAAAGGGGCATTCAAAACAATATAAATTAATGATAATAATTTATAATATATATGCGTATCCTATGCTTATTTTTTCGGAAAAACGCTTAGGCGTATTCATTTCCCCTTGTTGATATGTAATGTCATGATTTTTAATAACAAACCATTGGGGTGATTATTATTAATTAATGCATTAAGTTTTATTAAATCAGTTTTCCTAGTCAGCACTAACTTTAAAAGTTAAATTGGCGTCGTTAATTAAATATAGTGGAATACATCAAGGGAATGATGTTGTTTAATTAAATTACGTGAATTATTAATTCATAACGTCAATTCATTTCCTAGAAATATTCATTTTATTTATTCAGTTTCAGCTAATGCCAAGGCCGTAATGGGGCAGGGCGGTAGCATGCCTGAATAACGGCGAGGATTGTGATGGCGAGAAGTGGTATCGAAGTTCAACGTGCTGCCGTAGAGGCATTATTTCTACGAGAAATAAAAACGCGGTTTGGGAAATATCGCCTTGGATATTTTTGGGCAATACTGGAACCCACTGCGCACCTGCTGGTGGTGCTGGCTATTTTTGGCTATTTCATGCATCGCACCATGCCGGATATCTCATTTCCTGTCTTTCTGATTAACGGCATCATTCCTTATTTTCTGTTTAGCCATATCACCAGTCGTTCGATTAGTGCGATTGAGGCCAATCAGGGGCTATTCAACTATCGACCGGTCAAGCCGGTCGATACCGTTATTGCGCGCGCGCTGCTTGAATCGGTTATTTATGGTTGCGTCTATATCATCTTAATGTGCATTGTCGGCTTTGCGGGCGAGGTGTTTGAGATAACGCAGCTGGTGACGTTAATACTGACCTGGCTGCTATTAGTGCTGTTCTCCTGCGGCGTTGGGCTTATCTTTATGGTGGTGGGTAAAACCTTCCCTGAAACCGAAAAGTTTCTGCCGATACTGATAAAACCCCTCTATTTCATCTCCTGCGTGATGTTCCCTCTGCATGCTATCCCTCGCGCTTATTGGCCGTATCTGCTCTGGAACCCGATTGTGCATATCGTTGAACTAAGCCGCGAGTGCGTGGTGGTTGGATATGTCAGTGAGGGTGTCAGTTTATCCTATGTGGCTTTTTGTACGCTGCTACTCCTCTTTTTCGGGTTGGCGCTCTACCGTGTTCGAGAAAAGGCAATGTTGACATCATGATCCGAATAGAAAATCTCACCAAGTCCTACCGTACCCCTCAGGGGCGACATTATGTTTTTAAAGATCTCAACATTGAACTTCCCTCGGGGAAAAGCGTGGCGATTATTGGCCGAAACGGTGCGGGGAAATCGACGCTTCTCAGGATGATTGGCGGGATCGACCAACCTGATAGCGGCAGAATTGTCACCGATAGCACCATCTCATGGCCTGTTGGACTGTCCGGTGGGTTTCAGGGAAGTTTGACCGGCCGTGAGAACGTGAAGTTCGTTGCCCGACTGTACGCAAAGAAAGATGAATTTAAAGACAAAGTGGATTTTGTCGAAGAATTTGCGGAGTTGGGGAAATACTTCGATATGCCAATTAAAACGTATTCATCAGGGATGCGCTCGCGGCTTGGGTTCGGGTTGAGTATGGCATTCAAGTTTGATTACTACCTTGTCGATGAGGTGACGGCGGTTGGCGATGCCCGGTTTAAGCAAAAGTGTGCGGATTTATTTAAGGAACGACATCAGGAGGCGAGCTTTTTGATGGTTTCGCATAGTTTGAATAGTTTGAAAGAGTATTGTGATACTGCATTGTTTGTGGGTAGGAATAATAAAATAATTATTCTGAACTCTATCGATGATGCTATTTCTTGTTATAAGAATGAAGAATTTATTTAATATGGAGAGTTATGTATGCGAACCATAATTACATTTGGTACATTTGATGTACTACATATAGGGCATGTTAACATACTAAAAAGAGCCCGGCTTTTAGGTGACCGTCTTATTGTTGGTGTTTCTTCTGATGCCTTAAATTACTCAAAGAAAAAACGTTATCCTGTTTATCCAGAGACTGAGCGCTGTGAGATAGTGTCAGCACTGTCATTTGTTGATGATGTATTTCTGGAAGAATCATTAGAGTTGAAAGGTGAATATATAAAAAAGTTTAACGCGGATATTCTTGTTATGGGAGATGATTGGAAAGGTCGGTTTGATATGTTTAAAAATCTTTGTGAAGTATTGTACCTTCCAAGAACTGATGGAATTTCAACAACTAAACTCATTGCTGAGATAAAAAAATATGGTTGAGAATCCTAAAGTTGGCTTTATTGGTTGGAACCCATTTCAATTTTTGCATATAAAAGACTTAGCCAATGCTATTTCAGGAAGTGTTTTTATTGTTGAGAAAAAAAACGAATCTCTGAATGAGTTTTCGGAAGAGTTTTTTAATGATGAAAATATTCCAGTTATGATCTGGGACCGAAGTAAAATGTCTCTGCTTGATGGTATATTTGATGTTATTGTATGTCAAACACCATTTTTCAGAATGGAAACATTTGAAAAAACCAAAATAGTCATGATCCAATATGGTTATGCTAAAGAACCTCATAATTATGGTGCATGGCGTTCGCTGGGGGATCTTTGTTTAACATATGGAGAATATGCAAATGATAAAATAAAAAATTTCTGTCCGGCAATTTGTACCGGTAATCCAAGATATGATCGTTGGACTAATCCAGATACATTTATAAAATGCTATGATAAATTTCAAAGTAGGTTCATTCCTGGTTTGAAAACTATTCTATATGTACCAACGTGGGGAGATTTATCCAGCATTGATGATTTTCTTGAATCTGTAATGGCGTTATCTGGTGAATATAATGTCATTCTTAAGTTACATCATAATACTGATCTTTTGGAAGGACATAGGAAAAATAGAGTTAATGGTCGAATTAACTATTTTGGCGCAAATGATGATCTCCTTGAGTTAATCTCAGTATCGGATATTGTTATATCTGATTATAGTGGTGCTATATTCGATGCAATATATTTTAATAAACCAGTGGTATTGCTGAGTAAAAATTGTAATGCAAATGAAATGGATTTAAAAATGGATGTTTATAGCATTGAATACGCGGAGAGAAATAATATAGGTTATGAAGTGTTCAAACCTGAAGAATTGTCATCTTCAGTTAAGTATATTTTTGACAATATAGAACATTTCTCGACCGTTCATTCCGAAATTAAGCAGCGTTTATTTGTTGAGACAAAAGATGCGGTTACTCAAGCAGTCCAGGCCATTCATAATTTACTCAATGACTGCTACAGTTTAACTCAGAGTCAGCGTTATATCAGGCATGTTAATCAGGAATTACTGTCGACAAAAAGAAAACTCCAAATCGCGTTGAAAAACAGCAAAAGTAAAGGTTGAAATTGTGATGTCATCTATATTTGGAAAAGCAATAAACGCTGCGGTAAAGAAAGAAAAAAATACACTTGATAAGCTAAAATTAGTTTTCCTTAAAAAAACAATTAGCTTAAAAAAATTGAAAAGATATTATAATTCATTCGCGGATAAACATGATTTTGATTCTTGCGTTAATTACTGTGAATATGTGATTAAAAAATACCCAAATAATTCTTTTGGTTATGAAGCTTTGGCTTCTCTATATGAAAAGGAAGGGCAGTCAGACAAAGCAAAAAAAATCTTAATCAATTCTCCTATTTTATCAAATAAAGGAAGGGCATCTATTACCCGTAATGGGAGTATAATGAAGAAAAATAACATTCCGGGCAAAGCTAAAAATGTTCTCCCAGGATTGAAGGCGTTAATTAAGTGTAATGATCATCAGGGTATTGTTGCTTTACTTTCATCCGTAAATGGATTATTGACACTCGAACAGATACTTATTTTTTCGAGGTCATGTCAAAATTTGAACGATCAGATTAATGCATTTGATATATTAATAAATGCGCAGAAACAATATCCGTCTGAGCGTAAAATACTGATGCGGATTGGTGAGATTTTACAAGATGATAAAAGGATTTTCGAGGCACATTCATTCTTCAAAGCGGCCAAAGCATGTTATCCTCAATATGGTGCTGTCAGACAACTATCTTTTGAGATAGATAATGACCAGATTCAGAGTGCTCGTTTGACGCTGGATAATATATTAACGTTTAGTCATAAGTCATTGATAAAATTCTTACCGGTTATTAATAGAGCGAGTCCTTTTTTTGGGGAGTATCGTGATGTATTAATAAAGATCAGGAGTAGTATTAAGGATTCTTTTTTAAATCAGCCGTCAAAGACTGGGGTTAGCTATGATGAGATTGTTAGGCTTTCTATAAAAAATAGATGGATTGACGTGGCTGAACAAATTATAACAAGACGTCGCCACACCCTAAGTCCTATATCTCAGGGTAATGTTGATTTAGTAAACTCAATAAAACAGTATATTGGTGATTTTAAAGTTCTATTTGCTGTAGCGAGTTATAACGACGAACATTATGGAATTAATACTTTATATAATGGACGGATTGTACCATTAACAAGCCTAAAAGATAACTGTAAAATTATTGAAGTATTTATTCCAACTGTTTTTTATACCATCCCATCGGAAGAAAAGCCAAGCTATGCAA
>NZ_LXEU01000068.1 GCF_001654985.1 Kluyvera georgiana ATCC 51603
ACTGTTTTTTATACCATCCCATCGGAAGAAAAGCCAAGCTATGCAACGGTAAGATCTTTTCTATCATCAGTATATAAAGCCGTTATGGAATATAAGAATGTTGCTATTATTCCTCGAAATCAGTGGAACTGGAGAAAGTGCGACCCCTTATTCGAAGGGAGCTA
The DNA here is from genome assembly GCF_001654985.1 of Kluyvera georgiana ATCC 51603. Classification (GTDB taxonomy): domain Bacteria; phylum Pseudomonadota; class Gammaproteobacteria; order Enterobacterales; family Enterobacteriaceae; genus Kluyvera; species Kluyvera georgiana. Next base: position 165 of record NZ_LXEU01000068.1, read on the forward strand.
TGTAATTAGCTATCATACAAATGGGCCTCTAAGTAAGAAACATCTGCATATTCAGGAATCAACTTTAGCTGGTCGTTGTAGCATTGATAACATGGGATTTGCTGGGTTCTCCAGCCTGGCAATGAAGCATGAATATTTTGATTATTGTAAGAATTCCCCAGAAAAAATAGAAGTAATGAAAAAGTGTATTCAATATTATATTGATAATAATATATCTAAATATGCGCAACAAAATGAAGCTGCAGAGCTGGATCTTAGTATGGAGTATGTCTTTATTCCGATGCAGGTTACTACGGATGTTGTTGCCTCCTTAGCATATATTGATGGTGGTCGTTTACTTTCTATTGTTGCTGAACATTTTTCTCATACGAAAACTAATGTATTGGTTAAACGGCACCCTTACTGTAAAAGCTTATCGATTCAGAAAAAACTCAATGAATTAAGTGATTCTGGAAAGATTATTATTGTGGATGCATCTGTGCATGAGCTTATTGAAAATGCAAAAGCAGTTTTTACTGTTAATAGTGGTGTCGGTCTTGAAGCGATTATCCATAATAGAAAGGTTATAGCCACTGGGGAATGTGAATATTGTTGTGCATTAGCAGCTCAACCTAAAAGTGAAGATGAGTTAAAAAATATTCTTGATAACATTGATAATATCACTTTTGAACAGTCACAACGCTTAAACTTTTTAACGTATTATATTAATGATTATGCTATTTCGAAAGATGATGTTGTTTGTATTAAAAATAAAATAAATGAGTGGATTGCAGAGTGTTAATTTAACAAAGGAGCTAATATGAATATAGCTAGACATACTAGTGTCAATTTATTAGGTAATAACTCTCGGGTTGATGATAGTAGTGAATTAATTCCGCCGGTAAGGTTGTATGGGAAGGTAATTGTAGATGCGCAATCGTGTATTGGTAAGTATACTTATATAGGCAGTGGAACATATGTTACTAATGCATCTATAGGATCCTATTGTTCTATTGCTAGAGGGGCTGAGATTGGTACCAGAGCACATCCGCTAGGGATGCTTTCTACACATCCATTTCAATATAATTTACATCATTTTACGGGACAACCTGGCTACAATATTGCAAGAACCCCTTTAACTCAAATAATGAAGAAAACGGGAACAGCAATTATTGGATCAGATGTTTGGATTGGTACCAAAGCCATTATCAAAGGTGGCATAAAAATCGGTCATGGCGCTGTAATAGGTGCCGGATCTGTTGTAACAAAAGACGTCCGTCCATATGCAATCGTAGCCGGTGTTCCAGCCAAAGAGTTACGTCGTAGATTTGATGACGAAACAATAGAAAAACTACTTGAATCTACGTGGTGGGATATGGATCCTATCGATATGGATGGTATAAATTTCAGTGATATTGATATCGCGTTGGCAGAGATAAAGAAGAGAAAGCAGAGCTATGCATCATCATTTGCTCAGGATGCATGTTCTGAAATTAATAATATCATTGATAGCAACAATGGGATTATATGGTTTGATATTAATAAGTCATATCTCTTCAAGTATTTTTTTGTTGATAAAGAAAATGTTGAAGTTATTTGTTCTCCATTTGGTAATGGAGTTATGAAAATAAAGAAAATATGGTTCAATGAGAAAATAAATGCATTTGGACTCCGCGTTGATAAAATGAGTGATAAAATCATTAAAAATTCAGTGATCTTTAGATTTTTATGATCTTTATCTGATTTATTCAGTTTTTATCAATGATGTTGTCGTGAATTTCATTCCCTTGTTGAGTGTAATTTGTTTTGTCTAAAATATCTCTTGAGGGAATAGATATTGCGTTCTTTGTTTTTATGAATGTATTTTTTGTTATTATATTAAAACTGCTTTCTACAATAATTCCTATGATGGAACCGTTAAAACTATTGTTATATATAATGTTTCTATCGGCATGATCCTGGTAGTATTTACCCTCTGAGTCAATGCTTTTATCGCCACAGTCCCAGTTTGATAGGTTTTTTCTCTGTCGTGATGCTATCCATACTCCAATTTTTTCGTTCGAAAAAATATTTCCTGATATTATATTATTGTCTGAACTTTGCCATCTTAATGTAGACTTATTTGATGATATTTTTTCGCCGCAATTTTTGTATAGAAATATCCCACCCGCAGCATTTGAAGATATTGTGTTGTTATTTATATAATTGTTAGCAGATGAATCTATGGCTATCCCCTCACGTAGGCTTTTTCGGGTTGTAGATGATCCATTACCAATAATCTTACTGTTTGTTATACTGATGTTTTTAGTGGCTTGCTCAAGATATATACCAACACCTTGAGAGTTTATCGATGAAATACGATCAAGAGTAATATTGTGAGCATAAGAATCAATATATATACCAACACCGCCACTGTGTAACGCTTGGCAGTTTTCTAGCTTAATATTTGAAGGGGCAAGTTTGTAATTTTTTTCGTGATCCTCTCCCCATTTACTCATGGCAATACCAGATGTGATTCTTATTGCATTTTTTGTAAAGTTTTCGAAGTTACAATTTCTGACGGACACGTTGTTGATGCTTTTTTTAGTACCGCCAATGAGTAATCCGCGTGTTTTTTCACCATGACCATCTATTGTCATATCGTTGCAATTTAATTCTACATCTGATGTTGTTATTTTTATTGTTTTAGCTATTTTACACTCTTTTGGAATCTCATATTTCCCATCCTTTGATATCGCTATATTTTCCTGACATACATGCGTTAATGTGTCAGCGTATGCGCTTGATTGCATGGTCATGAGCAGAGATGCTATTGCTGGTATAAGTATTTTTTTCATGATGAGTTTAGTGTGTTTCGGTGGCGATGTAGTTATTGTTTTTTTCTTCCTGAAATGAGTTAAAGCTGACACTTTTATTCGAATCATAAAACACCGCATTAATCTGCGTAGTCTCCAGCAAATACCCACGAAACTGATTCAACAGTTTCACATCCGGCTTAAACCCCGCCGTCCAGAACTGGTGCAAATGTCCCTGATACGTCAGTCCTTTGATGTCGTACAGGGCATTTCCCATCACCTTGAGCGATTTATGGTGAATCAGCGCTGATAAACCCGCCGTACTGTTAATGGTCACTACCGCTTCGGCATGCTTAAGCATTTCCGGCATCGGTAGGTCGTGTACGTACAGAACACGGTTCTGCACGCCGTATTTAAGGCTGAGTTGTTTGATTAACGGGCCATACAGGCGATGCCCGCGATCCATCGGGTGGTGTTTAAATACCAGAAATTTCGTCGCTGGGGCTTTGGTGGCAAAAGAGTACATTACGTCATTAATATAATCGCGCACATCGTCATAAGGGCTGTGGTGGCGGATCTGGCTATCGTTATAAACCTGCAAAATTGCCAGGTAGAAACGATTATTCAGTTGTGTTTGCAAGCGCGTCAGAACATGCCGTTCTTTAAACGCATACCAATGTTTACGCCGCCATGCGCGCATCCAGCAGCGCATTTCGTACCACGGGGAAAAGGATTTATGATGCTTGTAATTGGGGTAACTGCGGCGATGATACCAGGCAATCAAATAATACCAGGTTGCATGCCAGCAACGCAGGCGAGTTGACGGTTTTAGGGAATGAACGATGCGCGGCGGCATGTCGGGTAAATGTCGGTAAAAGTCTGGATCACGGGGAAGGGAAGAGTAGGCGTTTACCCCACCTTCCTCAAGGGTAATAAAATGAGGGCGCAGATAGCCTTCTTCAAAAGTTAAAAAGCGCAACCCCTTGGCATTAGCCCACAGGCGTGCGGCCTGGTGTAAGGGGCGACAATCTCCGAAGCAGACGATGGTATCAAAGGGATAAGTGTGCCAGATCTCTTTTAACCAGTGCGCAAACTGAGCTGGCGTGCCTGAATAGTGCAGGACAGGGCGCTCACGGCAATAAAACCTATCGCCGCCGTTAAACACCACGTTGGTGGCCTCACGCCCTTTGCTTTCCAGCCAACGTGCCAGGTCGCTAAAAAAAGGGCCCATTGGCCCCTGCAATAACAGGTAGCGCTTGCCGGCCAGCAGGTTGTTCATTGCGGTGCTTTCCATGCTCTCTCCTGATATCAGTTAAATTTTATGCGATAGAGATTGATGGCTTTTCGTCCTAGCCGTGTCAGTCGGTTGGTTTTTTTGCGCATCGCGATCTCCGGGCGAGCCTGCCCCATCAGCCACTCAGCCGCCTCTTCTACCGACATGACGTGGTGTTCCTGCGGGTGAATGTAAGTGGGATAAGCCACCAGAGCATGATAGATAAGATCCTGCAGCATCAATTTCCGCTGTCGCCTTGGATGAGGATGTTCATCGATGGTCAGCCCCCAGCCTGCGTAAAACGGCTGTCCATAGCAGTAGACGATTTTGCCGTGCAGCAGCGCCTCAAACCCGGACAGCGAGGTCATGGTATGCAGTTCATCTGCCTGTTGAATACAGTCGATAATGTCGGCATCGTGCGCGATGCAATCAGCCAGTTCAGCCATAACGTCTTGAGGGATCTGACCGGGACGATTACCGGTGGTCACATCGGGATGAGGCTTGTAGATAATGAAAGCATCCGGGTTACGATCGCGAACCGTTTGCAGTAGCGCCCGGTTGGTGCGGATACTGAGCGTTCCCGTGGCGATTGAAGCATCATTTTCAACCTGCCCGGGAACCAGCAGAATGCGTTTATTTCCGGCGGGAGGAGATTGCCAGGAATGACCAACATTATATTTGCTGAGCTTACTCTCGACTAACCGCTGGCGCAGCGCTTCGGCACGCTCTCGTTGTTCTGGCGTTAACTGAGAGCGGTTGAGCTGTGTTTCCAGGTCGCTTGGTCGCGTGGCGTCGTAGTAAACCCCTGTTTTATCGAGAACCAGAGATAATGGCGTCAGTAAGTCCGAACCAAGCCCTGAGGATCTCAGGAAGCCGTCCTCCATCCGCCAGAGTGGAATATCGCGTTTGAGCGCTTCGGCTTGCCAACGTTGTTCACCCAGAACACCCCAGACCACGCAGGCTGTGGCATCACGGCCGCGCAAAGTAAAATTCACGCGATTGGCTGAGGTTTTTAAATACGGCTTTACAATACTCGCTTTCCACAACGTCATACCAGGTGCCCAGAGCACGCCTGGTCGGGCGAGCTGATGCGCCCGATTGCGTTGGAGGTAGGCCAGTACCTCAAATAGCGTGGCGGATTTTCCGGTATGGGGATGGATATAGCGTGAATAACGAAGCCAGGCGGCGCTGACCAGCGCTGTCAGTGGGGCGTGTCCCCGCCTGCTGGCAAGTTCGTCGGCCTGCGGATGACGATCGTCGGTCAGCCCCCATCCCGCATACCAGGGCATACCAAAGCAAACGACTTTTTTGCCCGCCATTAACGCCTCGATGCCGTATTGCGAGGTCACGGTATAAACCGTCGTTACCTGACGCATCAGCGATTGCGGACTCACATCGTCGGTAATGAGCCGGATGTGCGGATCGTCGGTTAGCGTAGAAAAATAGCCTTTCTTTTTTCCCGTCAGCACGTCGGGATGTGTCTTCACCCAGATTTCGCTATTGGGATGCTCTTCTTTGGCACAGGTGAGCATGCTGGCAAACTGTATTTCAGTTGCTCCACCCATCGTGACCGAAACGTCTCCGTAGGTCTGGTCGATAACCAGCACGGCACCTGCTGGGTGATCCTCGGTGAAGGGAGGGGCATGGTTATACTTTGACAGATCGTTGTCGACGATAAAGGCGATCGCCCTTAGCGCATCCTCTCTCAGCGTGGAATCAACGGCCTCGTGTTGAATCAGCTTTTCCAGCCGGCTCGGTTGGCTGGCGTCGTAATAAATCCCGAGGTCGTCAATCACTATTGACAGAGGCGGCGCGCCATTGACCCCAAGGCCAAGCGAGCGTGTAAAGCCATCCTCCAGGCGTAACACCGGTAATCCGACTTTTTTCGCTTCCGCAACGGGGCGCTGTGCGGAAGGACGGGCACCCCAAACGGCGATAGCACTGACCTCGTCATACAACGGGGAAAATGTCGACAGTTTGGTATAGGCCTCGCCTAAGAAGACCGCGAGGTGTGGGATCTGGCAGATCCCTGAAGAGTAGATGCCTATCATCCTGAACGGCTTCCGTATTGGGTGGAATAACGTGTGGCGAGGTTCCCCCCGCCACGCCCCTGGCGTTACAGATCCAGGATCACTTTGGCGGCAACCGCCAGCTGGTAGAGGATGGTCGAAATACCTCGTGTCACTTCGATATTTTTCGATTCATACTTCGGCAGCACCATAATCTCATCGCCGGCCTTCACGTCTTTAACCTCATCAGCATCCACCGCTTCACCATCCTGGCGAATGACGATGATTTTTGACTGGCCGGATTTTTGCGTCAAACCACCACATTTTTTAATATAATCATCCACATCCATTCCATCTTCCCAACTGACCGCATTGGGGAAGAGTACTGAGCCGTGCACCATCACCAGCGAGGTTTTTTCCGGTATGGTGATGACATCGCCATCTTCCAGCAGTACCGAACCGATGTTGTTTTCGTTGAGTACGACTTCGCCTTTAGGGATCACGTTGCGTGCTTTGGCGACAAAGCGACTGACCAGCTGCGCTTCCTGAACGCGTAAACGCGCTTCTTCCTGCGTCGATGATTGGGAAGCCAGAGAGGCTTCTTCCAGCTTTTGCAATGAGAGGTCGAGCATCTCTTTTTGTCTTATCGCTACTGAGTGGCGATAAAGCTGGATGCTGTCCATCTGCGACATGCTGTTGGTGCGGATTTGCGATAACACCTGTTTCATGGTGCTCCCGTATGGCAGCACCAGCGCATGTTCGCCGGAGTGCGCCCCCTCAATACGGACCTGGATGGTGCCAGCATAGCGGTCGGAACTGATGATGAGCTTGTCGCCATCCTGCAGGCTTCTGCCGGGGGCGCTGCTTAGCGGGTAGTATTCCGTCCGCTTAACCGTTCCCTGTTGTCGCACAATGGTGAAGTGCGTTGCGCCTGGTTTAGGGCGTGCCCAGTTCAGCGCCTCCTCAACCGGAATGGAAGCGTTAGCGAACTCAAAGTCATAACCGTTATAGACGTCGCCTTCCACGCTGAAGGTGTACTTGCGCGGGCCAACCACAATGGTGTCACCGTCGGCAAATTGTGAGAGTGAAAGCGTGCCGTTGAGCAGGAAGTCGTACAGATTGATATGTGCGCGCGTCGATTTCCCCCGTTTAATGGTGATATCAACATAGCTGCCACGCGCGCTGTCTACCCCGCCTGCCTTACTGAGATAAGACAGCAGGGAATCAGACGCCACGCCGCCGTAGAGCCCCGGATTTTTGACGAAACCAGTGACAAAAACCTTAACCGGCTGAGCCTGAAGCAAAGAGGCATAGACGTTGACGTTAGACTGGTAAACTTGTTTTACTTTGGTCGTCACCAGCGTATTGAGTTGACCATTGGGGACGCCAGTTACTTTTAGTGGGCCAATATTGGGAACGAAGATATTGCCTTTCGGGTCGACCGTGAGCGCGCCATCGAAGTTAAATGCTCCCCAAAGCCGGACCTGAATCGTATCCCCGAGCCCGACAATATAGTTTGGGTTAAAACCGATGCTGGCCCCTTCATTGGTGGAGGTGCCGTTAAACAGCTGTGCGCCAAACATACGGCTGAGCGTTGCTTGCGGCACCGGCACAGGCGTTTCATCGAAGCCGCTGGTCGCGGCAGCGTTTGTATTCTGCGGATTGAGTATTGAAGGAAGCGGCGCCGCGCCGGTTAATTCCGGGTTTGCCGTCACGCCGACCGCAAACGATGTGCCTGCCTGTAATAACAGCAGTAAAAAAAGGCATTGTGCTCGTTTCATAATAAACCTGATTCCGTGGTGGCGTTAACGTTAGTCCTGGTGATCTTCAATGATGGCCAGCAGCAGTTTAGTCACACCAAACAGCAGGCAGCAGACCAGCAACCAACTCGCCAGAAGATAAGGTACGTCGGGGAAAGTCGATTCCTGCGGACGCTGAGGAGAGCTGATAGTCGCCAGTGTTTTAAGTTTACGGGCGCTCTCAATGCGGGTTTTTTCGATGGCTTTTAGCGTGAGTGCATACACATCGGTATCAAAAGCCACCTGAGATTTAATCTCTTCGAAATCCACAGCCATGCTGTTGAGTTTTTTGCCTTCAGGCGCAGTGATCTTACTTTGTTCCTGATCGATCTGTGATTGAAGCGAGGTAATGGCATTCTGTGCGCTGATGACCTGCGGCGCATCGTGGCGCAGATAGGTGCGTAAATTACGTAAGTCCGCTTCCATCTCGATTTTTTTCGCTATTAGCGTATTCACCAGAGTCGTTGCGGCTTCCGCCGAGGCCAGCGGATCAAGGATATTGTGGCTATTTTGGTAGGCGAGCAGCGTCTGTTTGCTGGCGTTGAGATGTGCGCGCGCCTCCTTGAGTTGATCTTCAGCGAACCGCATTTGCTCGCGGGAAATCCGGTGAGACAGTTCATTAATAAAACGCTCGGATTCCTGCAATATGGCACGATTGAAAGCGAGGGCGAATTCCGGTGTAAACCCTTGTGTTTCAATGCTCAGCAGTCCGCTTTTTTCATCGTAATCGACGGTTAATCGCTGGCGATAGTAGTTTAAAAACCGTTCCTCGCTGATATGTTTGGGTAAATGGTAGAGGAAGTCCCAGCCGCTGTTGCCGAATGCCTGATGAAAATTGAGCTGCTTATCGAGAATATGCAGCATGTCTGGAGAGTTTATATACTCTTTGAGATACAGCGAATCCTCAACGGATGAAGGGTTAGATGCCCCCAGAAGCAGGCCAACGTTCAGGCTGGCGCTGTCTATTTCATTAGGCCGTTTTACCGCGACCTTTGATTCGCTCACAAAGCGTGGCTGGCTAAATATTGCCAGGTAGACAATTAATAATGCCATTGGGGCTACGATCATCCATTGCCACAGATGACCGCGTCGCGCTAAACGTTGAACCCGGCTCCATCCTTGTTGGCGGATAATTCGCAGTTTACGCGTTAAAAATAAAGTGCGTGGTAAAAGTCTCTTCATAGTCTGGCGGTGTACGTCCAATGAATTTATATATGAAATATATCTTATTTAACCATTATCAATTCAATATCAATCAGGTGAGATAAAACAGCTGTAATAAGACATATCAAATCCTTGTGATTGTCATTAATTATTTGTATGGAATATATATGTTTATAATTGGTGCGAATTTGACTGGGTTATAAGGCTCACCGCTATCGGGAATGTATTTTTAACACAGTGGTTAATATATCTCAATGTTGATGGGGACGAATTGCGGTGAATATTATTGATAATATTTGGTGAGGTTATGAAAGGTTTATATATATAGGGGCGGGATTTATTTGTTGAATAAATGATGATTTGTTTTTAATAAAAAGGCGAATGATTTTTATCATTCGCCTTAACGGTATTATTTCGCGATACGTTTGTACTTGATACGCTTCGGCTCCAGCGCGTCAGCGCCCAGCGTGCGTTTCTTGTACTCTTCGTATTCGGTGAAGTTACCTTCGAAGAACTCCACTTTACCTTCATCCTGGTAGTCCAGAATGTGGGTCGCGATACGGTCCAGGAACCAGCGGTCGTGCGAGATAACCATCGCACAGCCCGGGAACTCCAGCAGGGCGTTTTCCAGCGCGCGCAGGGTTTCGATATCCAGGTCGTTGGTTGGTTCATCGAGCAGCAGGACGTTACCGCCAACCTGCAGCAGCTTCGCCAGGTGCAGACGACCACGTTCACCACCGGACAGCTCGCCTACGCGTTTGCCCTGGTCGGTGCCTTTGAAGTTAAAGCGGCCAACGTAGGCGCGGCTTGGCATCTCGGTGTTGCCGATACGCATGATATCCAGACCGCCGGACACTTCTTCCCACACGGTCTTGCTGTTATCCATTGCGTCACGGAACTGGTCCACAGATGCCAGTTTCACCGTTTCACCCAGGGTGATAGAACCGCTGTCTGGCTGTTCCTGGCCGGACATCATGCGGAACAGCGTCGATTTACCCGCGCCGTTCGGCCCGATGATCCCGACGATAGCGCCCTTCGGTACGGAGAAGGTCAGGTCGTCGATCAGCAGGCGGTCGCCGTAGGACTTACGCAGGTTGGTCACTTCAACCACTTTATCCCCCAGACGTGCGCCAGGTGGAATAAACAGTTCGTTGGTTTCGTTACGTTTCTGGTATTCGGTGTTGTTCAGCTCCTCAAAGCGCGCCAGACGGGCTTTACCCTTGGACTGACGGCCTTTCGCGCCCTGACGCACCCACTCCAGCTCTTTCTCAATCGATTTACGACGAGCGGCTTCCTGAGAAGCTTCTTGCGCCAGACGCTGATCTTTCTGTTCCAGCCAGGAAGAGTAGTTGCCTTCCCATGGAATACCTTCACCGCGGTCCAGCTCCAGGATCCAGCCGGCGACGTTGTCGAGGAAGTAACGGTCGTGGGTAATTGCCACAACGGTGCCTTCGAAGTCGTGCAGGAAGCGTTCCAGCCACGCCACGGATTCCGCATCCAGGTGGTTCGTCGGTTCGTCGAGCAGCAGCATGTCTGGTTTTTCCAGCAGCAGGCGGCACAGCGCCACGCGGCGGCGTTCACCACCGGAGAGGTTCGCGATTTTCGCATCCCAGTCCGGCAGACGCAGCGCATCAGCGGCACGTTCGAGCTGCACGTTCAGGTTGTGACCGTCGTGCGCCTGAATAATCTCTTCAAACTTGCCCTGTTGCGCGGCCAGCTTATCGAAGTCGGCGTCCGGTTCAGCGTACTTGGCATACACTTCATCCAGGCCTTTCAGCGCGTTAACCACTTCGGCCACCGCTTCTTCAACGGATTCACGGACGGTATGCTCAGGGTTCAGCTGCGGTTCCTGCGGCAGGTAGCCAATCTTGATACCTGGCTGCGGACGCGCTTCGCCCTCGATATCGGTATCGATACCAGCCATGATTCTTAGCAGGGTAGATTTACCAGCGCCGTTCAGACCCAGAACACCGATTTTTGCGCCAGGGAAGAAGCTCAGCGAGATGTTTTTCAGAATATGACGTTTCGGCGGAACCACTTTGCCGACACGATGCATGGTATAAACGAATTGAGCCACGTGGACTTCGCCTCTTTTTTATCGTGATGAATAGAGTTTTTCAAAGGCGAAGTGTAGCTGTTTTCCCCGCCCAATCCCAGCAGGCAAATTCTGCTGTGCGGTATCGCAGATAAAACGTAAAAAAGTGTTCATGGCGTGGCGCATTGGTCGATCAGTCGTTAGCATCAAATGATTACGCGGCATGATGCTGCACCGACGTAACGTGACAATGAGGAAGAGCTTGTGCAAAAAGCCCAACAATTTACGTGGCGTCTGCTGGCAGCCAGTGTCTGCCTGTTGACAATCAGTAGCGTAGCCCGCGCCGATTCGCTGGATCAACAACGTAGCCGCTATGCGCAAATCAAACAGGCCTGGGATAACCGCCAGATGGACGTGGTCGAGCAACTGATGCCGACTCTGCGGGATTACCCTTTGTATCCTTACCTGGAGTACCGCCAGATTACAGGCGATCTCATGAATACCCCGACGCTAACGGTAACTCGCTTCGTGCAGGCTAACCCGACGCTGCCGCCAGCACGAACCCTAAAAAACCGCTTCGTCAACGAACTCGCGCGCCGACAAGACTGGCGCGGCCTGCTGGCCTTTAGCCCTGATAAGCCAGGCACCGCCGAAGCGCAGTGCAACTATTACTATGCCAAATACAATGTGGGTGATACCCAGGGGGCCTGGGAGGGCGCAAAAACGCTGTGGCTGACCGGACAGAGTCGGCCTAACGCCTGCGATCCGCTGTTCAGCGCCTGGCGAGCATCCGGCACGCAGGATCCGTTGGCGTACCTTGAACGCATTCGTCTGGCCATGAAGGCGGGTAACACAGGTCTGGTGAAAGCACTGGCCTCGCAAATGCCCGCCGAGTATCAAACTATCGCGACGGCGATTACTGATTTGGCCAATAACCCAAATACCGTGCTGACCTTTGCGCGTACAACCGGGGCGACGGATTTCACCCGTCAACTGGCGGCGGTAGCGTTTACCAGCGTCGCGCGTCAGGACGTGGAAAACGCGCGCTTGATGATTCCGACGCTGGTTCAGGCGCAGCAGCTCAATGACGAACAAGCTCAGGAGCTGCGCGATACCGTTGCCTGGCGTCTGATGGGATCGGATGTGACCGACGAACAGGCGCGCTGGCGTGATGATGCCATTATGCGTTCGCAGTCAACCTCGTTGGTTGAGCGCCGGGTGCGTATGGCGCTCGGCACCGGAGACCGTTCTGGTTTGAATACGTGGTTGGCGCGGCTGCCGATGGAAGCGAAAGAGAAAGATGAATGGCGTTACTGGCAGGCCGATCTGCTGATGGAGCGGGGCCGTGATGACGAAGCGCGCAGCATCTTGTTGTCGCTGATGCAGCAGCGCGGTTTCTATCCGATGGTTGCCGCGCAGCGTCTGGGCGAACCTTATGCGCTGCGGGTAGAGAAAGCGCCGGGGGCAATCTCCTCCGCGCTGACCAGCGGGGCGGAAATGGCGCGCGTACGCGAGTTAATGTACTGGAATCAGGACAATACGGCGCGCAGCGAGTGGGCCAACCTGGTGAGTAGCCGTAGCCAGACGGAGCAGGCACAGTTAGCGCGTTACGCTTTCGATCAACACTGGTGGGATCTGAGCGTGCAGGCCACGATTGCGGGTAAACTGTGGGATAACCTGCAAGAACGCTTCCCGCTGGCATATAACGACCTGTTTGTGCGTTATACCTCCGGTAAAGACATCCCGCAGAGCTACGCCATGGCGATCGCGCGTCAGGAAAGCGCGTGGAACCCGAAGGTAAAATCACCGGTCGGCGCGAGCGGCCTGATGCAGATTATGCCGGGTACCGCGACCCATACGGTGAAGATGTTTAATCTGCCGGGTTACAGCAATCCGGCGCAGCTGCTGGATCCTGAAACCAACATCAATATTGGCACCAGCTATTTGCAGTATGTCTATCAGCAGTTTGAAAATAACCGCATTTTCGCTTCGGCGGCGTATAACGCCGGGCCGGGGCGCGTACGCACCTGGCTTGGCAACAGCGCCGGGCGTATTGATGCGGTGGCGTTTATCGAGAGTATTCCGTTCTCGGAAACGCGCAGTTATGTCAAAAACGTGCTGGCCTACGACGCCTACTATCGGCACTTTATGGGCCAGAAAGAAGACGTGCTCAGCAGTAATGAATGGCAACGACGTTACTGATAGGTTAGACCTGTGTTATGCTTGTACTCGTTTAAGAGTACATGCATAACATGGTGGCCTGACATGACCCAACAATCCCCTTATTCAGCGACGGTAGCTGAGCAGCGCAACCAGGAGTGGCTTCGCTTTGTTGAGCTTCTGCGTCTGGCATATACCGACGACCTTGCTCTGCCGCTGCTTAATTTAATGATGACCCCGGACGAGCGCGAAGCGCTGGGCACCCGCGTGCGGATTATTGAAGAACTGCTGCGCGGTGAAATGAGCCAGCGCGAGCTTAAAAATGAGCTGGGGGCGGGGATCGCCACGATCACCCGTGGATCGAACAGTCTCAAATCGGCGCCGGTAGAGCTGCGCCAGTGGCTGGAACAAACCCTGCCTAAAACGCAGCGCCAGGCCGGATAAGGCGTAGCCGCTATCCGGCAATACGCACCGTTGTGCCTGATGGCGGCTAAGCCTTCTCAGGCCTACTGGCGGTAGAGTGCGTTATGGAACGGGCTTAACGCCAGCACGACCGCCTGGTGGTATACGCTGCTGCGGGTCAGCACGCCGGCGGTGAAGACGCCAATCGCCCCTTCTTTATTACCAATTTTATCGATGCCGGTGTACTTCGACATCACCGGGCCGAGCGCTTCGCCCGCCCGCACCTGCTCGAGAATAATCTCTGGCAGCGGGAGCGTTGCGGACCTCGCCTCGCCACGCTGGCTGCGGCTTTCAATCACCACCCAGCTAAAGGTCGCACCTTCATCAATTCCGGCTTCAATCGCCACCCAAAAATCTGCATCCGGGCGCGCGGCTTTGGCATTGGTGACGCGATTACGCGCGCCGGTGCGGGTTTCTTCACTGCCGAAGGGCTGCTCTGGGACGCCCGTATCGACGGAGATGGCGTCGATTTGACAGGATCCTTCGCCAAAAATCAGCTCAAAAGCCGCAAGAATTGCCTGAATTTTAGCAGGATTGGTGGTAGCGGAGACAACTTGATGCATAATCTACACAACTCAGATAATAAAATGTCATCGCAGTATAACGGATAAAAAACATGTTACAGGTATATCTTGTTCGCCATGGCGAAACTCGTTGGAACGCCGAGCGGCGTATTCAAGGCCAGTCCGATAGCCCCCTGACGGCTAAAGGAGAGCAGCAGGCGGTGCAGGTGGGTGAGCGTGTGCGCACCTACGGCATTACCCATGTTATCGCCAGCGATCTGGGCCGTACGCGCCGTACCGCCGAGATCATTGCCGATGCTTGCGGCTGCGGCGTGACCCTGGACGCGCGCCTGCGTGAGCTGGATATGGGCGTGCTGGAGCAACGTCATCTTGATTCTCTGACGCCAGAAGAAGAGGAATGGCGTCGGCTGGTGGTTAACGGCACGCCGGATGGTCGTATTCCGCAGGGCGAGTCGATGCAGGAGCTGAGCGAGCGTATGCACGCGGCACTGGCTGCGTGTTTGGATCTCCCATCGGGCAGCCGTCCGTTGCTGGTGAGCCACGGCATTGCGCTGGGCTGTCTGGTGAGCACGATTCTGGGGTTGCCCGCGCACGCGGAGCGTCGTCTGCGTCTGCGTAACTGTTCTATCTCGCGGGTGGACTACCAGGAAAGCCTGTGGCTGGCGCCGGGATGGGTGGTGGAAACGGCAGGGGATATCTCACATCTTGATACCCCTGCTCTGGATGAGCTACAACGTTAGCGACGAATCGGGATCAGGTACTCGCAGCGCAGCATAATTGGCGGTTCCTGATGCCGTGCTTCGTCCTGTGGGAAGAAGCGTTCGATATCCTGGCCCTTACGGCGGGTCAGGTTGAGCATTGGCATGCAGGTGCCGTACAGCGTCAGGATAAACTCCTGCAGGCCTGTTCCCAGCCCTTCATAGGTGAACATCACGTACTCGCCGCCTTCCAGCGTGACCGGATGGGCATCGTTGATGTGACCGTTAGCCAGCTCCGGTGTGAGCGCCGTGGTGTAGAACACTTCCTGCTCATCATCTTTTTCGAGGCTCGGGCGTGGTTCATGCAGCCCGTACAGCATTGGCGGAATAGAGGGCGAGTTGCCAAGGAAATCGGTCCAGAACTGGACACGCATTTGCTGACGGAAGTCGGAAATCTCTTCCAGCTTGCAGGTATAGCTCTGGGTCACGCCCACCAGGTGGGTAGTCGGTAGGGTGATGAATTCGTATTTTGGCATCGTGAACTCACCCAGGCGCAGCGGTGGACGCATCCCGAAGGAGCTCCAGTCCGGCGAGCGACGATACAGCGCCGGCGTCAGCGTAAACTGCTTTTTAAACGCGCGGGTGAAAGTCTGTTGGGAGTCAAAACGATACTGCAGCGCGATATCCAGGATAGGACGCGCAGTCAGACGCAGTGCGACGGCAGATTTAGACAGACGGCGGGCGCGAATGTAAGCGCCGATGGCATGGCCGGTGACATCTTTGAACATGCGTTGCAGGTGCCATTTAGAATAACCCGCTTTTGCCGCCACATTATCCAGCGATAAAGGCTGATCCAGGTGCCCTTCTAGCCAAACGAGGAGATCGCGAATAATTCCAGCCTGATCCATAAAGTGCCCTCATCCTTAAAATCTTATGTGCCTGTTACCAAAGTAGCGGATAATAGCATCTTTTGCTGTTTTAGCATTCAGTGTTTTTTTTATGCATAAATGCGTTTTTACATAAGATTTGGCGCTATTTTTTGTAAAGCTGTGATCTTTAAATACTTTCTAATTAGATGTTGAATAATCACACAACTCAATCGACGGAAATGGTAACAATATGAAATACAAGAAATTAATGGCAGGTCTGTTACTCGGCGTCTCCAGCCTGGCGGTTCACGCGGAGCAGATTGGTTCTGTGGATACGGTATTCAAAATGTTTGGGCCGGATCATAAAATCGTGGTGGAGGCCTTTGACGACCCCGATGTCAAAAACGTGACCTGCTATGTCAGCCGGGCGAAGACGGGCGGCATTAAAGGCGGGCTGGGGCTGGCTGAGGATACCTCGGATGCCGCCATTTCCTGTCAGCAGATTGGCCCGGTTGAGCTCAGCGACAAAATTAAGAGCGGTAAAGCGGACGGCGATGTGGTCTTTAAAAAGCGCACGTCGCTGGTGTTTAAATCGCTACAGGTTGTGCGTTTCTATGACGAAAAACGCAACGTGCTCGCCTATCTGGCCTATTCCGACAAGGTGGTAGACGGTTCGCCAAAAAACGCGATTAGCGCCGTACCGATTATGCCGTGGGGTACCGCGGTAAAGTAGGGAGCAAAAAAAACGGCGCTTAACGCGCCGTTTTGTTTTCTTATTCCTGCAGCTCGCCGCAGAAGCGGTAACCTTCGCCGTGAATGGTGGCGATGATTTCCGGCGTATCCGGCGTAGACTCGAAATGTTTACGGATGCGACGAATGGTCACGTCAACCGTACGGTCGTGCGGCTTCAGCTCACGGCCCGTCATTTTCTTCAGCAGTTCAGCGCGAGACTGAATCTTGCCCGGGTTTTCGCAGAAGTGCAGCATGGCGCGGAATTCACTGCGCGGCAGCTTGTACTGTTCACCGTTCGGGCTCACCAGAGAGCGGCTGTTGATGTCCAGCTCCCAGCCGTTGAACTTGTAGCTTTCTACGCTACGGCGTTCTTCGCTGACGGCACCCAGGTTCATGGTACGGGACAGCAGGTTACGTGCACGGATAGTCAGTTCACGCGGGTTGAACGGCTTGGTGATGTAATCATCAGCACCAATTTCCAGACCGAGGATCTTGTCGACTTCATTGTCGCGGCCGGTCAGGAACATCAGGGCGACGTTTGCTTGCTCACGCAGTTCGCGCGCCAGCAGAAGGCCGTTTTTCCCCGGCAGGTTGATATCCATGATTACCAGGTTGATATCATTTTCAGACAGGATCTGATGCATTTCCGCGCCATCGGTCGCTTCGAAAACATCGTAGCCTTCTGCTTCGAAAATACTTTTTAACGTGTTGCGTGTTACCAACTCGTCTTCAACGATAAGAATGTGCGGGGTCTGCATGTTTGCTACCTAAATTGCCAACTAAATCGAAACAGGAAGTACCAATAGTCCCTGACCTGCCTGATGCATGTCGAAAATTAACATGATCGGCGTAACGTGACTAAAGTACGTAATTGCGTTCTTGATGCACTTTCCATCAACGTCAACAACATCATTAGCTTGGTCGTGGGTACTCTTCCCTCTGGACCCGACAGTGTCAAAAACGGTTGTCATCCTAACCATTTTAACAGCAACATAACAGGCAAAGAGACACCAGACCGCCAATAAACCTACGCTTCGTTGACATATATCAAATTCAATTGTAGCACGTTAACAGTTTGGTGAAATCATCGCTTTGGAATGATAACGCCTATCACATTTTTTCCACAACTCAAGTAGTTGCACAGGTTAACTGATAAATGTGATGAATCCAATTACTATCACAAGGTGCGAATCGAAATAGTTCATATAAACAGTAAGATATCTGCTATCTGTTAACATATAAAACGAAAGATTTCGCACTGAATAGTTTAGCGTTTTTTATATGTTATGAAACATCATTTCAGTGATTTTTGTTGCATTTTTGTAAATTCGCGCTGCGCAATATGTTGATGTACATCACATTGTTGCCTGAGAACAGTAAGTTAAGAGAACTTTAAATGCGCTTATCTATTGTGCTGGTTTCACCAGCAAGAGCCGAAAATATCGGTGCCGCCGCCCGCGCCATGAAAACGATGGGATTTAATGACATGCGCATCGTTGATAGCGTTGCGCACCTGGAACCCGCCGCGCGATGGGTGGCTCATGGCTCTACCGACATCCTTGACGGTATTACCTGTTACCCAACGCTGGCGGATGCGCTGCACGATGTGGATTTCACCGTGGCGACTACCGCGCGTAGCCGTGCCCGATTCCACTATTACGCCACGCCGCAGGAACTGGTGCCGATGTTGACAGAAAAAGCGCAGTGGATGGGCCATGCCGCGCTGGTGTTTGGCCGTGAGGATTCCGGGTTAACCAATGATGAACTGGCGTTAGCGGATGTGTTAACCGGTGTACCCATGGTGGCGGATTATCCGTCGCTGAATCTGGGACAGGCGGTGATGGTGTATTGTTATCAGCTTTCGTCGCTGTTACAAAACGCGAACTCCACAGCAACGACAGGTGACGAAAATCAGCTGATTGCGTTAAGGGCGCGTATCAGCAAATTGCTTGAGCGGCTCGAGGTAGCCGGAGATGTAAAACTGGCCGATTGGCTGCAACAACGTATTGGCTTACTTGAGCAACGCGATACGGCAATGTTGCATCGTTTGCTGCATGATATTGAAAAAAATATGACAGAGTAAAATTCTGTCATTGTATTTTCGTATGGTGTTATTGGTTGGTATTTTGCAAAACTTATGCCCGTTGTGGTGGTTTTTCGGCGAATGAACGGGCGGATGTGAATTGATTGCGAAACGTGACGAAGTTAGAAATTCATTGACTTAGTGGGCCAGATACTTTAACCAATAGGGGTATAAGGCACAGACAGCTAAATGACAGAGCACACAACATCCATGATTCGCATCAGCAGCATTATGACCATTACCACCACCACTATTACCACAGGTAACGGTGCGGGCTGACGCGTACAGGAAACACAGAAAAAAGCCCGCACCTGAACAGTGCGGGCTTTTTTTTCGACTGAAGATCAAGGGGTAAAAACCATGCGAGTCTTGAAGTTCGGCGGTACATCAGTGGCAAATGCGGAACGGTTTCTGCGTGTTGCCGATATCCTGGAAAGCAACGCCAGGCAGGGGCAGGTAGCAACCGTGCTCTCTGCCCCGGCAAAAATCACCAACCATCTGGTGGCGATGATTGAAAAAACCATTGGCGGCCAGGACGCGCTGACCAACATCGCCGACGCCGAACGTATCTTTGCTGAACTTCTTCAAGGGCTTGCTACCGCCCAGCCGGGTTTTCCGCTGGCGGAACTGAAGGCGGCCGTTGAGCTCGAATTTGCCCAGATCAAACATATTCTCCACGGCATCAGCCTGCTCGGTCAGTGTCCGGACAGCGTCAACGCTGGCCTGATCTGCCGCGGCGAGAAGCTTTCTATCGCCATCATGGCGGGGCTGCTGAGCGCCCGTGGCCACAAGGTAACGGTGATTAACCCGGTTGAGAAATTGCTGGCCGTTGGCCACTACCTTGAATCGACAGTCGATATTGCTGAATCTACCCGCCGTATTGCCGCCAGCCAGATCCCGGCGGACCACATGGTGCTGATGGCTGGCTTTACCGCCGGTAACGAGAAAGGTGAACTGGTGGTGCTGGGGCGTAACGGCTCCGACTACTCCGCCGCCGTGCTGGCCGCCTGTTTACGCGCAGACTGTTGCGAGATCTGGACCGACGTCGACGGCGTTTATACCTGCGACCCGCGCCAGGTGCCGGACGCGGTGCTGCTGAAGAGCATGTCGTACCAGGAAGCAATGGAGCTTTCCTACTTTGGCGCTAAAGTCCTTCACCCGCGTACCATTGCCCCTATCGCCCAGTTCCAAATCCCTTGCTTGATTAAAAACACCGGCAATCCACAGGCTCCAGGTACGCTAATCGGCGCCAGCAGCGATGATGATGCGCTGCCGGTTAAGGGCATCTCCAACCTGAATAATATGGCGATGTTCAACGTCTCCGGTCCGGGCATGAAAGGGATGGTTGGCATGGCGGCTCGCGTGTTTGCCACCATGTCGCGCGCGGGCATCTCCGTGGTGCTGATTACCCAATCCTCATCCGAGTACAGCATTAGCTTCTGCGTGCCGCAGAGCGACTGTGCGCGGGCGAAGAAGGCGATGGAAGATGAGTTCTATCTGGAGCTGAAAGAAGAACTGCTGGAGCCGCTGTCGATCATGGAGCGTCTGGCGATCATCTCCGTTGTTGGCGATGGTATGCGCACGCTGCGCGGCATCTCGGCGAAGTTCTTTGCCGCGCTGGCCCGCGCTAACATCAACATCGTAGCGATTGCCCAGGGTTCCTCTGAGCGTTCAATCTCCGTCGTGGTCAACAACGACGACGCCACCACGGGCGTTCGCGTCACGCATCAGATGCTGTTTAACACCGATCAGGTGATCGAAGTCTTCCTGGTGGGCGTCGGCGGCGTCGGCGGGGCGCTGCTCGAGCAGATCAAACGCCAGCAGGCGTGGCTGAAGAAAAAGCACATCGACCTGCGCGTCTGCGGCGTGGCGAACTCCCGCGCGCTGCTGACCAGCGTGCATGGGCTGAACCTGGAAAACTGGCAGGCGGAGCTTGCGGAAGCGAAAGAGCCATTTAACCTGGGGCGTCTGATTCGTCTGGTGAAAGAGTATCATCTGCTGAACCCGGTGATCGTTGACTGTACCTCCAGCCAGGCTGTAGCCGATCAGTACGCCGACTTCCTGCGCGAAGGTTTCCACGTGGTGACGCCGAACAAAAAGGCCAACACTTCGTCGATGGACTACTACCACCAGTTGCGTCACGCGGCTGGCCAATCGCGCCGTAAATTCCTCTACGACACCAACGTCGGGGCGGGGCTGCCGGTCATTGAAAACCTGCAAAACCTGCTCAACGCGGGCGATGAGCTACAGCGCTTCTCCGGCATTCTTTCCGGCTCACTGTCGTTTATCTTTGGCAAGCTGGACGAAGGCATGAGCCTGTCGGCGGCAACCAAGGTGGCGCGTGAGATGGGCTATACCGAACCGGATCCGCGTGATGATCTCTCGGGTATGGACGTGGCGCGTAAGCTGCTGATCCTGGCACGCGAAACCGGGCGTAGCCTCGAGTTGAGTGATATTGTGGTCGAATCGGTGCTGCCTGAAAGTTTTGACGCCACCGGCGATACTGAGAGCTTTATGGCGCGTCTGCCGCAGCTCGACGATGAATTTTCCGCCCGCGTGGCGAAAGCGCGTGATGAAGGCAAAGTGCTGCGCTATGTTGGCAACATCGAAGAAGACGGCGTCTGCCGGGTGAAAATTGCCGCCGTTGACGGCAACGACCCGCTGTTCAAAGTGAAAAACGGCGAGAACGCGCTGGCGTTTTACAGCCACTACTATCAGCCGCTGCCGCTGGTGCTGCGCGGCTATGGCGCAGGCAACGATGTTACGGCGGCAGGGGTATTTGCCGATCTTCTGCGCACATTGTCATGGAAGTTAGGAGTTTAAAATGGTTAAGGTGTATGCCCCGGCTTCCAGTGCCAATATGAGCGTCGGGTTTGATGTACTGGGTGCCGCCGTCACGCCGGTTGACGGCAGCCTACTGGGCGACAACGTATCGGTTGAGGCGGCAGACCGTTTCAGCCTGCAAAATTTAGGGCGCTTTGCGGATAAACTGCCGAGCGAACCGCGCGAGAACATCGTTTACCAATGTTGGGAGCGCTTCTGCCAGGAGATTGGTAAAGAGATCCCGGTGGCGATGACGCTGGAAAAAAACATGCCGATTGGTTCAGGGCTGGGTTCCAGCGCCTGTTCCGTGGTCGCTGCGCTGGTGGCGATGAATGAACACTGCGGCAGGCCGCTGGATGAAACCCGGATGCTGGCCCTGATGGGCGAGCTGGAAGGGCGTATTTCCGGCAGCGTACATTACGACAACGTCGCGCCGTGCTATCTCGGCGGGATGCAGCTGATGATTGAAGAGAACGATATTATCAGCCAGCAGGTGCCGTGCTTTGACGACTGGCTATGGGTGCTAGCCTATCCGGGCATTAAGGTCTCTACCGCGGAAGCGCGGGCGATTCTGCCGGCTCAGTATCGTCGCCAGGACTGCGTGGCTCACGGTCGTCATCTGGCGGGCTTTATTCACGCCTGTTATTCCCGCCAGCCGCAGCTGGCGGCAAAACTGATGAAGGACGTGATTGCCGAGCCGTACCGGACCAAACTGTTACCGGGGTTCAGCGAAGCACGTCAGGCGGTGGCCGGCATTGGCGCCGTGGCTTGTGGCATCTCCGGCTCCGGGCCGACGCTGTTTGCCCTGTGTGACAAAACCGAGACCGCGCAGCGCGTGGCGGACTGGCTCGGTCAGCATTATTTGCAGAATCAAGAAGGCTTCGTTCATATTTGCCGGCTGGACACGGCGGGCGCACGAGTAGTGGGATAATCGATGAAACTCTATAACTTAAAAGATCACAATGAGCAGGTCAGCTTCGCGCAGGCCGTTACTCAAGGGCTTGGCAAGCAACAGGGGCTGTTTTTTCCGTTAGATTTACCGGAATTCAGCCTGACCGACATTGATGACCTGCTGACACAGGATTTCGTCACCCGCAGCGCGAAAATTCTCTCCGCGTTTATCGGCGACGAGATCCCGGAAGCCGAGCTTGCCGCGCGTATCGCGACGGCGTTCACCTTCCCGGCGCCGGTTAACAAGGTGCAGGACGACATCGGCTGTCTCGAACTGTTCCACGGCCCGACCCTGGCGTTCAAAGACTTCGGCGGTCGCTTTATGGCGCAGATGCTGACCCATATCGCAGGCGATAAGCCGGTGACTATCCTGACGGCGACCTCTGGCGATACCGGCGCCGCCGTGGCGCACGCCTTCTACGGTCTGCCGAACGTCAAAGTGGTGATTCTGTATCCGCGCGGCAAAATCAGCCCGCTGCAGGAAAAACTGTTCTGCACCCTCGGTGGCAACATTGAAACCGTGGCGATCGACGGTGACTTCGACGCCTGTCAGGCGCTGGTGAAGCAGGCGTTCGATGACGAAGAGCTGAAAGTCGCGCTGGGGCTGAACTCCGCCAACTCCATCAACATCAGCCGCCTGCTGGCGCAGATCTGCTACTACTTCGAAGCGGTGGCGCAGCTGCCGCAGGAAGCGCGTAACCAGCTGGTGATTTCCGTGCCAAGCGGTAACTTTGGCGATCTGACCGCGGGCCTGCTGGCCAAGTCGCTCGGCCTGCCGGTGAAACGCTTTATCGCCGCGACCAACGCCAACGACACCGTGCCGCGCTTCCTGCAGGACGGCAAGTGGGCACCGAAAGCCACTCAGGCGACGTTGTCCAACGCCATGGACGTCAGCCAGCCGAATAACTGGCCGCGTGTGGAAGAGCTGTTCCGCCGTAAAATCTGGCGTTTGAACGAGCTGGGCTATGCGGCGGTGGACGATGAAACCACCAAAGCGACCATGCGTGAGCTGCAAGGGTTGGGCTACACCTCTGAACCCCATGCGGCGATTGCCTACCGCGCGCTGCGTGACCAACTGCAACCGGGTGAATACGGCCTGTTCCTCGGCACCGCGCATCCGGCGAAATTTAAGGAAAGTGTGGAAGAGATCCTCGATGAAACGCTGCCGCTGCCAAAAGCGCTGGCGGATCGCGCCGATCTGTCGCTGCTGTCGCACAACCTGCCGGCCGACTACGCTGCGCTGCGTAATCTGATGATGAGCAAGGCGTAATGTCTCCGTTTCCCCTTCCTGCAGGGAGGGGGAATCAGGGAGAAATTATGCAGAAATTCGGCAGGGAAAAAGGAGAATTTCCCAATAAATGCGGGTGGTTACACTATAGGATTGCGGAGAATAACAACGCGGGTTCCACGGCGGTAAGCTCTCTTCATCGGCCATACTGGCGAACGAAGAACCAAGGAGTTACCCATGTTAAAACCTGCGATGTTTGCACTGGCAATGGTGCTGGCGGCTCCGGTTATCACCCAGGCCGCAGAGATTACGCTGGTTCCGGCCGTGAAGCTGCAAATTGGCGACCAGGACAATAACGGTCGCTACTGGGACGGCGGACACTGGCGCGACCACGGCTGGTGGAACGATCACTATGAATGGCGCGACAACCGCTGGCATGCCCACACGCCGCCACCGCCGCATCACGATAATCGTGGGCACGATGACCATCATGACAATCGCCACGATGACCACGGTCATGATAACCACGGCCACGGTGACGATCATCGCCCACCGCCGGGGCGTCATTAATTAAGTAAGCAGGTCGCCCTGCTGGGCGACCTGCTTACTGCTCGTGGCGCTTGAAGACTAACTCTTCGGCGCTCGAACTTTCCTCATCAAAGAAATACCCTTCGCTATCAAACCCGGTCAGTTGCTCTGGTTTCGACAGACGATTCTCAATGATGTAGCGGCTCATCAGCCCGCGCGCCTTTTTGGCGTAGAAGCTAATCACCTTAAACTTGCCGTTTTTCTCATCGAGGAATACCGGCTTAATGATTGTTCCTTTCAGCGCTTTCGGCTTCACCGAGCGGAAGTACTCATCTGATGCCAGATTCACCACGATATCGTCGCCCTGCTCGTGCAGCGCGGCGTTCAGCGTATGGGTGATTTCCTCTCCCCAGAACTGATACAGATCTTTCCCGCGCGGGTTCTCAAGACGAATCCCCATTTCCAGACGATAAGGCTGCATCAGATCCAGTGGACGCAGCACGCCATACAGGCCGGAGAGCATGCGCAGGTGCTTCTGGGCGAAGTCAAAATCGGCTTCGCTGAAGGTTTCCGCCTTGAGCCCGGTGTAAACATCGCCTTTAAACGCCAGAATCGCCTGGCGGGCGTTCTCCGGCGTGAAGTCCGGGTGCCAGTCGTGGAAGCGGGTGGCGTTTAAATCCGCCAGCTTGTCGCTAATCCCCATTAGCGCTTTAATCTGCGGCGCTGAGAGCTTGCGCGCAACGCCAATCAGCTGCTGAGAGTGCTCTAGCAGCATCGGCTGGGTATAGCGCGTGGTGGCCAGCGGGCTTTGGTAGTCGAGCGTTTTAGCAGGAGAAATCAGAATCAGCATATCCAGTCCTTGCAGAAAATTTCACGCAACTTTAACAAAAAAAGGGCCGCAGGTGATCGATTGCTGCTATTGGCGCGGCGGTTGATCCCAACTTTCCGGCGCGAGCTGGTGGGCGATCTCCGGATAATAGTCGGGATCGAACACCGGCGTGACGCCAAGTTTACGCTGGCGTAGGTAATCTCGGGCGATGATTCTGACCACCGGTGACAGCAGCAAAATGGCCGACAAGTTGGTGATTGCCATCAGCGCCATAATCACGTCAGCCATCTGCCAGACGACAGGCAAGCTGAGCTGGCTGCCGATAACCACCATCAACAGAGTCCCAATACGCAGCAGCCAGATGGCCCAGGGTTTGTTGCAGCGTAGGAAGATCAGATTGTTTTCGGCGTAAACGTAGTTAGCGACGATCGACGTAAAAGCAAACATGATCATCACGATTGCCACAAAACTGGCGCCCCAACTGCCAACCAACACGCTCATTGCGTGCTGGATAAGCTGAATACCGTCATAGCCCGTGGTTTTGGTGCCGTGGCCCGACAACAGTACAACCATCGCGCTGGCGCTACAGATAACGATGGTATCAATCAGCACGCCAATCATTTGTACGATGCCCTGCGCCGCCGGGTGAGGAGGGAAGGAGGCCGCGGCGGCAGCGGCGTTAGGCGTGGACCCCATCCCCGCTTCGTTGGAGAACATGCTGCGCTGGAAGCCGCTGGTAATCGCCTGGCTGACGCTGTAGCCGACGGCACCTGCCGCCGCTTCTTGCAGGCCAAAGGCGCTGCGAATAATCATGTTGATGATCTCGGGCATTTCCCCGATATGCCACAGCGAGATCAGCAGGCAGGTGACGACCCACACCAGTCCCATCAGCGGCACCAGCCACTGGCTAAGCCGCGCCACGCCTTTCATGCCGCGCATCATGACCAGCAGGGCGAAGAAGGCCACCACGACGCCGGTGAAGTTGAGGGGAACGTCGAATGCATAGTTCAATGCGTGTGCCATGGAGTTGGCCTGCACGGTATTGAAGATGAGCCCGTAGGCGAGCAGCAGGAACAGGGAGAAGAGCACGCCCATCCAGCGCATGCCCAGTCCGCGCGTCATATACCAGGCGGGCCCGCTGCGGAACTGCCCGTTAGCGTCACGTTCTTTGTAGAGCTGTGCCAGCGAGCATTCGGCAAAGCTGCTCGCCATGCCGATAATCGCCGCAACCCACATCCAGAACACCGCGCCGGGGCCGCCGACGGTAATCGCCAGCGCCACGCCAGCCAGGTTACCGCTGCCGACGCGCGCGGCCAGGCTGATGCACAGCACCTGGAATGAGGTTAATCCGCCTTCGCCCGGCTTCAGGCTTGCTTTCAGACTTTTGCTAAACTGACGGATGTAGCGAAACTGGATGTAGCCGGTTCTCCATGTAAACCAGATACCACAGCCAAGGAGCAGGTAAATCATTACCGAGCCCCACAGTATTTCGCTGATAAAAGACAGGAAATCAGGCATTAAACGTCCTCTTGTCTATGCCAAAACGGACGGCTGAACCCGGGAAGCTATCGATGCTTCGCACGATTCGATTCAGCCAATGTAAGCGTTACCATATTCAGCGCGCAGAACGGCCACGTCTGAAAGTCCAATGATTGAGTTTATCATACTCTGCGCTCTCATGATGTCGGCGGTTGCGCTGAGAGAGCGGCGTGATATTATCGAGGCAGACCGGTTACACCCCCCTAACAGCTGTTTAAAGAGAAACACTATCATGACGGATAAATTGACATCTCTGCGTCAGTACACAACCGTAGTGGCTGACACCGGAGACATCGCAGCAATGAAGCTGTATCAGCCTCAGGATGCGACAACCAACCCTTCCCTGATTCTGGGCGCAGCACAGATTCCTGAGTACCGTAAACTGATTGACGATGCGGTAGCCTGGGCGCGTAGCCAGAGCAGCGACCGTGCGCAGCAGGTTATTGATGCTACTGACAAACTGGCCGTAAACATCGGTCTGGAAATCCTGAAGCTGGTCCCTGGCCGTATTTCTACCGAAGTTGACGCGCGTCTCTCCTATGACACCGAAGCGTCCATCGCCAAAGCCAAACGTCTGATCAAAATGTACAACGATGCTGGCATCAGCAACGATCGCATCCTGATCAAACTGGCTTCTACCTGGCAGGGCATCCGCGCGGCGGAGCAGCTGGAAAAAGACGGTATCAACTGTAACCTGACCCTGCTGTTCTCCTTCGCTCAGGCGCGTGCTTGTGCGGAAGCGGGCGTATACCTGATCTCCCCGTTTGTTGGTCGTATTCTGGATTGGTACAAAGCCAATACTGACAAGAAAGAATACGCGCCTGCGGAAGATCCGGGTGTGGTTTCTGTCAGCGAAATCTACCAGTACTACAAAGAACACGGCTATGAAACCGTGGTCATGGGCGCAAGCTTCCGTAATATCGGCGAAATCCTTGAGCTGGCCGGCTGCGATCGTCTGACCATCGCGCCTGCGCTGCTGAAAGAGCTGGCAGAAAGCGAAGGCCCGCTGGAGCGTAAACTGACCTTCACCGGTGAAGTGAAAGCGCGTCCGAGCCGTATCACCGAGTCTGAGTTCCTGTGGCAACACAACCAGGATCCGATGGCGGTCGACAAACTGGCGGAAGGTATCCGTAAGTTTGCGATTGACCAGGAAAAACTGGAAAAAATGATCGGCGACCTGCTGTAATCATTGATACGTGGCCGCTACGGCGGTCACGCTACCTCTTCTGAAACCTGTCTGTCCTTCTCTTCGCAGTGTATCATTCTGTTTAACGAGACTGTTTAAACGGAATAATCATGAACACTTTACGCATTGGCTTAGTTTCTATCTCTGACCGCGCCTCCAGCGGCGTTTACCAGGACAAAGGCCTGCCGGCGCTTGAAGAGTGGTTGGGCAGCGCGCTGGCGACGCCATTCGAAATCGAAACCCGCCTGATCCCCGATGAGCAAACCATCATTGAGCAAACCCTGTGCGAGCTGGTCGATGAGATGAGCTGCCACCTGGTGCTGACGACGGGCGGCACGGGCCCGGCGCGTCGTGATGTGACGCCGGATGCTACGCTGGCGATTGCCGACCGCGTGATGCCAGGCTTTGGCGAGCAGATGCGTCAGGTCAGCCTGCACTTTGTACCGACGGCGATTCTCTCTCGTCAGGTCGGCGTGATTCGCAAACAGGCGTTGATCCTCAACCTGCCGGGCCAGCCGAAGGCCATCCAGGAGACGCTGGAAGGGGTAAAGGACGCCGATGGCAAAGTGCTGGTGAATGGTATCTTCGCAAGTGTACCGTATTGTGTACAGTTGCTGGAGGGGCCCTATATCGAGACCCATCCGGAAGTCGTAGCAGCATTTCGCCCTAAGAGCGCACGTCGCGAGACTTTATCCTGAATGTAATGCTTTTCTGACATAACCTATCATTCCTCTGGCGTGCGATAAGGTTTACGGTATAGTAATTTTTGCTTTACACAAATCGTAAACTTATATCAACAGCTCGACTTTGCGAATGGTTTGTTATGTCACATTACACCCGACCTCTGAATCGACAAGATTATAAAACGCTGACGTTGGCTGCCCTGGGCGGCGCGCTGGAGTTTTATGATTTCATTATCTTCGTCTTCTTTGCCGCCGTGGTAGGGGAGCTTTTCTTCCCGGCAGACATCCCCGAATGGCTGCGTCAGGTGCAAACTTTCGGCATCTTTGCCGCTGGCTATCTGGCGCGCCCGCTGGGCGGGATCATTATGGCGCACTTCGGCGATCTGGTCGGGCGCAAAAAAATGTTTACCCTCAGCATCTTGCTGATGGCGGTACCGACCCTGGCGATTGGCCTGCTGCCGACTTACGCCAGCGCTGGGCTGGCAGCGCCGCTGCTGCTGTTGCTGATGCGTATTTTGCAGGGTGCTGCGATTGGCGGGGAAGTTCCGGGGGCGTGGGTGTTTGTTGCCGAGCATGTCCCGGCGCGGCGAATTGGTATCGCCTGCGGTACGCTAACGGCGGGTCTGACGGTCGGGATCTTGCTGGGTTCGGTGGTGGCGACGCTGATTAACACTCAGCTCTCTGCACAGGCAATTCATGACGGCGGCTGGCGTATTCCGTTCCTGCTCGGCGGGGCTTTTGGCCTGGTGGCGATGTACCTGCGTCGTTGGTTGCAGGAAACGCCTATCTTCCTGGAAATGCAGCAACGTAAAGCGCTGGCTCAGGAGCTGCCGCTTAAATCCGTTGTCCTCAAGCACAAGCAGGCGGTGGTGGTTTCAATGCTGCTGACCTGGCTACTGTCGGCGGGCATCGTGGTGGTTATCCTGATGTCACCGGTCTGGCTGCAAAAGCAGTACGGCTTTGCCCCTGCGTTGACCTTACAGGCCAACAGCGTGGCGACGGTGATGCTCTGCGTTGGCTGCCTGTTGGCGGGGTTGATTGTCGACCGCGTCGGGGCCAGTAAAACCTTTATTGTGGGCAGCATCCTGCTCGCCTGCTCTAGCTGGTTTTTCTACCATCTTGCCGGAACGCACCCTGAACAGCTGTTCTTGCTCTACGGACTGGTCGGTCTGTGCGTTGGCGTGGTGGGTGCCGTACCGTATGTCATGGTGCGCGCCTTCCCGGCGGAAGTCCGCTTTACCGGGATTTCCTTCTCATACAATGTTTCCTACGCCATTTTCGGCGGCCTGACGCCGATTGCCGTCACCATGCTGATGGGCGTGTCACCGATGGCGCCCGCCTGGTACGTACTGGCGCTGTCGTTGATTGGGCTAGGCTTGGGAATCTGGCTGCGTAAAGAACGACCCGCTGCTGTTGGTGCGTTACAACGTTCATAAGCGAGCGCAATCGCAGGCAAAAAAAAAGCGTCGGCCATGCCGACGCTTTTTTATAACCAGAGAGATCAGTGTTTTTCACCAATCGGCAGCACGGTACGGCCGAACTGCTCGTTGAGCACTTCACCCATTGCCAGGTAAATCGCGCTCGCGCCACAAACCAGGCCAACCCAACCTGCCACGTGAATAATCGCTTCGTTGCCGTTGATGTTGCCAATCGCCAGCAGCGCGAACAGCACGGTCAGGCTCAGGAACACGAACTGCAGCATGCGCGCGGCTTTCAGGGTACCGAAGAACATGAACAGCGTGAACACGCCCCACAGGCCGAGGTAAGCGCCGAGGAATTGTGCGTTAGGCGCATCGCTCATCCCCATCTTCGGCAGCAGCAGAATGGCGACCAGAGTCAGCCAGAAAGAGCCGTAAGAGGTGAAAGCGGTCAGACCGAAAGTATTCCCTTTCTTGTATTCCAGCAGGCCCGCGAAAATCTGCGCGATACCGCCGTAAAAAATACCCATAGCGAGAATAATGCCGTCAAAGGCGAAGAAACCGGCGTTATGCAGGTTAAGCAGAATGGTGGTCATGCCGAAGCCCATCAGGCCCAGCGGTGCCGGGTTAGCCAACTTAGTGTTGCCCATAATTCCTCAAATCATCATTGAATGGTGAAATAATCTCCCCACTGCTGGGGGCGCGGCATCATAATCAGGAGTAAACGGGCTGTCTATGATCTGATCGGGGGAAAATGAACTATTTTCCCCCTTTAGCTTATCCGGCTCGCTGTAATGCCGCGCGGGCAATCAGACGACGCAGGCAGGCAATGCGCAGCACGGCTGGGATGGTCACGCGATAGGCGCTACCGCTGACGGCCTTCACGCCGTTCACCGCTGCGCCGACCGGGCCGCCAAGACCGGCCCCGCGCATTAAACCGTGGCCGATAACGCTGACGGCGGCATGTTTATGCAAAATGTGGCCGAGCTGACTCTCCAGCAGGTGTTCAATGCCGTGATCCAGACGATGGTGATCGATAAGCTGCGGCAGTAAAGCTTCCACTTCCATGACTTTCAGCTGGATTGCTGCATGAAAGCGGGCTTTCTGTTCGTCGTTCATCCGCTTCCACGCATGGCGAACAAACTGTTCCAGCAGCTGTTTCTCAATGGCTGCGGTCGGCATCGTTTTGTCGGCTTTCAGCCCCAGACGTTTAGCAACGTCGCGCAGGATTTCACGGTACAGCTTGCCGTGGCCGCGGATCTGGTTGGCGATGCTATCGCCGCCAAAGTGCTGAAACTCGCCGGCGATCAGCTGCCAGTTGCGACGGTGCTGCTCCGGATGGCCCTCCATCGACATATACAGCTCATTGTGCAGCAGCGCGCTCGACAGGCGACGTTTGCCTTTTTCATTGTGGGTCATCAACAGAGCTAAGCGCGCCAGCTGCTCTTCGCTACAGTGCTGGAGGAAGAGCAAATCTTCATCATTCAGATAGGAGACTTTCATTTACGTTCGTGACTTATGTTAGCGGAGCAAGATTAATCGTCGCCGATGATTTTCAGCGATGCCATATCGGAAGAGTTGACGGTATGGCCTGAGAAACTGATTTTGGACACGCAGCGTTTGTTGTCATTGTCGCTGTTGATGTTGATCCAGTCCGTCGTCTGGCCTTCTTTGAGTGAAGACGGGACGTTGAGGCTTTGGCTGCTGCTGCGGGCGGCCTTAAAGTACACCGAAGCGCCGCTCAGCTGCGCGTCGCCGCGATCCACGCTGAGCTTGATGCGCTTCACAATTCGACATACCGGGAGCTTCAGGGTGAGATCGTTAGTTTCGTTGCGGGGCAGGGCGATAACGCCCAGCGTTTTGTGGTCGTTGGCGCAGGCGGAACTGGCCAGCAGCAGGCCAAACGCCAGACTGACTGAGACGTTTAAAAGGGTTTTCATCGTATTCCTTACCGGAGGGGCCATTTTAGTGAGCAAAATGCTACGGTAAATTTTATTCCTCGTTGGTTCGGTTTTCAGCGCTGAATTATGACAGCTTATGACAGCAATTAACTGAATAAATTGATGTTTTTATATTTATATCGTGAATGCGTTTAGCGAAACGTCGGAAATAAAACCGCACTGAATGAAAAATTTTTAATCCTGCCCCTTGATGGATGACGTTGTGACCCCATCTTGTAGTCAACCGCAGTGAGTGAGTCTGAAAAAAAACGATTCAGGGCAGTTGAAACCGCAGGTTTCGCCCTTATTACAGATTCACAACCACATGTTGACTGAATTTTTAGTGGAGACGTTTAGATGGGTAAAATTATTGGTATCGACCTGGGTACTACCAACTCTTGTGTAGCGATTATGGATGGCACTACCGCTCGCGTTCTGGAGAACGCCGAAGGCGACCGCACCACGCCTTCTATCATTGCTTATACCCAGGATGGTGAAACTCTGGTTGGTCAGCCGGCTAAACGTCAGGCAGTGACAAACCCGCAAAACACCCTGTTTGCGATTAAACGCCTGATTGGTCGCCGCTTCCAGGACGAAGAAGTTCAGCGTGACGTTTCTATCATGCCGTACAAAATTGTTGCCGCAGACAATGGCGACGCATGGCTTGATGTGAAAGGCACCAAAACTGCACCGCCGCAGATCTCTGCTGAAGTGCTGAAAAAAATGAAGAAAACGGCTGAAGATTACCTGGGTGAGCCGGTAACTGAAGCGGTTATCACCGTACCTGCATACTTTAACGATGCTCAGCGTCAGGCAACTAAAGACGCCGGCCGTATCGCAGGTCTGGAAGTCAAACGTATCATCAACGAACCAACCGCAGCTGCGCTGGCTTACGGTCTGGATAAAGAAGTCGGCAACCGTACTATCGCGGTTTACGACCTCGGTGGTGGTACTTTCGATATCTCTATTATCGAAATCGACGAAGTTGATGGCGAAAAAACCTTTGAAGTTCTGGCAACCAACGGTGATACCCACCTGGGTGGTGAAGACTTCGATACCCGCCTGATCAACTACCTCGTTGACGAGTTTAAGAAAGATCAGGGCATCGACCTGCGTAACGACCCGCTGGCGATGCAGCGCCTGAAAGAAGCCGCTGAGAAAGCGAAGATCGAGCTGTCTTCCGCTCAGCAGACCGACGTGAACCTGCCGTACATCACTGCAGATGCGACCGGTCCGAAACACATGAACATCAAAGTGACCCGTGCGAAACTGGAAAGCCTGGTAGAAGACCTGGTTAACCGTTCTATCGAGCCGCTGAAAGTTGCGCTGCAGGATGCTGGCCTGTCCGTATCCGATATCCAGGACGTTATCCTGGTCGGTGGTCAGACGCGTATGCCGATGGTGCAGAAGAAAGTTGCTGAGTTCTTCGGTAAAGAGCCGCGTAAAGACGTTAACCCGGACGAAGCTGTTGCTATCGGCGCGGCGGTTCAGGGCGGCGTGCTGACCGGTGAAGTAAAAGACGTGCTGCTGCTGGACGTTACCCCGCTGTCTCTGGGTATCGAAACCATGGGCGGTGTGATGACTGCGCTCATCAACAAAAACACCACCATCCCAACTAAGCACAGCCAGGTGTTCTCTACCGCGGAAGACAACCAGTCTGCGGTAACCATCCACGTGATTCAGGGTGAGCGTAAACGTGCATCCGATAACAAATCACTGGGTCAGTTCAACCTGGACGGTATCAGCCCGGCACCGCGCGGCATGCCGCAGATCGAAGTGACCTTCGATATCGATGCTGACGGTATCCTGCACGTTTCCGCGAAAGACAAAAACAGCGGTAAAGAGCAGAAGATCACCATCAAGGCATCTTCCGGTCTGAACGAGGAAGAAATTCAGAAGATGGTTCGCGATGCAGAAGCGAACGCAGAATCTGACCGTAAGTTCGAAGAGCTGGTTCAGACCCGTAACCAGGGCGACCATCTGCTGCACAGCACCCGTAAGCAGGTTGAAGAAGCAGGTGAACAGCTGCCGGCTGACGACAAAACCGCTATCGAGTCTGCGCTGACCGCGCTGGAAACGTCTCTGAAAGGCGAAGACAAAGCGGACATCGAAGCGAAAATGCAGGCGCTGGCGCAGGTTTCCCAGAAACTGATGGAAATCGCTCAGCAGCAGCATGCACAGCAGCAGGCTGGCGCAGCAGGCGCTGACGCTTCCGCGAACAATGCGAAAGACGACGACGTTGTTGACGCAGAGTTCGAAGAAGTGAAAGACAAAAAATAATCGCCCTGATGCAGGGTAATTAATCGGCACGGGCGAAGAGGTTTCCTCTCCGCCCGTGCTCGCATGTTAAGGGGCTGAACAATACCAATGGCAAAGCAAGACTATTACGAGATTTTGGGCGTCTCCAAAACAGCGGAAGAGCGCGAAATCAAAAAGGCGTACAAACGCCTGGCCATGAAATACCACCCGGACCGCAACCAGGGTGATAAAGAGGCCGAAGCCAAGTTTAAAGAGATCAAAGAAGCGTACGAGATCCTGACCGACGCGCAGAAGCGCGCGGCCTACGATCAGTACGGTCATGCAGCCTTTGAACAGGGCGGTATGGGCGGCGGCGGTGCCGGTGGTTTCGGCGGCGGCGCAGACTTCAGCGATATCTTTGGTGACGTATTCGGCGATATCTTCGGCGGTGGTCGCGGTCGCCAGCGCGCATCCCGTGGCGCAGACCTGCGCTACAACATGGATCTGACGCTGGAAGAAGCGGTTCGCGGTGTGACCAAAGAGATCCGCATCCCGACGCTGGAAGAGTGCGACATCTGCCACGGCAGCGGCGCGAAAGCGGGCTCACAGCCGCAGACCTGTCCAACCTGTCACGGCTCCGGCCAGGTGCAGATGCGTCAGGGCTTCTTCGCCGTACAGCAGACCTGTCCACACTGTCAGGGTCGCGGTACGCTGATTAAAGATCCGTGCAACAAATGCCACGGTCACGGTCGCGTTGAGAAGACCAAAACCCTGTCCGTTAAAATTCCGGCAGGTGTGGACACCGGCGATCGTATTCGCTTGAGCGGTGAAGGTGAAGCCGGTGAGCACGGCGCTCCGGCAGGCGATCTGTACGTTCAGGTGCAGGTGAAACAGCACGCTATCTTTGAGCGTGAAGGTAACAACCTGTACTGCGAAGTGCCGATCAACTTCTCCATGGCGGCGCTGGGCGGCGAGATTGAAGTGCCGACGCTCGACGGTCGCGTGAAGCTGAAAATTCCGGGTGAAACGCAAACCGGCAAACTGTTCCGCATGCGCGGCAAGGGCGTGAAGTCCGTTCGCGGCGGTGCGCAGGGCGACCTGCTGTGCCGCGTGGTGGTTGAAACCCCGGTCGGCCTGAACGAGAAGCAGAAACAGCTGTTGAAAGACCTGCAGGAAAGCTTCGGCGGCCCAACCGGTGAAAACAACAGCCCGCGTTCAAAAAGCTTCTTTGACGGCGTGAAAAAGTTCTTTGACGATTTAACCCGTTAATCTTTCGCCGTCAGGCGAGGGCTGAACCGACAAAACCCGGAGCATGCGCTCCGGGTTTTTTTATTGTCACCCCTAAAACCTCTCCAGGAGAGGTGATGATTGATTAATTCGGCTAAACTGAATTGTCATCCAGTTATAATCTGTTTTTTTCGAGCTTTTAAACGCGATATTATGGTTTTATCGATGTATAAGACGTATAGAGAGATTAAAAGTGAAACATCTTCAGCGCTTTTTTAGCAACGATGCCTCTGGGGGCATCATTCTGATTATTGCCGCCGTTCTGGCGATGCTGATGGCAAACCTCGGCGTGACTAGCGGCCTGTACCACGCGTTTCTTGAGACGCCGGTGCAACTGCGCGTTGGCGCATTAGAAATCAACAAAAACATGCTGCTGTGGATTAACGATGCCCTGATGGCGGTATTTTTCCTGTTGATTGGCCTCGAGGTTAAACGCGAGATGATGCAGGGATCGCTTGCGACGCGTCGTCAGGCGATTTTCCCGGTCGTGGCCGCGCTGGGGGGGATGGTTGTGCCCGCGCTGGTCTATCTGGCGTTTAACGCGCAGGATCCGGTAGCCAGCAGCGGCTGGGCGATTCCGGCGGCAACGGATATCGCCTTTGCGCTTGGCGTGCTGGCGCTGCTCGGTAGCCGCGTTCCGGCGTCCCTCAAGATCTTCCTGATGGCGTTGGCGATTATCGACGATCTGGGCGCTATTGTGATTATTGCGCTGTTCTACACCAGCGATTTATCGCTGCTGTCGCTTGCCGTCGCGGCCGTTGCTATTGCCGCACTGGCCATCCTGAATTTGAGCGGCGTACGGCGCACCGGTATTTATATTCTGGTCGGCGTCATTTTGTGGACCGCGGTGCTGAAGTCGGGTGTGCATGCCACGCTGGCGGGCGTGATCGTGGGCTTCTTTATTCCACTGCGTGAGCAAAATGGCAAGTCGCCGGCAAAGCAGCTTGAGCACGTGCTGCATCCGTGGGTGGCGTTTATGATCCTGCCGCTATTTGCCTTTGCCAATGCGGGCGTCTCGCTGCAAGGGGTGACGCTCGACGGGCTGACTTCGCTGCTGCCTCTGGGCATTATCGCCGGTCTGTTTATTGGCAAACCGCTGGGCATCAGCTTGTTCTGCTGGCTGGCGCTAAAGCTGAAGCTGGCAAAGCTGCCGGAAGGCGCCAGCTTTGCGCAGATTATGGCCGTCGGACTGCTGTGTGGGATTGGTTTTACGATGTCTATTTTTATCGCCAGCCTGGCCTTTGGCAGCGTCGATCCGTCGCTGATTAACTGGGCGAAGCTTGGCATTCTGATCGGCTCCGTCCTGTCTGCGGTGGTGGGATACAGCTTGCTACGTGCACGCTTAAAGCCGGTAGCGAAATGAGAATGAAAGGAAAGAGGAGCACAGGGCATGTCGCATATAAACTACAACCATCTTTACTACTTCTGGCATGTCTACAAGGAAGGTTCTGTCGTGGGCGCGGCGGAGGCGCTATACCTCACGCCGCAGACCATTACCGGCCAGATTAAGGCTCTGGAAGAGCGGCTTCAGGGCAAGCTGTTTAAGCGTAAGGGGCGCGGTATTGAGCCGACGGAACTCGGTGAGCTGGTATTTCGCTATGCCGACAAGATGTTCACGCTTAGCCAGGAGATGCTGGATATCGTGAACTATCGCAAGGAGTCGAACCTGTTGTTCGACGTGGGGGTGGCCGATGCGTTGTCGAAACGGTTGGTCAGCGGGGTACTGGATGCGGCGGTGGTGGAAAGTGAGCAAATTCATCTGCGCTGTTTTGAGTCGACGCATGAAATGTTGCTCGAGCAGCTCAGCCAGCACAAGCTGGATATGATTATCTCTGACTGCCCGATCGATTCTACGCAGCAGGAAGGACTGTTCTCGGTGAAAATCGGTGAGTGTAGCGTGAGCTTCTGGTGCACCAATCCGCCGCCGGAGAAACCCTTCCCGGCGTGTCTGGAAGAGCGACGCTTGCTGATTCCAGGGCGACGCTCCATGCTCGGACGCAAGCTGCTGAACTGGTTTAACGTGCAGGGGCTGAAGGTCGAGATACTCGGTGAGTTTGACGATGCGGCGCTGATGAAGGCCTTTGGCGCGGCGCATAACGCCATATTTGTCGCGCCGACGCTCTATTCTCACGATTTCTATGCTGACGACAGCATTGTGGAAATTGGCCGTATGGATAACGTGATGGAAGAGTATCACGCGATTTTTGCCGAACGCATGATTCAGCACCCATCGGTACAGCGTATCTGCCATAGCGACTATTCGGCGCTGTTTGCCGAACCGACGAAATAATCCTCGGACGTTGCCGGCCAGATAAGATCGGCCCGGAGGGGGCTTTTCCTTCTCCGGCCTGCAAAAAACAGACATAAAAAAACCCGCTTTACGCGGGTTTTTCTACAAAGCTGATAACAAGCGGGCGATTAAGCCAGTTTGTTGATCTGTGCAGTCAGATTTGCTTTATGACGTGCAGCTTTGTTTTTGTGGATCAGACCTTTAGCAGCCTGACGGTCCACGATCGGTTGCATTTCGTTAAATGCTTTCAGTGCAGTAGCTTTGTCGCCAGCTTCGATAGCTGCGTATACTTTCTTGATGAAAGTACGCATCATAGAGCGACGGCTAGCGTTGTGTTTGCGAGCCTTTTCAGACTGAACGGCGCGCTTCTTAGCTGATTTGATATTAGCCAAGGCCAACTCCCAAATGTGTTCTATATGGACAATTCAAAGGCCGAGGAATATGCCCGTTTAGCCTTCTTTTGTCAATGGATTTGTGCAAATAAGCGCCGTTAATTTGACAACGCTGCATTACGTATTGATGGCGCAGGATTCTACCAGCTTGTCGCCGATGAATACAGTCTTTCCGGCACAAAAATCACGCATCTCGACTATATTTTCTTGCCTTTTTAACGGATGCTGATGAAATCATTCCCTCTTTCCGTTACGAGGTGTAATCGCCGGTTAACCTTGACTGCTGTACAAGGTATACTCTGACGATTTTCACTCTTTTGAGCCAGACATGAAGCTGATACGCGGCATACATAATCTCAGTCAGGCCCCACATGGGTGCGTTCTGACCATTGGTAATTTCGACGGTGTGCATCGTGGGCATCAGGCGTTACTGCAAGGCTTACGTGCCGAGGGCAGAGCGCGCGGTTTGCCTGTGGTGGTGATGATTTTTGAACCGCAGCCGCTGGAGCTCTTCGCGGCTGACAAGGCCCCTGCGCGCTTGACGCGCCTGCGCGAAAAGCTGCGCTATCTGGCCGAGAGTGGAGTGGACTACGTCCTGTGCCTGCGCTTCGATCGCCGCTTTGCGGCGTTGACCGCGCAGGACTTTATCAGCGAGCTGCTGGTGAAGCGTCTGGGCGTGCAGTTCCTTGCCGTGGGTGATGATTTCCGCTTTGGCGCTGGTCGTCAGGGGGATTTCTTGTTATTACAGAAGGCGGGCGCGGACTTCGGTTTCGACATCACCAGCACGCAAACCTTCTGCCATGGCGGAGTGCGCATTAGCAGCACCGCGGTGCGCCAGGCGTTGGCCGACGATAATCTCGAGCAGGCGGAACGCCTACTGGGCCATCCGTTCATTATTTCCGGGCGCGTGGTGCACGGCGATGAACTGGGCCGCACAATCGGTTTCCCGACGGCGAATTTACCGCTGCGTCGTCAGGTTTCCCCTGTTAAAGGGGTTTATGCGGTGGAAGTGGCAGGGCTGGGCGACAAGCCGCTGCCGGGCGTGGCTAACATTGGCACGCGTCCAACGGTTGCGGGCATGCGCCAGCAGCTGGAGGTTCATTTGCTGGACGTTGCAATGGACCTGTACGGTCGCCATATAGATGTGATACTGCGTAAAAAGATACGCAACGAGCAGCGATTCGCGTCGCTTGATGAGCTTAAGGCTCAAATCGCACGCGATGTGCTAACGGCCCGGGAGCATTTTGGGCTATCAACACCGGCTTAATGCCTGAACACGTTTTAAATACGGAATCGATAATCTGATGAGTGACTATAAATCTACCCTGAATTTGCCGGAAACAGGGTTCCCGATGCGCGGCGATCTCGCCAAGCGTGAACCGGGGATGCTGGCGCGTTGGACCGATGATGACCTGTACGGCATCATTCGTGCAGCCAAAAAAGGCAAAAAAACCTTCATTCTGCATGATGGCCCTCCATATGCGAATGGCAGCATTCATATTGGTCACTCGGTTAACAAGATTCTGAAAGACATTATCGTGAAGTCCAAAGGGCTTTCCGGTTACGACTCGCCGTACGTCCCGGGCTGGGACTGCCATGGCCTGCCGATCGAGCTGAAGGTAGAGCAGGAATACGGTAAGCCGGGTGAGAAATTCACCGCGGCAGAATTCCGCGCCAAGTGCCGCGAATACGCCGCGACTCAGGTTGACGGCCAGCGTACCGACTTTATCCGTCTGGGCGTGCTGGGCGACTGGCAGAAGCCGTACCTGACCATGGACTTCAAAACCGAAGCCAACATCATTCGCGCGCTGGGTAAAATCGTCGCTAACGGCCACCTGCACAAAGGCGCGAAGCCGGTGCACTGGTGTGTTGACTGCCGTTCCGCGCTGGCGGAGGCGGAAGTTGAGTATTACGACAAAACCTCCCCGTCTATCGACGTCGCGTTCCACGCCGCCGATCGGGACGCGGTAAAAGCGAAATTTGGCGCGGCCAACGTGACCGGCCCTATCTCGCTGGTTATCTGGACCACCACGCCGTGGACCCTGCCGGCTAACCGCGCCATTTCTCTGGCGCCGGACTTCGATTATGCGCTGGTGCAGATCGACGGCCAGGCGGTGATTCTGGCGAGCGACCTGGTTGAAAGCGTGATGAAACGCATTGGCGCCGCTGACTACACCATCCTCGGTACCGTCAAAGGCGCTGAGCTGGAGCTGCTGCGCTTTACCCACCCGTTCATGGGCTTTGATGTGCCGGCTATCCTCGGCGATCACGTCACCCTGGATGCGGGTACCGGCGCGGTGCATACCGCCGGTGGCCACGGCCCGGACGACTACGTGATCAGCCAGAAATACGGCCTGGAAATCGCGAACCCGGTTGGCCCGGACGGCGCATACCTGGCGGGTACCTATCCGGAGCTGGACGGTGTGAACGTCTTTAAAGCCAACGACAAAATCGTTGCGCTGCTGACGGAAAAAGGCGCGCTGCTGCACGTCGAAAAAATGCAGCACAGCTATCCGTGCTGCTGGCGTCATAAGTCGCCGATCATCTTCCGTGCGACTCCGCAGTGGTTCGTCAGCATGGACCAGAAAGGCCTGCGCATTCAGTCTCTCAAAGAGATCGACCGCATTGAGCAGGAAGGCCTGGCG
The DNA here is from genome assembly GCF_001654985.1 of Kluyvera georgiana ATCC 51603. Classification (GTDB taxonomy): domain Bacteria; phylum Pseudomonadota; class Gammaproteobacteria; order Enterobacterales; family Enterobacteriaceae; genus Kluyvera; species Kluyvera georgiana. The sequence continues at coordinate 40,724 of NZ_LXEU01000068.1, forward strand.
AAAGAAGATCTGAGCGGCTGGATCCCGGCATGGGGTAAAGCACGTATCGAATCCATGGTGGCAAACCGTCCTGACTGGTGTATCTCCCGTCAGCGTACCTGGGGCGTGCCGATGGCGCTGTTCGTGCATAAAGACACCGAAGAGCTGCACCCGCGCACCACCGAACTGATGGAAGCGGTGGCCAAGTACGTTGAGAAAGACGGCATTCAGGCGTGGTGGGATCTCGATCCGCGTGAAATCCTCGGCGACGACGCAGACAACTACGTCAAAGTGCCGGATACGCTGGACGTGTGGTTCGACTCCGGTTCAACCAGCTACTCCGTTGTTGATGCCCGTCCGGAATTCGGCGGCCACGCAGCGGATATGTACCTGGAAGGCTCCGACCAGCACCGCGGCTGGTTCATGTCCTCGCTGATGATCAGCGTCGCCATGAAAGGTAAAGCGCCATACCGTCAGGTATTGACCCACGGCTTCACCGTCGATGGTCAGGGCCGTAAGATGTCCAAATCTATCGGTAACACCGTTTCTCCGCAGGACGTGATGAACAAACTGGGCGCGGATATCCTGCGTCTGTGGGTGGCATCCACCGACTACACCGGCGAAATGGCGGTGTCTGACGAAATCCTGAAACGTGCTGCCGACAGCTATCGTCGTATCCGTAACACCGCGCGCTTCCTGCTGGCGAACCTAAACGGGTTCGATCCGAAGAAAGACATGGTGAAGCCGGAAGAGATGGTTGTGCTGGATCGCTGGGCCGTCGCCTGTGCGCAGGCCGCTCAGGAAGATATCGTGAAAGCGTACGCTTCCTACGATTTCCACGAAGTGGTACAGCGTCTGATGCGCTTCTGCTCCGTTGAAATGGGTTCTTTCTATCTCGACATCATCAAAGACCGCCAGTACACCGCAAAAGCGGACAGCGTGGCGCGTCGCAGCTGCCAGACTGCGCTGTACCACATTGCAGAAGCGTTGGTTCGTTGGATGGCGCCGATCATGTCTTTCACCGCCGATGAAATCTGGGGCTACCTGCCGGGTGACCGCGAGAAATATGTCTTCACCGGTGAATGGTACGAAGGGCTGTTCGGCCTGGACAATGCCGAAGAGATGAACGACGACTTCTGGGAAGAGCTGCTGAAAGTTCGTGGCGAAGTGAACAAGGTTATCGAACAGGCGCGTGCTGACAAGAAAGTTGGTGGTTCCCTCGAAGCGGCAGTGACCCTGTACGCGGATGCGGAGCTGGCAGCCAAACTGACGGCGCTGGGTGACGAATTACGATTTGTCCTGTTGACCTCCGGGGCGACCGTTGCCGATTATGCAGCGGCGACCGCTGACGCTCAGCAGAGTGAACTGCTGAAAGGTCTGAAAGTCGCGCTGAATAAAGCCGAAGGTGAGAAGTGCCCGCGCTGCTGGCACTATACTCAGGATATCGGCAAGGTGGCGGAGCACGCAGATATCTGCGGACGCTGTGTGAGCAACGTGGCCGGTGACGGCGAAAAACGTAAGTTTGCCTGATGAGTAAATCGATTTGTTCAACAGGGCTACGCTGGCTGTGGCTGGTGGTAGCCGTGCTGATTATCGATCTGGGCAGCAAGTACTTGATCCTCCAGAACTTTGCTCTGGGGGATACGGTGTCGCTGTTCCCGTCGCTTAATCTGCATTATGCGCGTAACTATGGCGCCGCGTTCAGCTTCCTGGCGGACAGCGGCGGCTGGCAGCGCTGGTTCTTCGCGGGTATCGCTATCGGTATTTGCGTGGCGCTGGCGGTACTGATGTACCGTTCCAAAGCTACGCAGAAGCTGAATAACATCGCCTATGCGCTGATCATCGGCGGCGCGCTGGGTAACCTGTTCGACCGTCTGTGGCACGGCTTTGTTGTCGACATGATCGATTTCTACGTCGGCGACTGGCACTTTGCCACCTTCAACCTGGCCGATACGGCAATTTGTATCGGCGCGGCGTTGATTGTGCTGGAAGGCTTCCTGCCGAAAAAGCAGGCGTAGCCTGGTGCCGGATGGCGCTGTACTTATCTGGCCTGGAGGGTAGGCCCGGTAAGCGCAGCGCCACCGGGCGCACGGACCACGCCGAACGTATAACAATAACCGTCATTTCAATGTCGTAAGATAGAAGGCTGTACCTGCATGTCTAACTCGATTCAAAGCAATAGCGCGGTGCTGGTGCACTTCACGCTGAAACTGGACGATGGCTCTACCGCAGAGTCGACCCGTAACAACGGCAAACCGGCGCTGTTTCGTCTGGGCGATGCCTCCCTGTCTGAAGGGCTGGAGCAGCATCTTCTCGGCCTGAAGGCCGGGGACAAAAAATCCTTCTCTCTGGAGCCGGATGCGGCGTTTGGTATCTCGACGCCCGACCTGATCCAGTATTTCTCCCGCCGCGAATTTATGGATGCGGGCGAGCCGGAAATCGGCGCGATCATGCTGTTCACCGCGATGGATGGCAGCGAAATGCCGGGCGTGATCCGCGAAATCAACGGTGATTCCATCACGGTTGATTTTAACCATCCGCTGGCGGGCCATACCGTTCATTTTGATATTGAAGTACTGGAAGTCGATCCGGTACTGGAGGCGTAACATGCAGATCCTGTTGGCCAACCCACGCGGCTTTTGTGCAGGCGTTGACCGCGCTATCAGCATCGTTGAAAATGCGCTCGCCATTTATGGCGCGCCAATCTACGTCCGTCACGAAGTGGTGCACAACCGCTACGTGGTGGACAGTCTGCGTGAACGCGGCGCGATTTTTATCGAGCAAATTAGCGAAGTGCCGGATGGCGCTATCCTTATCTTCTCCGCGCACGGGGTCTCTCAGGCCGTACGTAACGAAGCCAAAAGCCGCGATCTCACGGTTTTCGACGCGACCTGTCCATTAGTCACGAAAGTGCATATGGAAGTGGCGCGCGCCAGCCGTCGTGGTGAAGAATCCATTCTGATTGGCCACGCCGGTCACCCGGAAGTGGAAGGTACGATGGGTCAGTACAGCAACCCGAAAGGCGGCATGTACCTCGTCGAGTCACCGGAAGACGTGCTGAAGCTGACGGTCAAAGACGAGGGCAAATTGTCATTTATGACCCAGACCACGCTCTCGGTGGATGATACCTCCGACGTTATTGATGCCTTACGCCAGCGCTTCCCGAAAATCGTTGGTCCGCGCAAAGATGATATCTGCTACGCCACCACTAACCGCCAGGAAGCCGTGCGATCGCTCGCCCAGCAGGCCGACGTGGTGCTGGTGGTCGGCTCCAAAAACTCGTCCAACTCCAACCGTCTGGCCGAACTGGCGCAGCGGATGGGCAAAGCGGCCTATCTGATTGACGATGCGGCGGACATCCAGGAAGCCTGGGTGAAAGACGCCGCCTGCGTCGGCGTGACTGCCGGAGCTTCCGCGCCGGATATTCTGGTGCAGAACGTGATTGCCCGCCTGCAATCGTTGGGCGGCGGCGAAGCCATCACCCTTGAAGGCCGCGAAGAGAATATTGTTTTCGAAGTTCCGCGCGAGCTGCGTGTGGATGTTCGTGAAGTTGAATAAATTATTTCTCCCGCGAATGTGAAAAAATGCCAGGCTTAACGTCTGGCATTTTTTTAGGGAGAAATCATGCGTCTACCTATTTTTCTGGATACCGATCCCGGTATTGATGATGCGGCGGCGATTGCCGCTGCGCTCTTTGCCCCCGAGCTGGATCTTCAACTGATGACCACCGTTGCCGGCAACGTCTCGGTCGAAAAAACCACCCGTAACGGTTTACAGCTCCTGCATTTCTGGGACGTCGATGTGCCACTCGCACAGGGAGCCGCCGCGCCGCTGGTGCGTCCGCTACGTGACGCCGCCTCGGTTCACGGCGAGTCGGGCATGGAAGGCTATGATTTTGTCGAGCACAACCGCCAGCCGCTGGCGAAACCGGCCTTTCAGGCCATTCGCGATGCGCTGATGCACGCGCCGCAGCCGATCACGCTGGTGGCTATCGGCCCGCTGACGAATATTGCGCTGCTGCTGACGCAGTATCCCGAGTGTCGCTTCAACATTCGCCGTCTGGTGATCATGGGGGGCTCAGCCGGGCGCGGTAACTTTACCCCCAACGCCGAATTCAATATCGCCATCGACCCAGAAGCCGCGGCGCTGGTGTTCCGCAGCGGTCTGGAAATCGTGATGTGCGGGCTGGATGTGACCAATCAGGCCGTGCTGACGCCGGAGTATCTGTCTACGCTTCCCGCGCAGAATAAGACCGGCAGCATGCTTCACGCGCTGTTTAGCCACTATCGTAGCGGCAGTATGCAGAGCGGCCTGCGGATGCACGACCTCTGCGCCATTGCCTGGCTGGTCCGTCCGGACCTGTTTACGCTGCACGGCTGCTTTGTGGCGGTGGAAACCCAGGGGCAATACACCGCTGGCACCACGGTGGTGGATATTGAAGGGCGTCTGGGGCAGCCCGCCAACGCGCAGGTGGCGCTGGATCTTGATGTGGACGGTTTTCGTCAGTGGGTGGCGGAGGTCTTTGCCCGCGCGCCGTGATCAGGTGTTGTGTAGCGGTAGCTTCTCGCTGAGATAATCAATCATCGCCCGCATTCTGGCGGGCATATGTTGATTACGCGTCCACAGCAGCCACAGGTCGCCGCTGTAGTCGCTGATAAATTCCCATTCTGGCAGGACCTGGACGATCTCTCCGCTCGCAAGTGCCTCGCGGGCGGTAAAGAGCGGCAGGCTGCCGATGCCGAGGTTATTTTTCACCGCATCCAGACGCACACCGGTATGGTTGGCGGCGTAGCGGCCGCGAGTCTGAATGGTCTCCACACGCTCACCGCATCGAAACTTCCAGCGTGAATCCGCAGGGGTCTCGCCAAGGCTGATACAGCTATGATCGCGAAGCGCCTGTGGGTGCTCGGGCGTACCGTGATCGCGTAAGTACGCGGGGGTCGCGCATATCACATGGCTGACCGACATCAGCGGTTTCCCGTACAGGCCCGGCGAGGGCGACTGGCTGATGCGCAGCGCAAGGTCGACGCCATCGTCGATTAAATCCATGTAGCGGTCTTCCAGCCGAAGACAGACGTCCACCTGCGGGTAGCGTGCAAAGAATTCGGCCATCAGAGGATGAATGACAAACCGTCCCACCGCCTTGGGCACGCTGAGGGTCAGCTTACCCTGCGCGATGCTTTGTCGGCTGCTTCCCGAGTCGACGGCCATTTGCGCCGCATGCAGCATTTCCTGCGCGTGTGCATACACTATTTTGCCCGTTTCGCTGAGCGCCAGCTTGCGCGTCGTACGATGTAGCAGTTTGCTGCCCAGCGCCTTCTCGAGGCGTGAAGCGCTGCGGCTAATAGCGGAAGGCGTAGCGCCTGAGGCTTTGGCGGCGGCGGAGAAGCTCCCCTGGTCGATAATCAACACAAAGGTAGCAAGGTCGGGAAGAAGGTTAGGATTCATTTGTGCGTACCAGGCAAAGATGCATTGAACCAGCGCAGGATTATCGCCGTCAGTAAAGTGAATATACTCTTCCCATCAAGAGGAGAGCAATCATGACTGAACGTCTTTATTACACCTGCGATCGCACAGAAGGACAGGCTAACTTGCTGAGCTGCTCTGCTGAGCCGGATGGACGGTACGCGGTGGTGCTGGATAGAGCCCTTTTTCACCCGCAGGGCGGCGGACAGCCTGCGGATGCGGGCTGGATTGATAACGAGCCGGTTGAAACAGTGCTCGCGCGCGGTGACGATGTGCTGCATATCGTGGCAAAACCGCTCCTCCCCGGCGTCGTGAACCTGCGCGTGGATGCTGCACAGCGCCAACTGCACGCCCGCCTGCACTCGGCAGGGCACCTTATCGGCCTGGCGGGTACCGCGTTCGGCTGGCTTCCGGTGAAAGCACACCATTGGCCCAATGAAGGACGCATTACTTTCGCCGCTGGCGGAAACGGTACGCTGCCGGATGCGCCATCACTGCAGGCAAAAATCAGCGTTTGGCAGGCGGAAAATCTCGCCCGACAGGTAACGTTCGCCGACGGGCTGAGGCAGGTAGGGTTTGGCCATCTCCCGGCTTACCCGTGCGGAGGGACGCACGTTGCCCATCTCTCTGAGATTGGCGCGGTGACGATTACTCAGGTGAAGATGAAAAAGGGACAGATGATCGTTAACTATACGTTGTGCTCATAGCCCCGGAACCTTACCGCGATAGATACGCTCTGGCCTGCCGACTTTGCCATAGCTGATCTCCGCCTCCAGCTGTTCGTTCTTCACGCCTTGCTCCAGATAGCGCCTGGCGGTTGTCTTGCTGCTGCCGAGGATCCGCGCTAACGAGTCGGCGGTGTGTACCGTTTGGGGGTCGGTAAATATCTGCAATACGCGGTTGAACGTGTTTTCATCAATACCGCGTAGCCCTGAGGCAGGCTCTGCTATCTGTTCCTTGGCCTGAATATTAAAGAGCGCATCAACGTGGGTTTGATTAGCTTGCTCGCTGGAACGTAACGAGCCGCGATAGCGCGAAAAGCGTTCCAGCGTATGCTGTAATCGCTGGTAATGCACTGGTTTAATCAGGTAGTCAAACACGCCCAGACGTAATGCTTCGCTGATGGTATCCATATGGTTATCGGCGGTGAGAAATATAATCCGTCCGGCGTACTGTGTATTGATCGTATGCCGAATTAAATCAATGCCTTTACCGTCGGGAAGGAAATTATCCAGTAAGATCAACTCGGGTTGATACAGGCGAATCTGCTTTTTAGCGCTCTCCACTTTATCGGCCACACCAATGACCTGAAATTGCGGTGATTGCTTGATGGTATCCACCAGTATTTCCGCCAGCATCGGCTCATCTTCAATAATCAGCGTCGTAATGCTATCCATGATTTTCATCTCTGGTAAAGGGTAGGTAGAGGGTAAAAATGGTGCCGTAAGGGCTATTGTTATCAATAATAATGTTGCCATTCGCCTGCTCAACGTAGCTGCGAACTAACCATAAACCGATGCCGTGATCGCCGCTGTCGCGGCTGGTCACCCCGCGTTCAAAAATATGCTGGCGGATATCTTCATTGATGCCGATGCCTTGATCGGCGACTTCGATAATCACCTCACTGCCTTCGCTGTTAATAAGACATTCGATCTGGCGCGAGCCCGCGAGGTTGAGCAAGGTAGCGTTATAGGCATTATCCAGTAAGTTGCCAACAATGGAGATCCATTCGTTATGGGAGAGCGATAGCGGCAACTGCTCGACGTAGCAGGCGGGATCGAAAACCAGCTCGAGGCCCAACTCCTTCGCGCGATAATATTTGCCAATCAGTAAACCGGCGAGGTGATGGTCTTTAAAGTTGTGGGCAATAAAATCCAGCACCTTCTGGTGGCTTTCAGACTGCTGCTGAATCAGCGCCAGCGCGTTGTCATAACGTTTCAGGAACAGCAGCCCGGCGATGGTGGAAATCAGGTTACGGTGCTCGTGCTGTACGGCGCGCAGGTTATCGGCATATTGTTGAACCTGGCTTAGCTGTAGGCTCAGGGTATTAATATCGTCTTTGCTGCGAAAACTAATCACCCATCCCTGCGGTTGGCTGTCTAAGATCACGGCCATACGGCTGGCAATCACTTTGACGTCATTGAACGTCACAATCTCATCTTTTTTGTTCTTCTGCTGAACATCATAAAAAAAGGTCTCTGGCGTCACCACGCTATCTATTGCTTGCCCAATCAGCTCGGCCTCTGGCAGGCTGAGGTTAAGCATCCGCCGTGCCGTTTGGTTAATGGCGGTGATACGATGAGATGAGTCGATGGCGATAAGCCCCTCAAAAACGGATTCAAATAACACGCTTTGCTGGATGAGCAACTGTGAAAGCTGCTGTGGCTCCATATTCAGCATCTGTTTTTTAATGTGCAGAGAAAAGCGCCGGGCGCAGTAGAGCAGCAGGAGCAGTAAGACGGCCATGGGAAACAGAAATGATCCAATCTGGAGATTGAGCCAGTTTTCCAATTGATCGAGGGTATAGCCAACAGAAACGATGCCAATGACCCTGCCGGTTTGATCCTGAACAGGCGACTTGCCGCGCAGCGATGACCCTAAAGATCCCTGGCGAACAGAGACGTAGCTTTTTGCATTAAACAGCGCGTCATCGCTGTCTCCCCCCTCCATGTATTTGCCAATCTCATCGGGATTGACATGGTACAGACGTCGGCCTTTTTCGTCCCCGACCGTGATATAAGTGGCATCGGAGAATGATCTCATCGGGTCGATCAACGCCTTGATGCGTCTAAGATCGTTGTGCTGCACAGCCTCAACCAGTTCAGGCATCGCCGAGATCTGCATCGCCTGAATTAGCGCGCGCTGACCGACCTGATAGTGCAATCGATCTTTGGTGATGTTCGTGAGGTACCACGACATTGCCAGCATCACTACCGTGGAAGTAAATAAGATCAGTAGAAAGATGCGATTCTGAAAGGAGCATCGGGAAAACCACAGAGCAATTTTTCGGATAAACATAGGGAAGTGGATATATTTAAAAAAGAGATATTCCGACATTCGGGATGAGTGGTTCCTGAGCCAGTTCATATTTACTTTTTTTTCAGATTACATTGGGATGAAAATGGGATACGCCGCGCGTATCCCATGGTAAGTTACATCGCCAACACGTATTTCAGCATCACGCCCGCCGCGATCGCCGAGCCAATAACACCCGCCACGTTCGGGCCCATCGCGTGCATCAGCAGGAAGTTCTGCGGGTCTGATTCCAGGCCTACCTTGTTCGACACCCGCGCCGCCATCGGCACCGCCGACACGCCTGCGGAGCCAATCAGTGGGTTGATTTTGTGCTGACTGAACACGTTCATCAGCTTCGCCATCAGCACCCCGGCGGCGGTACCAATTCCGAACGCAATCACCCCCAGCAGCAGAATGCCCAGCGTCTGCGGCTGCAGGAACTTATCCGCCACCAGCTTGGCCCCCACCGACAGCCCGAGGAAAATGGTGACGATATTAATCAGCCCGTTCTGCACCGTGTCGCTCAGACGCTCCACCACGCCGCTTTCGCGCATCAGATTGCCGAAGCAGAACATCCCCAGCAGCGGCGCGGCGTCCGGCAGCAGCAGCGCCACCAGCATGAGCAGCACGACCGGGAAGAGGATTTTCTCCCGCTTGCTGACGGTACGTAGCTGCACCATGCGGATTTTGCGCTCTTTCTCCGTGGTCAGCAGCTTCATAATCGGCGGCTGAATCAGCGGCACCAGCGCCATGTAGGAGTAGGCCGCCACCGCGATGGCCCCCAGCAGTTCCGGGGCAAGCTTGCTGGATAGATAAATTGCCGTCGGGCCGTCCGCGCCGCCGATGATGCCGATTGCCGCCGCCTGCGCCAGGGTGAAGTGGATGACGCCGAAGTAGTTCAGCGTCAGCGCTCCCAGCACGGTGGCGAAGATGCCGAACTGCGCCGCCGCGCCGAGCAGCAGGGTGCGCGGGTTGGCCAGCAGCGGGCCGAAGTCGGTCATCGCGCCGACGCCCATAAAGATAACCAGCGGGGCCACGCCGGAGCCAATCGCCACTTTATAGAACAGCGCCAGCACCCCTGGCGTGTAGCCCATGTCCACCGCCAGATTTTCCATCTGGCCCTGCACCGACGGCAGCGCCAGCGCTAATGCTTCCTTAATGGCGTGCACGTCCGGCGCGCAGTTAAGCTTCGCGGCAATCACCGCCAGCTGTCCGGCGTCGTGATGCGCCAGCAGGCTCTCCAGCGCGGTCAGCGCCATGCCCGCTTCCGGGATGTTGGAGAGCAGGCCGCCAAAGCCAATCGGCAGCAACAACAACGGCTCGAACTTCTTCGCAATCGCCAGCCACAGCAGCAGCAGGCTGACCAGCAGCATAATGGCCTGGCCTGCGCCAAGGTGCATCAGCCCCATGCCCTGAAGCAGGGCGTTCAGACTTTCCATCGATTCCGTTCCTTACGCCAGCGTCATCAGGGTATCGCCCACGGAGACGGCGTCTCCGGACTTCACGGCGATACCGCGTACGGTTCCGGCCTGCGCGGCACGGATTTCGGTCTCCATCTTCATGGCTTCCAGAATCAGCAGCACGTCGCCTTCGGCCACCGTCTGGCCTTCTGTGGCGATAACTTTCCAGATGTTGCCCGCCAGCGGCGCGGTGACCGGGGTGCCTGCGCCTGCCGGGGCCGCAGTTGCCACCGGTGCTGGCGCGGTGGTGGCGACCTGGCTGATATCGCCGCCGTCACTGACCTTCACCACAAACGCCTTGCCTTCCACTTCCACGGTGTAGATGCCGGAGGTGGCCGGTTTTGCCGCCGGGGCCGGTTTCGCGCTTTCCACCTGCGGAACGGCCTCAAACGCCGCCGGGTTATGGCGGTTTTCGAGGAACTTCATCCCCGGCTGCGGGAACAGCGCCACGGTCAGCACGTCGTCAATGGCGTTGTCGGCCAGGCAGATGCCTTTCTCCTGTGCCTGACGGGTGATGTCGGCTTCCAGCGTAGCCAGCTCCGGCTTCAGTAAATCCGCCGGGCGGCAGGTTACGGGTTCAGCGCCTTCCAGCACCCGTGCCTGTAGCGCCGCGTTCACCGGGGCCGGCGTGCGGCCATATTCCCCTTTCAGAATGCCCGCCGTCTCTTTGGCGATGCTTTTGTAGCGCTCGCCGGTCAGCACGTTGAGTACCGCCTGGGTGCCGACAATTTGTGAGGTGGGGGTCACCAGCGGGATAAAGCCGAGGTCCTCGCGCACGCGGGGGATTTCCGCCAGCACCTGGTCGAGTTTGTCTGCCGCGTTCTGCTGCTTCAGCTGGCTTTCGAGGTTGGTGAGCATGCCGCCCGGCACCTGCGCCACCAGAATGCGGCTGTCGTAGCCTTTCAACTGGCCTTCAAAGGCGTGGTACTTTTTGCGCACCTCGCGGAAGTAGGCGGCGATGTTTTCCAGCTTCAGGATATCCAGCCCGGTGTCGTGTTCCGTGCCGGCGAGCGTCGCCACCAGCGCTTCAGTGGCCGGGTGGCCGTAGGTGGCGCTCATTGAGGAAATCGCCGTGTCAACGCCGTCGACGCCTGCTTCAATGGCTTTCAGCAGCGCCATCTCCGCCATCCCGGTGGTAGCGTGGCAGTGCAGGTGCAGGCGCACCTCAAAACGTTTTTTGATTTCGCTGACCAGCTCATACGCCGCCATCGGGGTGAGAATGCCGGACATATCTTTGATGGCAACCGAGTCGACGCCGGTCTCCAGCAACTGTTCGGTCAGGTCCAGCCAGGTCTGCAGCGTGTGCGCCGGGCTGGTGGTGTAGGAGAGCGTCCCCTGGGCGTGCGCGCCGTGGCTGCGCACTGCCTGCAGGGCGGCTTTCATATTGCGCGGGTCGTTCATGGCATCGAAGACGCGGAACACGTCCATGCCGTTTTTCACCGCGCGCTCAACGAAGCGTTCCACCACGTCATCGGCGTAGTGACGATACCCCAGCAGGTTCTGGCCGCGCAGCAGCATCTGCAGCGGGGTTTTCGGCATGGCTTTTTTGAGTTCGCGCAGGCGCAGCCACGGGTCTTCGCCGAGAAAACGGATACAGGCGTCAAAGGTGGCGCCGCCCCAGCACTCCAGTGACCCGTAGCCCACGTCATCAAGCGCGGCGGCAATCGGCAGCATGTCATCAAGGCGCAGACGGGTGGCGAACAGAGACTGGTGGGCGTCACGCAGGACGACGTCGGTAATGGCAATAGTCATGGATCCCTCCGGGAATTAAGCGTTAAGGCGGTGATGGTGAATGGCGGCGGCAATCACCGGCTTTAAGCGGGTGAAGTCGTCCACGACGGGAACGGCACGCGGCGCGGGTGCGGCGACGGGTTCCGGGAAGACGCGGGCAATCACGACAGACATGCCGCGAATGGCAAAGATCAGCAGGAACAGAAAGGCCAGTACGAACCCCATTCCTAAAAACATCAGGGTGAAACCTTCACCCAGTAATACAGCTTCATTCATGAATCATTTTCCATAATGAGAGGCACGACGGTGACCTTGACGACAACCTTCCTGGTGAATCCGGCTAAGGAGTAGAGTGGATTTCCCTTGGCCGCCCCCGGCTTTGGCCTCTACTTTTCTCCAGGTCGTTTGCGGCAAAGACACCGCCGTGCGTTTTTTTACACCATCATGCTGAACACGATGCTGGCGATAACCAGCACAATACCGCCGCCCAGACGAGAGGATATTTGTGCATAGGAGATAAGATTCATACGGTTACAGGCTGAAAGCACTTCCAGGTCACCGGAACCCCCGCGGTTAGCCATGCATAACCCCGCAGTAATGGCTGATTCAATCGGGAAAAAGCCAATCAGCCAGCCGCCTACCGCCGCGCCGACAACGGCACCGACCACGATAATGGCTGCGATGACGACGTTGGCAAATGTGAGCGCATCAATGATTTCCTGCAGGTCGGTATAGCAAACACCAACACCGACCATCAGCACCCACAGCAGCTGTTTGGAGAAGAAGTCGGAAAGACGTTTAGCGCCAGCTTTAATCTCTGGAGAGCACAGGCCTGAGGCGTTCAGCGCCGCGACGATAAGCACCATCCAGGCGAAATAGTGAATAGAGACGCCGCCAATGCTTGGCAGGATCTTTTTCGCCACAACGTAGGCCAGCAGGAAGCAGGTCGTGGATAACACCAACCCAATAGCCGTTTCACGGTGGGTGATTTGACCCGCTTTTTCATCGTCTTCAGTCTTGAACGAGGCTTTACGTACCAGTTCGCCTTCGCCGCTAAGCCAGGTGTATTTTTTACCGATAATGTCGAGTACGGCGGCAAAGATAATGGCAAAGATATTGGCGATGGTCAGAATAGCGATAGCGGTGGAGTAATACTCCTCACGAGAACGGCCGGTAACCGAGTGGTAAATTTCAGAGAGTGGTACTGCGCCGGCGCCGTTACCGCCGCCCATGATGGGCAGCACGTACAGCATCATGATGCGATCAACCGGAATACCGAAGCACAGGCCAATGGCGATGCCGAAAATGGCGGCGCCTGCGATTCCGGTCAGAATGGTTGGAATATAGCCGAGCAGCGATTTCAGCAATAGCTTACGGTTCACCGACAGGATTGCGCCGGTAATCAGCACCGCAATAAACAGGTTAAGGAAGTTGCTCTTATCCATTACGTTGCTAATCGCATCAATCTCTTTCTGTGTGAAAATACCTGCATAGACAAAGTAGGCTGCCACCAGAAATATCATCACCGGCGCCCCACCAATATATTTATTAAATATTGGCAGCCGTTTCCCTATTTCACCAAAAATGGCACCGATAATAAACATAATGGCGAAACCACCGACTAAGTCGTCGGGTAGTGCATTATAAAAATGGGAAAGTAACAGCGTAATTAAAGCAAACGCGTAAAGCGGTAGCGACATACCAAAGATTCTGAATCCCAGCAGGTCACGCACGCCCTTTTTCTCCGAGGCCGGAGCTTGGGTCATGTTAGTCATAAACATCATCCTGTTTATCGAGAGAGGTAACGCCGCGCATATTAATAAATTCAATTCCAGATGAGATGTGATTATCTTCACTGAATGGCAGTGTTTTTTATTAATTTAATTATTTTTATTGTCTTCTTTAATTAAAAACATAAAAACCATAAAGGTAATAAAACTAGCATGGGAAATGTGATTTCTATTCCAGACGAATAGCGTAAACGCTGGCGAAATATGCGGCGTTATTTGTTACGGACGCAGAATAATGAATCTAACGTTTAAGCGTATTTATCCGCAGCAGGACGAAACGCGCCGCCGGGCGGTGGCGCATTTTCTGAAACACGCCGGGCTCTCTCTGGAAGCCGATTGTGAAGTCGTCATTTGCGCCGAGTGGCAAAACGATATCGTAGGCTGCGGCGCTATCGCCGGCAACGTACTTAAATGCATCGCCGTCTCTTCCTCCTTACAGGGCGAGGGGTTGAGCCTGAAGCTGCTGACCGAACTGCTCACGCTGGCCTACGAACTCAACCGTAGCGAGCTGTTTTTGTTTACCAAACCTGAAAATAGCGTGTTGTTTTCTGGCGCGGGCTTTTGGCCCATCGCGCAGGCCGGTTCGCTGGCGGTACTGATGGAAAACAGCAGCGAGCGGCTAACTCGTTTTTGTCGTCAGCTGGCGCTCTATCGCCAGCCGGGAAAGACCGTTGGCGCTATCGTGATGAATGCCAACCCCTTTACGCTCGGCCATCGCTATCTGATTGAACAGGCGGCGGCGAGATGCGACTGGCTACACCTTTTTGTCGTGAAAGAAGACGCATCGCAGTTTCGCTACGCCGACCGCTGGGTATTGATCGAGCAGGGGATTGCTGGCATTGAGAATCTCACGCTGCACCCCGGTTCTGCCTATCTCATTTCACGGGCAACTTTCCCCGGTTACTTCCTCAAAGAAAAAGGGGCGGTCGATGATTGTCACAGCCAGATCGATCTACAGCTGTTTCGTGAACGCCTTGCACCCGCGCTGGGCATTACCCACCGCTTTGTCGGCGATGAACCGTTCTGCCCGCTGACGCGCGCTTATAACCAGCGGATGCACGAGATTTTGGGCGATCCGCACGGCAACGGCCCGGCGATTGAGGTGGTTGAGCTGGCACGTATGGCGCAAGGGGGCGCTCCTGTGTCTGCCTCGCGGGTCAGAAAACTCTACGCCGAACGCGACTGGCGAGCGGTCAGCGCGCTGGTGCCTGCCGGAACGCTGGCCTTTTTACAGCGGCTTGCCGCTGAACATACAGAAACCGCATGACGTAATACCGTTAACAAGGAACATAACCTATGGAAATCATTAAGGATGCCCTGGCCGGCACGCTGGAATCCAGTGATGTGATGGTCAGGATTGGCCCTTCCTCTGAGCCGGGTATCCGGCTGGAACTGGAGAGCCTCGTCAAGCAGCAGTTTGGCGCGGCCATTGAAAGCGTGGTGCGCGAAACGCTGGCGAAGCTGGGCGTCGAACGCGCGCTGGTTAGCGTCGATGACAAAGGCGCGCTGGAGTGTATTTTACGCGCCCGAGTGCAGGCGGCGGCGCTGCGCGCTGTAGAACAAGCGGAAATTCAATGGAGTGCGTTATGAGACTTCGTCGCAGTATGTTGTTTATCCCCGGCGCAAATGCGGCCATGTTGAGCACCTCGTTTGTCTACGGTGCGGACGCGGTGATGTTCGACTTAGAAGATGCCGTAGCGTTACGTGAGAAAGATACCGCCCGTCTTTTAGTCCATCACGCGCTTCAACATCCGTTCTATCAGGATGTTGAAAAAGTGGTGCGCATTAATCCACTGAACACGCCATTCGGTCTGGCCGATCTTGAGGCCGTCGTGCGTGGTGGCGTGGATATCGTGCGTCTACCGAAAACCGACAGCAAAAACGATGTGCTGGAGCTGGAAGCGCAGGTCGAACGGATCGAACGTGAATGTGGACGCGAGGTCGGCAGTACCAAGCTGATGGCGGCGATCGAATCAGCGAAAGGGGTGGTCAATGCCGTCGACATCGCCACCTCTACACCACGTCTGGTGGCGATTGCGCTGGCGGCATTTGATTACGTGATGGATATGGGCACCAGCCGGGGCGATGGCACCGAGCTGTTCTACGCTCGCTGCGCAGTGCTGCACGCGGCGCGCGTTGCGGGTATTGCCGCCTATGATGTCGTTTGGTCGGATATCAATAATGAAGAAGGCTTCCTGAAGGAAGTGCAGTTAGCGAAAGGGCTTGGTTTTAACGGTAAGTCCTTAGTGAATCCACGTCAGATTGAGCTGCTACATCAGGCTTATTCTCCAACACGTAAAGAAGTTGAGCATGCGTACGAGGTGATTGCCGCCGCTGAAGAGGCTGAGTCTCGCGGTCTGGGCGTCGTTTCACTCAACGGCAAAATGATTGACGGCCCGATTATCGACCACGCGCGCAAAGTGGTGGCGCTGTCGGCTTCCGGTATTCGTGATTAAGGAAGGAACCATGAAAGAGACTGTAACCATGCTCAACCAGCAATATGTCGTACCGGAAGGATTACAGCCCTACCAGGGGGTAACAGCGAACAGCCCGTGGCTTGCCAGCGAAACGGAAAAGCGTCGGCGTAAAATTTGTGACTCGCTTGAAGAGGCTATCCGTCGCTCCGGGCTTAAAAATGGTATGACGATCTCCTTCCACCATGCGTTTCGTGGTGGCGACAAAGTTGTCAATATGGTGATGGCGAAGCTGGCGGAAATGGGATTCCGCGATCTGACGCTTGCCTCCAGCTCATTAATTGATGCCCACTGGCCGCTTATCGAACACATTAAAAATGGCGTCGTGCGGCAGATTTACACCTCCGGGCTGCGCGGCAAGTTAGGGGAAGAGATCTCCGCAGGCCTGATGGAAAACCCGGTACTGATCCACTCTCACGGCGGCCGCGTAAAACTGATTCAGAGCGGTGAGCTGAATATTGATGTCGCTTTCCTCGGCGTGCCGTGCTGCGACGAATTTGGTAACGCTAACGGCTTTAGCGGCAAGTCACGCTGCGGCTCTTTGGGGTATGCGCAGGTTGACGCACAGTACGCGAAATGCGTGGTGCTCCTGACTGAAGAGTGGGTCGAATTCCCCAATTATCCGGCCAGTATCGCGCAGGATCAGGTTGATTTGATCGTGCAGGTGGATGAGGTAGGGGATCCGGAAAAAATCACCGCGGGCGCGATTCGTCTGTCCAGCAACCCACGTGAACTGTTGATCGCCCGCCAGGCGGCCAATGTGATCGAACACTCGGGCTATTTTTGTGACGGTTTCTCGCTGCAAACCGGCACCGGTGGCGCTTCTCTGGCGGTTAGTCGCTTCCTCGAAGACAAAATGCGTCGCCACAACATTACGGCGAGTTTTGGCCTGGGCGGGATCACCGGCACCATGGTGGATCTGCATGAGAAAGGGTTGATCAAAGCGCTGCTGGATACGCAATCATTCGATGGCGATGCAGCCCGTTCGCTGGCGCAGAATCCACATCATATTGAAATTTCGACCAATCAATACGCTAACCCCGGCTCTAAAGGCGCGGCATGCGAACGCCTGAATGTGGTGATGCTGAGCGCACTGGAAATTGACGTGAATTTCAACGTTAACGTGATGACCGGTTCAAACGGCGTACTGCGTGGCGCATCGGGCGGCCATAGCGATACGGCAGCAGGGGCCGATCTCACCATTATTACCGCACCGCTGGTCCGTGGCCGAATTCCGTGCGTGGTGGAAAAAGTGCTGACCACCGTCACGCCTGGGGCAAGCGTTGATGTGCTGGTTACCGACCATGGTATTGCGGTGAACCCTGCGCGTCAGGATCTGCTTGATAACCTGCGTGCTGCGGGTGTGGCGCTGATGACCATCGAACAACTGCAACAGCGCGCTGAGCAACTGACTGGTAAACCGCAGCCGATTGAGTTTACCGAGCGGGTGGTGGCTGTGGTGCGTTATCGCGACGGTTCAGTGATTGACGTTATTCGCCAGGTTAAAGGCTGATGAAGGGCACAGATCTGCTGTACCAGGGCCAGGCAGTTACGCTGGAGGAGATGCTACAAGCGCGCGATAAACGTGCCGCCAGGCAGCGTCAGGCGTTGAACTGCTATCGGCTACCGTTGATTTCCCTCACGCTGGTTGCTCCGGGCGCCGTTAAAAACTCGGCGGTCTGGCGGCGTGTCGCCGATTATGCAATTGCCGAAATACTGGCGCTTTGCGAACAGAAGGAGTGGGTCAACGTCTGGGAAATGCAGGTGAATGAACGCAGCGGCCCGGAATGGATGGCAGCGGTCTGTGCGCCGGCAATGGCGTTGAAACAGCACATGTCGACACTAGAGATGAGCCATCCGCTAGGGCGGCTTTGGGATATCGACATCATTGATAGCGACGGTAAGTCGCTATCACGCCGTGAACTCGGGCATCCTGCCCGGCCATGTTTGATATGCCAGCAGGATGCTCATCTCTGTGCCCGGGGCAAGCATCACACCCTTGACCTTTTGTTGGATGAAATTGCACGAAGGATTGAATGCTATGAGTATGAGCGTTGTGACTGAACGGCGTACGCCAGCGTACTCATCGCTGGCGGCTGGCGATCTTAACGGGTTGGTTGCAAGAGCGCTGCTGACGGAAGTCAGGCTGACACCAAAACCCGGTCTGGTCGATATTCGTAATTCGGGAGCGCATAGGGATATGGATCTGGCGGCATTTGAACGTAGCACTACCGCCATTGCGCCGTGGATGGAAAAGTTTTTTATCATGGGCAACAACACGGCTGCGGTGGCGGCAGAAAATGTCCTGGCGATGCTGCGTCCGCTGGGGATGGCCTGTGAGAACGATATGCTACAGGCCACCAATGGTGTGAATACCCATCGCGGGGCTATTTTCGCTTTTGGCCTGCTGAGCGCAGCGATTGGCCGACTTTTCGCGCGGGGAGAACCGTTGGAGCAAAATCGCATCTGCGACCAGGTTGCCCGCCTGAGTCGGAATATTGTTGCGCGCGAGCTCTCAGCAAAAAAAGCGGGAAAACTGACAAAGAGTGAAACCCATTTCCAGTGCTATGGCCTGTCGGGCGCGCGGGGAGAAGCGGAAAGCGGTTTTCGAACCGTCAGAACGCAGGCTTTGCCGGTGTTTAACCGGGTCGTGCAGGAGCATGACGATACCCATCTTGCCCTGCTGCAAACATTGCTGCATCTGATGGCCTGGAATGATGACAGCAACCTGGTGTCACGGGGAGGCCTGGAAGGGCTTTACTACGTGCAGCAGCAGGCACAAAAATTGTTGTGGCAAGGGGGGGTATTGGTTGAGGGAGGAATTGCAGCGATGCAGTCCTTCGATGATGAACTCATCCTGCGTAACTTAAGCCCCGGCGGTAGCGCGGATTTACTGGCAGTGACCTGGTTTTTAAGTCATTTTCCTGCCGGTTCCCTCTATCCTGAGTAAGTTTCTCTTCTTTCATTCTCTCCAGCAATGATTCATCCTGCGGGATGAATCATGTCTTTTACTGATATTCCCCTCTGTTTATCATTAAATTCTAATTATGGGCGTTTTCAGCTAGCGGCCTCCGGGCGCGCTGGTTACTCTGAAAACGGTTTACGCAATTTTTACAAAAGAGAATAGCTATGCATGAAGCACAAATCCGTGTCGCCATTGCCGGCGCCGGCGGGCGCATGGGACGGCAGTTAATTCAGGCCGCTGTGGCGATGGAAGGCGTTCAGCTCGGTGCTGCGCTGGAGCGTGAAGGCTCCTCTTTACTGGGCAGCGATGCCGGTGAGTTGGCTGGCGTGGGGAAAACCAACGTCATTGTCCAGAGTAGCCTTGAGGCGGTAAAAGATGATTTTGACGTCTTCATCGATTTTACCCGTCCGGAAGGCACGTTGACGCATCTGGCTTTTTGCCGTCAGCAGGGTAAAGGGATGGTGATTGGTACTACCGGCTTTGACGACGCCGGTAAACAGGCCATTCGCGAGGCGTCGCAAGAGATTGCGATCGTTTTCGCAGCAAACTTTAGCGTCGGCGTTAACGTCATGCTGAAGCTGCTGGAGAAAGCCGCGAAGGTGATGGGCGACTACACCGATATTGAAATTATTGAGGCGCACCACCGCCATAAAGTGGATGCTCCGTCAGGAACGGCGCTGGCAATGGGCGAGGCGATCGCTGGGGCGCTGGATAAAGATCTGAAGGACTGCGCGGTCTACTCGCGCGAAGGTTATACCGGTGAACGCGTGCCGGGCACGATTGGTTTTGCGACCGTACGTGCGGGCGACATTGTCGGCGAACACACTGCTATGTTTGCCGATATTGGCGAGCGCGTGGAGATAACGCATAAGGCTTCCAGCCGCATGACGTTTGCTAACGGTGCGGTAAGATCGGCATTGTGGCTTAAGACACAGCAAAGTGGTCTTTTTGATATGCGTGATGTGCTGAATTTGAATGAAATATAAGAATTTATTACCCATCGTGATGTGGTTATTGTAGTCATAATTACTTGATTACACAGGGCAATATTTTATTGCCCTTTATTTTATATGATCTTTGTCTTGTTTTATTTTAAAGCCATTAATTTTCTATGTTATGTGTCTTAAATGTGTTGGTTAAATGTAAATTTTGACCATCTGGTCTACTTTTTAAGGCGCTGCGTCATAGTTTTACACTCTTCCTGCTCCGCAAGCGTTTTCTCCCATGAGTTAGTTTGTCTTTTTGGTGCCTGGAGACGGCTTGTTTCACCAGTGGCGCAAAATAATAATAAAAATTGTCCTTTGAGGTAGACTTTTGCCGAGGCTGTCACTAGAATGCCGCCGTTTGCCAGAAATTCATCGGTAAGCAGATTTGCATTGATTTGTGCCTTTGTTATGAATTAATATGCAAATAAAGCGAGTAAATATTCTCTGGAGGGTGTTTTGATTAAGTCAGCGCTATTGGTTCTGGAAGACGGAACCCAGTTTTACGGTCGGGCCATAGGGGCAACAGGTTCGGCGGTTGGGGAAGTCGTTTTCAATACTTCAATGACCGGTTATCAAGAAATCCTCACTGATCCTTCCTATTCTCGCCAAATCGTCACTCTTACTTATCCTCATATTGGTAATGTCGGCACCAATTCCGCCGATGAAGAGTCCTCTCAGGTTCACGCTCAGGGTCTGGTTATTCGCGACCTGCCGCTGATTGCCAGCAACTACCGCAACACCGAAGACCTCTCTTCTTACCTCAAGCGCCATAACATCGTGGCGATTGCCGATATCGATACCCGTAAGCTGACGCGACTGCTGCGCGAGAAGGGCGCTCAGAACGGCTGCATCATTGCAGGCGATAATCTGGATGCTACGCTGGCCATAGAAAAAGCCAAAGCGTTCCCGGGCTTAAATGGGATGGACCTGGCAAAAGAAGTGACTACCGCTGAATCCTACAGCTGGACGCAGGGTAGCTGGACGCTGACAGGCGACCTGCCGGAAGCGAAGTCTGCAGAAGAGCTGCCGTTCCACGTGGTGGCCTACGATTTTGGCGCCAAGCGCAACATCCTGCGCATGCTGGTGGACTGCGGCTGCCGCCTGACGGTGGTACCGGCGAAAACCTCTGCGGAAGACGTTCTGAAGATGAATCCGGACGGTATCTTCCTGTCTAACGGCCCAGGTGACCCGGCCCCGTGCGACTACGCCATCGAAGCCATTGAGAAATTCCTCCAGACCGATATTCCGGTATTTGGCATCTGCCTCGGCCATCAGCTGCTGGCGCTGGCGAGCGGTGCGAAGACCATCAAGATGAAATTTGGTCACCACGGTGGTAACCACCCGGTGAAAGACATGGATAAGAATGTGGTGATGATCACCGCGCAGAACCACGGCTTTGCGGTTGATGAAGACTCGCTGCCAGCCAACCTGCGCGTAACCCATAAATCCCTGTTCGACGGTACCCTGCAAGGGATTCACCGTACCGATAAACCGGCGTTCAGCTTCCAGGGCCACCCGGAGGCGAGCCCAGGCCCGCATGATGCGGCGCCGCTGTTCGACCACTTTATCGAGCTTATTGAGCAATACCGTCAGTCCGCGAAATAATCAGGAGTAATAAAAGCCATGCCAAAACGTACAGACATAAAAAGTATCCTGATTCTGGGCGCGGGCCCGATTGTTATCGGTCAGGCGTGTGAGTTTGACTACTCCGGCGCCCAGGCGTGTAAAGCGCTGCGCGAAGAGGGTTACCGCGTTATTCTGGTGAACTCTAACCCGGCAACCATTATGACCGACCCGGAAATGGCCGATGCGACCTACATCGAGCCGATCAACTGGGAAGTGGTACGCAAAATCATCGAAAAAGAGCGTCCGGATGCGGTTCTGCCAACCATGGGCGGCCAGACCGCGCTGAACTGCGCGCTGGAGCTGGAGCGTCAGGGCGTGCTGGAAGAGTTCGGTGTAACCATGATTGGTGCGACCGCTGATGCGATTGATAAAGCAGAAGACCGCCGTCGTTTCGACGTGGCGATGAAGAAAATCGGCCTCGACACCGCGCGTTCCGGTATCGCGCACACCATGGAAGAAGCGCTGGCGGTTGCCGCTGATGTGGGCTTCCCGTGCATCATCCGTCCATCTTTCACCATGGGCGGCACCGGCGGCGGTATCGCCTACAACCGTGAAGAGTTTGAAGAAATCTGCGAACGCGGCCTGGACCTCTCGCCAACCAACGAGCTGCTGATTGATGAATCGCTGATCGGCTGGAAAGAGTACGAGATGGAAGTGGTGCGTGATAAGAACGACAACTGCATCATCGTCTGCTCTATCGAAAACTTCGATGCGATGGGCATTCACACCGGTGACTCGATCACTGTTGCTCCGGCGCAGACCCTGACCGACAAAGAATACCAAATCATGCGTAACGCCTCGATGGCGGTACTGCGTGAAATCGGCGTAGAAACCGGCGGTTCCAACGTTCAGTTCTCGGTGAACCCGAAAGATGGTCGCCTGATCGTTATCGAAATGAACCCGCGCGTCTCCCGCTCTTCGGCGCTGGCGTCCAAAGCCACCGGCTTCCCGATTGCCAAAGTGGCGGCCAAGCTGGCGGTGGGTTACACCCTCGACGAACTGATGAACGACATCACCGGTGGCCGTACTCCGGCCTCCTTCGAGCCGTCTATCGACTACGTTGTCACCAAGATTCCTCGCTTCAACTTCGAGAAATTCGCCGGTGCAAACGACCGTCTGACCACCCAGATGAAATCCGTCGGCGAAGTGATGGCGATTGGCCGCACGCAGCAGGAATCCCTGCAGAAAGCGCTGCGCGGCCTGGAAGTAGGCGCCACCGGTTTCGACCCGAAAGTGAGCCTCGACGACCCGGAAGCGCTGACCAAAATCCGCCGCGAGCTGAAAGACGCGGGCGCCGAGCGCATCTGGTATATCGCCGATGCCTTCCGCGCGGGCCTCTCCGTCGACGGCGTGTTCAACCTGACCAATATCGACCGCTGGTTCCTGGTACAGATTGAAGAGCTGGTACGTCTGGAAGAAAAAGTGGCGGAAGTGGGCATCAACGGCCTCGACGCTGACTTCCTGCGTCACCTGAAGCGCAAAGGCTTCGCCGATGCGCGTCTGGCAAAACTGGCGGGTGTGCGCGAAGCGGAAATCCGCAAGCTGCGCGACCAGTACAACCTGCACCCGGTTTACAAGCGCGTGGATACCTGCGCGGCGGAATTCGCCACCGATACCGCCTACATGTACTCCACCTATGAAGAAGAGTGCGAATCTAACCCATCCGTCGACCGCGACAAAATCATGGTCCTCGGCGGCGGCCCGAACCGTATCGGTCAGGGTATTGAATTTGACTACTGCTGCGTACACGCCTCGCTGGCGCTGCGCGAAGACGGTTACGAGACCATCATGGTCAACTGTAACCCGGAAACTGTCTCTACCGACTACGACACCTCCGACCGTCTGTACTTCGAGCCGGTCACGCTGGAAGACGTGCTGGAAATCGTGCGCATCGAGAAGCCGAAAGGCGTCATCGTGCAGTACGGCGGCCAGACCCCGCTGAAACTGGCGCGTGAACTGGAAGCCGCAGGCGTACCGGTTATCGGCACCAGCCCGGACGCCATCGACCGCGCGGAAGACCGTGAACGCTTCCAGCACGCGGTTGACCGTCTGAAGCTGAAACAGCCGGCGAACGCCACCGTCACCGCCATTGAACAAGCGGTTGAGAAGGCGAAAGAAATTGGCTACCCGCTGGTGGTGCGCCCCTCCTACGTACTGGGCGGCCGCGCGATGGAAATCGTCTATGACGAAGCCGACCTGCGTCGCTACTTCCAGACCGCGGTTAGCGTCTCCAACGACGCGCCGGTGCTGCTGGACCGCTTCCTCGACGATGCCATCGAAGTGGACGTTGACGCCATCTGCGACGGCGAAATGGTGCTGATTGGCGGCATCATGGAGCACATCGAGCAGGCGGGCGTACACTCCGGCGACTCCGCCTGTTCTCTGCCAGCCTACACGCTGAGCCAGGAAATTCAGGATGTGATGCGCCAGCAGGTGCAGAAGCTGGCCTTTGAGTTGCAGGTGCGCGGCCTGATGAACGTGCAGTTTGCGGTGAAAGACAACGAAGTCTACCTGATTGAAGTCAACCCACGTGCGGCGCGTACCGTACCGTTCGTCTCCAAAGCCACCGGCGTACCGCTGGCGAAAGTGGCGGCGCGCGTGATGGCCGGCAAATCGCTGACCGAGCAGGGCGTGACCAAAGAAATTATCCCGCCGTACTACTCGGTGAAAGAAGTGGTGCTGCCGTTCAACAAATTCCCGGGCGTTGACCCGCTGTTAGGGCCAGAAATGCGCTCCACCGGGGAAGTGATGGGCGTCGGTCGTACCTTCGCGGAAGCGTTCGCCAAGGCGCAGCTGGGCAGCAACTCCACGATGAAGAAACAGGGCCGTGCGCTGCTCTCGGTTCGCGAAGGTGACAAAGAGCGCGTGGTGGACCTGGCCGCTAAGCTGCTGAAACAGGGCTTCGAACTGGATGCCACCCACGGCACCGCGATTGTGCTGGGCGAAGCCGGTATCAACCCGCGTCTGGTGAACAAGGTGCATGAAGGTCGTCCGCACATTCAGGACCGTATCAAGAATGGCGAATATACCTACATTATCAACACCACCGCAGGTCGTCAGGCGATTGAAGACTCCAAGCTGATTCGCCGCAGCGCGCTGCAGTACAAAGTGCATTACGACACCACCCTGAACGGCGGTTTCGCAACGGCCATGGCGCTGAATGCAGATGCCAAAGAGAAAGTGACCTCTGTACAGGAAATGCACGCACAGATTAAAAAATAAGTGCGAGTAATACGCTAAAAACGCCGGGCATCTGCAACTGCCCGGCGTTTTTGTTTTTGTAGCCCGGCGGCGCTTCGCTTGGACGGGCTACGGTTATAGGTGAATTACTGTTCCGTTGCTGGCATTGCCGCGGTGGTCTGCTGCGACTTGCTGGCCTGCTCTTCACGGTATTTCAGGTTATCCCAGATGCGGAAGAACGGATAATACATCACCAGCGAAATCCCCAGGTTGACGATTTGCAGCACCGAACCGGAGATATGCCCGCCGGTCGCCAGATAGCCGCTGACCACAATCGGCGTGGTGAACGGCAGCGCAATCCCGGCCGGTTTGGCCACTAAGCCGGTGGTCATCGCCACGTAGGAGACAATCACCAGCACCACTGGCGTAAGGATAAACGGCACCACCAGATACGGGTTCATCACGATCGGAATGCCAAACACCATCGGTTCGCTGATGTTAAACAGGCTGCCCGGCGCGGCAATTTTACCCAGCTGTTTCATCTGCACGCTGCGGCTGCGTAAGATCATAAAGATAACCAGCCCTAACAGCGCCCCGGTACCGCCCGGCGCAATCCACAGGTCGTAGAACTGCTGGGTGATAATGTGGGGAATCGGCAGGCCGTTCTGGAACGCTTCCAGGTTTTCGGACATGTTGCTCAGCCAGACCGGGCGGATAAACACCAGTACGATGGTGTCGCCGTGCAGACCCAGCATCCACAGAATGCCAATCAGCAGCACTGAAATAATCATCCCCGGCAGCGAGCCGCCGACGTGGCTCATCGGAATGCCCACCAGCTCGGTGATCATGGTATTGATATCGCCAAACGGCGTCGCTTCAACCAGCAGGCGCAGCGCCAGCACCACTGCCAGCACGCAGAAACCCGGGATCAGCGCGAGGAACGATTTGGCTACCGCCGGCGGCACCCCTTCCGGCATGCGAATCACCAGATTGCGGTCGTTAACGAAGCGGTAGATTTCGGTGGAGAGCAGGGCAATCAGAATTGCCACGAACAGCCCCTGACTGCCAATCTGCCCCATCGGCATGACGCCTTTGACAAGCTGCGCCACGTCGCTACCCGCCGGGGTAAACATGATGTGCTGTGGAATGGTCATCACGAAGGCCACCAGGGAGACAGCCCCGGCGGTCAGCGGGTCGAGGGTGCGGTACTTCTCCGCCAGACGGTAGGCGATACCGAAGCTGGAGATCAGCGCCATGATGTCGTAAGTCGCTTTCACCGGATAGAGCACCTTTTCCTGCCACGTTGGGCCGAAGAGCTCGGTCATCAGCGTACCGTAGCCCGGCACCGGCAGATAGGCGAAGATCAGGAAGAACGAGCCTATCAACATAAATGGCATGTTCAGGATGATCCCGTCACGCACCGAAAGCACATGTTTTTGTCCGGCGATTTTGAGCGCGGTCGGTAAAACGTATTTATCTATTATCGACTTATTCACAGACACCCCCTGCCCGGTGCAGACGTTGCCGACCGGGCTATTGTTGTATTTATTGTTGGCTGAACTGCGGCAGCCACGCTTTATTGATGGTGAGCACTTCATCGACCAGCGCCGATGCCAGATTCACATCGGCGACCAGCGGGTTGGCAACCAACGCCAGCAGCGCTTTTTGCTTGTCACCGTGCACGGCGGCATCGATGGTCAGACGCTCAAAATCCTTGACCTGCTGGGTCAGGCCGTTCATCAGCGGCGGCAGTTTGCCAAAGGACAGCGGATGCGCGCCCAGTGCATCAATCAGGCAGTTGGTCTCTATCACCGCGTCGTCCGGCAGTCCTTGAATGGCACCGTTATTGGCGGTATTCACCACCATCTCAACGCCAAGATTGTTGTGCAGCGCGTTAATTAGCTGCACCGCCACTTCGGAATAGAACGAACCGCCGCGTTGACTTAGTTCTTCCGGTTTCTTGTCCAGATGCGGGTCGGCGTACAGTTTGAACAGTGACGCTTCAACCTTCATTACCTGCTCGGCGCGAGTGCCTTTGCTGTCGGCATCCGCCAGCTCGTCTTCCAGCATGGTGCGGGTCTGCCAGAAGTAGCGATGGTACGGACAAGGAATGGCGCGCAGCGCGCGCAGCAGTTCCGGTGACCACGGAATGGCCTTGATATTGTTCATCGACAGCTGCTCGCCGTCGCACAGCATCTCGATAACCTCGTCTGTCGCATCGCGGCCCGCCGCCAGCACCTGATGTACCCACACCATATGATTCAGGCCGGCAAAGCGCAGCGAAACGTCGTCGTAAGGCAGCTTCAGCATATCGGCAATCATGTGGTGCATGGTCACCGGCACGTTGCACAGGCCAATGATCTTTGCCTTGCTGTGGCGCGACACCGCTTCAGTAACGATACCTGCGGGGTTGGTGAAGTTGATGATCCACGCGTCAGGCGCCAGGCGTTCGACGCGCCTGGCGATATCCAGCATCACCGGAATGGTGCGCAGCGCCTTGGCGAAGCCGCCAACGCCGGTGGTTTCCTGGCCCAACAGTTTATGGCTCAGGCCCAGACGCTCATCGGCGGCGCGGGCCGGTAGCTGACCCACACGCAGCTGGGTGAGCACAAAACTTGAGCCTCTGATGGCGTCGTCCGCATCGAAGTGAACCGAGACTTTTACCGCCTCCAGCCCGTTGCGATCGAGCATGCGACGAGAGAGTGCCGCGATAATTTCGACCTTTTCGCGGCCCGCTTCGACATCAACCAGCGCCAGTTCCGCCATTGGCAGGGAAGCATGACGCGCAATTAATCCTTCAACCAGTTCCGGGGTGTAGCTGCTGCCCCCGCCAATCACGGTAATTTTCATCGCTTTCTCCTGGGCCTCAGGCCATCAGTTGGATCGCTTTATCGAGTACGCGATCGCCGCGCATGGTGCCGTAGTCCATCATGTCGATCACGTCGACCGGTTTACCCAGCGGCGCGGACAGTTCGCGCAGACGAGAGAGTTCGAACTGCACCTGCGGGCCCAGCAGTACCACATCCGCCTCCGACATCATGCTTTCGATTTCGGCAACCGGATAAGCATTAATCTCCACCGCCAGCGCGCGTTTTTCCGCTTCGGCACGCATCTTTTGCACCAGCATGCTGGTGGACATTCCGGCGGCGCAGCACAACATGATCTTTTTCATGACAATATTTCCCTCTTTTGAAAACATATTTCACACATTAGCGGTTTTACGTAGCATGTATGAAAATTATTTTCATGAGTGTGATCGGCGTTAAAATATTGCTTTACGGCATGTCAGAGGCGTAAAAATGTGATCGCGATAAGACAAATGAATCTTTACCGCCGGTTAATCGCATAACGTGCCGCCCTTCGGCTGAATGAATTGAAAAATAATTTCAATAAATTATGATGTTTTTAATGAGCCGCACATGAGGACACTCTGGTTATGGATATTGTTTATCAGTTGGTGCACGGGTTATCCGGACTGCCTGCGCAGGAATCCCGGTTGGCGCGTTTTTTCCTCGATAATTTTGCCCAGATCCCCGAGGCGACGATTGAAGAGCTGGCGGCAAAGGCTGGCGTCAGCCCGGCGACGCTGCAACATTTCTCACGCAGCATTGGCTGCGCGGATATTAATGACTTTATTGGCCAGGTGCGCCATCAGCAGCAGGAGAATCGTGTGAAAACGACGGCGGCACCGATGCTCGGCGACGCGGCATGGGTGGACGCCGGTACGCTGCAAAAGCTGGCGAAAAACGCCGGCATTGGCAGCGATATCCTCGATCGTTTCTCGCATTCTATCGGTCGCGACGGCAGCGATGACATTCTAAGCCTGATCCACCAGAGGCTACAGGACTTCAGCCAGCAGGAGTCTCGTGTAGCGCAGACTATCCTCAGCGACGTAGCGTTTGCCGCCTCAGCGACCATCGACCAACTGGCGACGGCGGCAGGGGTCAGCCCGGCGACCATCACCCGCTTTGCCCGCGCGGCAGGCTGCGACGATATTCGCGATTTGCGCATGAAGCTGGCGCAGGCCAGCGCACCGGTTGCCAGCGGCGATATGCCGGGGCCGTGGCGCGAGCGGCTTAACCAGATCCAGTATTCGCTGAACGCGCAGCTTCACGAGCTGTCGCCAGCGGCGGTTGAGCGTGCTGCAAGCCTGCTTAAACAGGCTAAAGCGGTGCATATTTTCAGCGCCAGCACCGCCGATAATCCGTTCGCCAGCGTATTGCAGTACCGTCTGCTGACGCAGGGATATCCGGCCAACGTCTGCCAGGACCCGGCGTTAATGGGGATTACCGCCTCGATGCTTGGCGCAGGGCAGGTGCTGGTGGTCTTTGCCGGTACGCCGCCGGGCAGCGCGCTGATTGCCGCTGTACATCAGGCGCGCTGGGCAGGGGCGGATATTATCGTGATTGGCCAGCAGGAGAGCGCACTCAGCCATCAGCAAAACGTCACGCTACCGCTTAACGACTCGCGTTACGGGTCGCTGCTGATTGTCGATTTGATATGTGATTCGATGTAACTTCGGCATCGTTGCGCCTGGACTGTAGCCCGGCCGAGCGCAGCGACGCCGGGGGGGCTCAGAACGCCGTTTCTAACGTTTCAAGCACGTTATACGCATCATCAACCAGCAGCAGCGCCTTCCATTTGTCGAAGGTCAGGCAAGGGTGCGAGGTGCTGAACACCAGAATATCCCCCACCTTCACGTCAGCGCCTGGCGCCAGCTTCAGCATGGCGTGCTGGTCCATAATACCGGTGGTTTCAATGCTGTTCGCCACTATTTCTACCGATTTCCCCGCGCGATAATGAGCAACCGGCTGCGGTAGCCCGGCATCAAACGCGCTGTCGCGCTTGCCGAAATTAACGATCGCCCGGCCGCATTCCGGCACCGACTGCACCATCGCCACCAGTTCCAGCGCAGAAACCAGATCGCCGCCGAGGTCGCAGGCCGTCCGGTCGCGCGCGACGATGGCGTTCTGCGCTTCCAGATAGATCCCCGCATCGTGAGTGATATAGCAGCCAGGACGGATCACCACCCGGCAGTTGGCCGGTTTCGGCTCGGCAAGCCAGACGTTACACACCACGTCGTACCAAACGGAGCCCGCGCCGGTGAGGATAAACTCGCCCGTGACATAGCGCTCAAGCTGGCAGGCCAGCGCGGCGGCATCGCGCAGCAGCGCTTCCACCTTCGGCTGTGGGTTATCGCCGTGCAGCACGCCTTCATATAGCTCAAGGCCGCGCAGACGCAGCGCCGGTAAGGTGGCAACCTGCTCCGCAAGCGTGAGCGCCTGTTCTGCGGTTCGGCATCCGCAGCGACCGCCCGGTACGCCCAGCTCCAGCAGAATATCCAGCGTCTGGTTTTGCGCGGCGAAGAACGTCGAGAGCGCACGGGCGTTATCGAGGCTATCGACGCAGCACAGGTAATCTACAGCCGGGTATTCGGTCTTGAGGTGGGCTATCAGCGCCATATTTGCCTTACCGACGAGTTGGTTCACCATCAGCACACGTTGGATCCCGCTTGCCGCAGCAATGCTTGCCTGCCAAGCGCTGCCAACACCAATGGCCCAGGCTCCGGCTTGTTGCTGCTGTGAAAAGATCCACGGCGTCATGGTGGTTTTACCGTGTGGGGCGAGTGAGACGCCGCGCGCGTCGGCATAGTGCTGCATCCACTGAATGTTGTTGGTTAGCGCCGCTTTTTTAATGACTGCGGCGGGCAGGCAAACGTCTTCATTGAGGATGTTTGTTGGAGTAAATAGCGTCGCGGATTTGTGGGGTACGATGAGGCTTTCATGGTATTTCATAACATAAATCCTTCCGATTTTCAGTTCATATCATGAATATTTGATTGTTTATATTGTTGTAAATATTATATTTTTATTATTTTATTTGATTCTCATGAATAAAAGTATCATTAATTGATGCATGTTTTGCGTAGTCTTTCACTGTTTTCAGCGCTTGTAAATGGTCAAATTCGAGGCAGGAAACGGCAGGGGTAGAGAAGAGATGCAGTTCGATTATCTGTTCAGGAACGTCACGGTTATCGACGGTAGCGGCGGCCCGCAGTATCGCGGCGATGTTGCCATCAAGGGCGATCGCATTGTGGAGATAGCGCCTGCTATCGACGGGCAGGTGCAGCATGAGATTGACGGCACCGGCCGCGTGCTGGCGCCGGGGTTTATCGATGTTCACACCCACGACGACATTAACGTTATCCGCATGCCGGAGTACCTGCCCAAAATCAGCCAGGGCGTGACCACGGTGATCGTCGGCAACTGCGGGATCAGTGCCGCGAGTGCGACGATCGCAGGCGACGTACCGGATCCGATGAACCTGTTGGGCAATGCGGAACAGTTTATCTATCCGACGGTTAACGCCTACGCAGATGCGGTGACGCAGGCGCGTCCGGCGGTGAACGTTGGCACGCTGGTCGGTCATACCGCGCTGCGTAATAACCAGATGGACTCGCTGTTTCGTCCGGCCAATGAGCAAGAAATTCAAGCCATGCGCGGGCAACTTCGGTTGGCACTGCAGGAGGGCGCTTTGGGGCTAAGCACCGGGCTCGCCTACGCCTCTGCCTTCCAGTCGACGACCGAAGAGGTGATGGCGCTGGCGGAAGAGCTGGCGGCGGAGAATGGGATCTATACCACCCATCTGCGCTCGGAGTTTGAACCCATTCTCGATGCGCTTGACGAAGCGTTCCGTATTGGCCGCCACGGCAAGGTGCCTGTGGTGGTCTCGCACCACAAATGCGCGGGTGCGAATAACTGGGGGCGTACCGTGGAAACCCTGGCGCTGTTCGATAATGTTCGCCAGCAGCAGGACGTTTCCTGCGACTGCTATCCGTATTCTGCCAGCTCGTCGACGCTCGATATGAAGCAGATTACCGCCGATTTTGACATCGTTATCACCTGGTCAACGCCGCATCCGGAGATGGCCGGGCAGACCTTAAAGCAGATTGCGCAAAGCTGGTCGCTGACGCTGGAAGAGGCGGGCAAGCGGTTGATGCCTGCCGGCGCGATTTACTACAACATGGACGAGCAGGACGTGCAGCGGGTGCTGCGCTATCCGCTGACCATGGTGGGCTCGGACGGTTTACCTAATGACCCGATGCCGCATCCTCGCCTGTGGGGCGCATTCCCGCGCGTTTTGGGGCACTACAGTCGCGATGAAAAACTGTTCCCGCTTACCGTCGCGGTGCACAAGATGACCGGCCTGTCGGCGGCGCGTTTTCAGCTCACCGACCGCGGGCTTATCAAGCGCGGCTATTTTGCCGATCTGGTGCTGTTTGATCCAGAAACTATCAGCGATGTCGCGAGTTTTAGTGACCCACAGCAGCCCGCCGCCGGTATCGATGCGGTGATGGTCAACGGGGTGATGAGCTACGGGCAGAATCACAACATTATCGGGCGCGCCGGGCGATTCCTACGCCGGTCAGCCGGAAAATTAAGGAGCAGCAATAATGAGCATTAAACGTTATGGCGTCGGCGGCAGCACGGGGACCGGCGGGCAGTCTTTGCCGTTTGCCAAGGCCGTAGAGGCCGGTGGCTGGCTGTATGTCTCCGGGCAAACGCCGATGAAGGACGGTGAAGTGGTGGAGGGCGGTATTGTTGAGCAGTCGCGTCTGGCGATTCAGAACTGCGTGGATATTATGCAGGACGCAGGATACAGCCTCGCGGACGTGGTGCATGTGAAGGTGTATCTAACCGATGCACGCTACTTCCAGTCCTTTAATAAGGTGTTCCGCGAGTTCTTTGCCGACCACCCACCGGCGCGCGTGTGTTGCGTGGCGGATTTGGTGGTAGATTGTAAGGTTGAGGTGGATTTGACCTGTTACAACGCGGAGCGGGTGAAGTAACTTGTGGGGTGAGGGTAAAACCCGCACCACCCCGGCCCTCTCCCTGGAAGGGAGAGGGAGAAAAGCGGGCCCATTTTGAGCTCCGAAGCGCCAACTCGCACAAACCGTCCCCTCGCCCCTCCGGGG
>NZ_LXEU01000069.1 GCF_001654985.1 Kluyvera georgiana ATCC 51603
CGGGGAGAGGGCTAGGGTGAGGGGGAAACCCCCGCACTAATCCCCCAACGGCTGCCGGTCAGCACCGCCTCGATGGCTATCCAGCGCAAGCTTAATCCGCCGCAAACGGTTTTTCGTCTCCGCTTTATTCACTACCGCCAATTCCGTCGCCAGCACGTCAACCATCGCCAGCATCGCGTAGCGCGAGGTGCTGGGCTTAAAGATATAGTCGTTTTCCCGTACGATCAGCGGCAGCACCAAATCGGCGTTCTCGGCAAGCGGCGTGGCCTCTGGGGTAATGGCAATCACTTTCGCCCCGTACTGACGCGCAATCGCCGCGCTATCCACCACTTCCTGCGTATAGCCGCCGAGCGACAACGCCAGCACCACATCGTTTGGCGACACCGCTGAGCACATCATCCTCACCAGCAGCCCGTCGCTCTGGCTCACCACCGGCAGGCCAAGGCGGAACAAGCGGAACTGCACCTCCTGAGCGCAGATGGTGGAGCCGCCGCCCATGCCGATTGCGAGGATCTGCCGCGCGCCGCTGAGCCACTCGACGGCGCGGCTGAGTGAGTCGGGATCCAGCGCCCGGCGGTTCATCTCCAGCACGTTGATGATCGTTTCGTAGATCCCCTGTACCCCTTCCAGATCCGGCACATCGAGAATAAAGCGCTGCCCTACCGCCAGCGACTGCGCGAGTTTCACTTTTAGCTCGCGGACGTCTTTGCAGCCAATGGCGCGCGCGAAACGGGTAATCGATGCCTGACTGGTCTCGGTCAGCTTCGCCATTTCGGCAATGGGTAAGGAGGTCGCCGTCTGAACGTCATCGAGAATAAACTGGGCGATCCGCTTCTCGGTGGCGGTCAGCTCGACAAAGCGGTCGGTAATGCAGGAAATGATGTCGATGGATGCAGACATGGTAAACCCCTGAAATAAATAGCTGATACTTTGTACCATAGAAATTGTGCGCCGGGGAAACGGACTCGCCGCACCGTGACGTAGGGTTCAATGTTGGGAGAGGGCGCAAGTTTCAGCACTTGAGCACCCGGCATAATAGCCCTCTCTTTTGCCAACATTACTCATAACTACGGAATATATATGGCTATTTTGTTATTTGATTGGGGTGGGAGTTCTATTAAATACGGCGTCTGGCACCAGCAGACGTTGAGCGACACGGGCGCGGTTAAAACGCCAGATAGCTGGGAGAAAATGCAGGCGCAACTGCTGGAAATCTGCCGTCAGTACCAGCTGCGCTATGATATTCAGGGGGTGGCAATCAGCGCCCCCGGTAGCGTAGACCCTGAACGTGGCGTGATAGGTGGCCTGAGCGCGATTCCTTACATCCACCATTTCCCCATCGTCGAAGCGCTGACGGCGCTGTTTGGCCTGCCGGTCAGCATTGAAAATGATGCCAATGCCGCAGGCATTGCCGAAGCGGCGTTGGGCGCCGGGCGTGACGATCGACACGTACTGTTTGTGATTGTCGGCTCCGGTGTGGGTGGAGCTATCCTGGAAGATAAAGTGCTGCGCCGCGGTAGCCACGGCTATGCGGGTGAGTTTGGCCTGATGACGCTGGAGGGGGGGCAGACGTTCAGCGAGCTGGGCACCGCCGTGGCGATGGCGCGTCGTTACGCCCAGCGGATATCGCTTGAACGGGATTCTGTCTCTGGGGCCGAGGTGTTTCGTCTTGCCGAGCAGGGCGATGAGGTTGCGAAACAGGAAGTGGCGCAGTTCTATCACTGGATGGCCGTTGGCCTGCTCAATTTACAGGTATGCTACGATCCGGATTGTCTGGTGATTGGCGGTGGGATCTCAGCCAGTGATGCCATTTTTGCCGGGATCGTCTCTCGCTTAACCGATCTGGTCGCGGAAAAAAATCTCGCGGAATTTATGCCGAAACTGCTGCTGTGCCAGTACCGCAACGATGCCAATCTTATCGGTGCGGCGGTGAGCTTTACGCAACAACACGGCTAAAATGCCGCTTCGGAGTGTTCTGGTTTCCCTCCCGCTTTCAGCCAGCTAACCTAAAATGGTTAGAGTGATAACGATTTTAGCTGAGAAGCAGGAGGGAAACATGATGCAATATAAGCGACTCACCGTAGCGATTCTGACGGCTGGCGCACTCTTTACCGTTGCTGGGTGTTCATCCAACCAGGCGTTAAAAACCACCGATGGGAAAACTATCATCACCGACGGGAAACCACAGGTCGATGAGGATACTGGTCTGGTGTCGTATAAAAATGCCGAAACCGGGAAAACAGAACAGATTAACCGCGATCAGGTCCGGTCGATGGGTGAGCTCGATAACTAAACGTTATTCGTGGCCCCGCGAATGCCGTGCGGGGCCAGCGCATAACGTTTAAATGAGTGCGCTATTGATTTTGATGATGATCTTACGCAGCGGCGCGCCCGCGCCAAGGCTGCTCATCGGACGGTGCAGTTCACCCGGGAAGATGATGGCTATCTCTTCGGGGTGCAGGTGAATCAGCGTTTCGCTGCTTATTTGCGTGCAGAAGCCGATGTCATGCGCGTCGTTAAACGCACCGTCTTCGACAATCTCCAGCCCCTTATTTCCCGCCCCAATAATCTCTTCGCCCTTCAGCACGATGTGAATATCAATATATTGCCGATGGTACTCCGGACGCTGTTCGGCCAGCGGTTTGCTTTCCCCTTCTACCACGTTAAAGAACAGGTTATCGCCATCGACGATATATTTTCCCGGCGGTAGCGCGTGCGGCTCTTGATTAATCACGGCGCGCAGCGCCTTACGGATAGCCTGCGGATAAAAGGCGGTTTTCTCCGCGTGATGAAGCGTGTCGATAATCATGCCGGAACTCCCAATGTGGGTTGATGGGCTAAAAGGGTGAGCGAGCGGGCAACGATGCCCGGAACGTCGCCGGAAATATCGACCGGCAGAATGTCTGGCTCGCGATCGTCCGGGGCTTCCAGCGCGGCAAACTGGCTTTTCAGCAGCGCTTCCGGCATAAAGTGGCCTTTGCGCGCCTGCATACGCTGCAAGATGCAGTCGTAGTCGCCGGTCAGCCACAAAAAGCGTAGGTGCGGATTACCCGCGCGCAGCTGGTCGCGGTAGCGCTTTTTCAGCGCCGAGCAGACCAGTACACCGGACTCGTTTTTCTGCCCGAGGCTAAAGATCACATCGCCAATGCGCTCCAGCCACGGCTGGCGGTCGCTATCTTCCAGCGGCTGGCTGGCGGCCATTTTAATGATATTCGCCCGTGGGTGAAGGTCATCACCGTCGATAAACTTCGCTCCCAATGCCTGAGAAAGCGCCTGCCCGACGGTGGTTTTGCCGGTGCCGGAGACGCCCATTAGAATAATGCACTGTCCTGCCATGGTTTTGCTCCCGACTCAGACGGCGACCAGCATGCCGCCGTCAACAAACAGCAGATGCCCATTCACAAAATCAGAGGCTTTCGACGACAGGAACACCGCCGCGCCAACCAACTCCTGCGGGTCGCCCCAGCGGGCGGCTGGCGTACGCTTGCACAGCCAGTCGGTAAAGGCTTTATCGTCAACCAATGCCTGGGTCATGGCGGTTTTAAAGTAGCCTGGTGCGATACCGTTAACCTGAATATTGTGGCGTGCCAGTTCTACGCACATCCCGCGGGTCAGCATTTTGACCGCGCCTTTGGCGGCGGCGTACGGGGTGATGGTGTCGCGCCCCAGTTCGCTCTGCATCGAACAGATATTGACGATTTTGCCTGCGCCGCGCGTCATCATGCGTTTGGCCACGGCCTGGGAAACCAGGAAAACGGCGGTCTGGTTCACCGCAATCACGTCGTTCCATTCTTTCACCGGGAACTCGGTGAACGGGTGACGGCGCTGGATGCCAGCGTTATTAAACAGCACGTCGATAGCGCCGATGCGCGCTTCAATATCGGCAATGGCGTTTTCCACCGACTCAGGGTCGGTAACGTTAAAGACCGCGGTATGGGCGACGGCACCCTCGTCGCGGAGTTTCATCGCAGCCTGCTCTGCGCGTTCTGCGGAGATATCGTTGATGATGATTTCCGCGCCGTACTGGGCCAGCCCCTGGGCCATCACGTAGCCGATACCCTGTCCGGAGCCGGTAATTAAAATGCGTTTGCCTTGCAGGCTGAATAAGTTGTTCATCACAGTGTCCTGTATTGCGATCCGATGCGCTAAGAAGATGTTCTCTATCTCACGGTTTTTGCCCCGGTGAAACTGTGATGAAGATCACTCTCGACTATGTTACAAAAAGGGGTTACAGCATGTGTGATCCTGAAGGGGAAAACCGCGCGAAAACCGCGCCATGCGGGGCTTTGACGCTGGGTTATCGCTTTCTCTTTTTTGTAACCTGCTGGCATAATAGGCCACAGGATTTCGGCAATGACGGGCAGGGCTAATGAAAGTACAACGCATCACGTTAGAGGATATCGCCGCGCTGGCGGGGGTAACCAAAATGACCGTCAGCCGTTATTTACGCACGCCCGAGAAGGTGAAACCGGAAACCGCCGAGCGCATTGCCAGCGTGATTGAAGAGGTGGGCTACCAGCCGGATGCCGATAACCCCGCCATCAGCAGTAATGTTGCGCCGCGCATTGGCGTGCTCGTCCCCTCGTTTAATAACCAAATATTCTCCGACGTCCTGGCGGGCATTGAATCAGTCACCACCGCCCACGGTTACCAGACGCTGGTGGTGAACTACGATTACGATAGCCAGCGTGAAGAAGAGCAGATTGCCACCGTGCTGGCGCTGAACGTTAAAGCGCTGCTGCTAACCGAATCGGTGCATACGCTGCGGGCGGAGAAATACCTGAAAGCCTCGAAAATCCCGATTGCCGAGGTGATGGGCTTATCGGATAACGCCGACCGCATCAACGTGGGCTTTGATAATTACCGCGCCGGGTTGGATATGACCAACATGCTGCTGGCGAGCGGTAAAAAGCAGATTATCTATTTTGGCTCAATGTCGGATATTCGTGATGAGCAGCGCTATGCAGGCTACTGCCGGGCGATGGAAGACGCGGGCTTGACGATTGGACGTATTGCGCCAAACAAGGTCTCTTCGGTGTCGATTGGCACTGGCATGATGACCCTTGCCCGCCAGATGTATAAAGAGATGGACGCTATTCTCTGCACTAACGATGATCTCGCGGTTGGGGTGTTACAGGAGTGCATCGCTTCGGGTATCGCGGTGCCGCAGGAGATGGCGATTGCCGGGTTCCATGGATTGGAAATTGGTCAGGTGGTGAGCCCGCGTCTGGCGAGCGTTTTGACGCCACGCTTTGAAATGGGTAAGGTCGCCACTGAGATTTTAATCAAGAAAATAAAAGGCTTACCGACTATCGAGAAGGTGGATCTCCACTATCGTTTATCGATGGGCGAAACCATCTAATCAGCCTGCCGCTAACGGCGTAATGTTATTTAATTGTTGCCACCCAGCCCGCATTCCAGCGGGCTTTTGCTTCCACGATCACGTCATCCGTAACACGGATTTCTAACACGATCTGGCGTGATGCAGATCGCAAAATGACATCGTGAAAACCCGTTTGATAGGCGTAACAAATTTCTGAACGCTTAAACAGGTAACACGATGAATACTGCAAACCCAAATACGGTACTGTTGATTGCCCCGGTCGTAGACGGCCTGCTGGATAAACTCTCCACCGCTTTCCAGGTCTATCGTCTGTATGAACAGGCTGACCCGCAGGCATTCTTGCGCGACGTCGGCCATCAGGTGCAGGCGGTGGTCACCCGTGGTGATATTGGCGTCACCCGTGCCGTACTGGAGCAATTGCCGAACGCTGGGCTGGTGGCGGTGTTTGGTGTTGGTACCGACGCGGTGGATCTCGACTATACCCGCGCTCATGACATTGCCGTCACCATCACTTCTGGCGTGCTGACCAACGACGTTGCCGACCTGGCGATGGGGCTGCTGCTGGCAGGCGCACGTCAGCTTTGCCTGGGCGATAAATTTGTTCGCGAAGGCAAATGGTTGAAACAAGGGCCGGGGCTGGCGACTCAGGTCAGCGGCAAACGTATCGGCATTTTCGGCATGGGCAATATCGGCCAGGCCATTGCCCGTCGCGCCAGCGGGTTTGATATGGAGATCCTCTACACCGACCGCAAAAAGCTCGACCACGTGGATTATCAGTGGTGCGCCGACCTGCACACTCTGGCTCATGAAAGCGATTTTCTGGTGATTGCCGCTTCTGGCGGCGCGGCAAACCGCGGGCTGATTGATGCCAGCGTGTTTAACGTGATGCCAAAACACGCGTGGCTGATTAACATCGCGCGCGGCACGCTGGTGGATGAGAAAGCCCTGATTCAGGCCCTGCAGAACGGCGTGATTGCCGGTGCCGGGCTGGATGTTTATGAAGACGAACCGCATGTGCCTGAGGCGCTGATGGCGATGGATAACGTCGTACTGTTGCCGCATGTGGCAAGTGCCACCCACGAAACGCGTCAGCGGATGAGCGAGGTGGTGTTCAATAACGTCGCCGCTTTCTTCAGCGATACGCCGCTACCGAATGCCATTGATTAATCATCGATGCTTTTCGCCATGCTGAGCATGGCTCCCCCCGAGAGAGAGTATAAATAATGACTGAGAAAATACCTGGCACTCGCTGGCTGCGTATCATTGCGCCTGTTCTCATCGCGTGCATTATTTCGTTTATGGACCGGGTTAATATCAGCTTCGCCTTGCCCGGTGGTATGGAGTCCGATCTGGGGATTACCAGCCAGATGGCGGGGGTGGCAAGCGGGATATTCTTTATTGGCTATCTCTTCTTGCAAATACCAGGCGGGCGCATTGCGGTTCATGGCAGTGGTAAGCGCTTTATTGCCTGGTCGCTGCTGGCATGGGCCATTGTCTCGATTGCCACCGGTTTTGTGACCCACGAATACCAACTGCTGGTGCTGCGCTTTATTCTCGGCGTGTCCGAGGGTGGGATGCTGCCGGTGGTGCTGACGATGGTCAGCAACTGGTTCCCGGAAAAAGAGATTGGTCGCGCTAACGCCTTCGTGATGATGTTCGCCCCGCTGGGCGGCATGCTTACCGCGCCGGTCTCCGGGGCGATTATCTCGGCGCTCGACTGGCGTTGGCTGTTTATCATTGAAGGGCTGCTATCGCTGGTGGTGCTGATGGTGTGGTGGCTGATGATCAGCGACCGCCCGGAAGAGGCGCGCTGGCTGCCGGAACGTGAGCGTGAGTATTTGATTACCGCGTTGACCGCTGAGCGAGAAGCCCGCCGTTCGGAAGCGCCGGTCAGCAATGCTCCGGTGCGGGAAGTGTTCCGCAACTCCGGGCTCATGAAGCTGGTGCTGCTCAACTTCTTCTACCAGACCGGGGATTACGGCTACACGCTGTGGCTGCCGACGATCCTCAAAAACCTGACTGGCGCCAATATGGCGAGCGTCGGCGTGCTGGCTATCCTGCCGTTTATTGCCACGCTTGCCGGGATCTACATTATCTCCCTGTTCAGCGACCGCAGCGGCAAGCGTCGGCTGTGGGTACGTTTCTCACTCTACGGCTTTGCCGCCGCGCTGTTGGCTTCGGTGGTGCTGCGTGACCATGTGGTGGCAGCCTATATTGCGCTAGTGGTGTGCGGCTTCTTCCTGAAAGCGGCAACCAGTCCTTTCTGGTCTATTCCGGGGCGTATCGCCATGCCGGAAGTGGCGGGCAGCGCACGTGGCGTCATCAACGGTCTGGGCAATCTGGGCGGCTTCTGCGGCCCGTATCTGGTCGGGGTGATGATCTACTTCTACGGCCAGAACGTGGCGGTATGTGCGCTGGCGGGCTCGTTGATTATCGCCGGGACGATCACCTTCTTCCTGCCGAAACATTGTGACCTGACCGCGCCATCTGACCAACCGCCGGTCGCGGATAAACCGGCCAATCAACCTTCCTGATCCTGTCGGGGGCATGGTTCTCATGCCCCCAATTCCTGCTGTTGTGTTAACTGATCCTGTAAGTGTCATCATTAACTGTCTAAACTCAGGAATAAAATAATGAAGTAAGACAGGCGAAACATGATTCTGATTATTTATGCGCATCCTTATCCGCATCACTCGCATGCGAACAAGCGGATGCTTGAGCAGGTAAGGACGCTCGACGGGGTGGAAATCCGTTCTCTCTATCACCTCTATCCCGATTTTAATATCGACGTTGCCGCCGAGCAGGAGGCGTTGTCCCGTGCCGATCTGGTTATTCTGCAACACCCGATGCAGTGGTACAGCACGCCGCCGCTGCTGAAGCTGTGGCTGGATAAAGTGCTGGCGCACGGTTGGGCGTACGGTCACGGCGGCACGGCGCTACACGGCAAAAGCGTGATGTGGGCGGTCACCACCGGGGGGGGCGAGAGTCATTTTGACATCGGTTCACATCCGGGGTTTGACGTCCTGGGTCAGCCGTTGGAAGCCACTGCCGTCTATTGCGGCATGAAATGGCTGCCGCCGTTTGCCGTGCACTGCACGTTTATCTGCGACGAAGAGACGCTGCAGGCGCAGGCGCGACACTACAAACAACGGTTACTGGCCTGGCAGGAGGAGCACAACAATGGATAGCCATACGCTAATACAGGCGCTGATTTATCTCGGCTCGGCGGCGCTGATTGTGCCTATCGCTGTGCGCCTGGGGCTGGGCTCGGTGCTCGGTTACCTGATTGCTGGCTGCATTATCGGCCCCTGGGGGCTGCGTCTGGTTACCGATGCGGAGTCTATTCTGCACTTTGCCGAAATTGGCGTGGTGCTGATGTTGTTCGTGATTGGCCTTGAGCTGGACCCGCAGCGCCTGTGGAAACTGCGCGCCTCGGTGTTTGGCGGCGGGCTGCTGCAGATGGTGCTGTGCGGCGCGTTGATCGGCGTCTTTTGTATCTTCCTTGGTCTGCGCTGGCAGGTGGCGGAGCTTATCGGCATGACGCTGGCGTTATCCTCCACAGCGATTGCCATGCAGGCGATGAATGAACGTAACCTGACGGTGACGCAGGTGGGGCGCAGCGCCTTTGCCGTACTGCTGTTCCAGGATATTGCGGCGATCCCGCTGGTGGCGATGATCCCGCTGCTGGCGAGCAGCGGCGGTTCCACCACGCTCGGCGCGTTTGCGTTCTCGGCGCTGAAGGTTGCCGGTGTGCTGGCGCTGGTGGTGGTACTGGGACGCTATGTTACGCGACCGCTGTTACGCTTCGTGGCGCGCTCCGGCCTGCGTGAAGTGTTCAGCGCCGTGGCCCTGTTCCTGGTCTTTGGCTTCGGTTTACTGCTGGAGGAAGTTGGGCTGTCGATGGCGATGGGGGCGTTCCTTGCCGGGGTGCTGCTGGCAAGCTCGGAGTACCGTCACGCGCTGGAGAGCGATATCGAGCCGTTTAAAGGGTTGCTGCTGGGGCTGTTCTTTATCGGCGTAGGGATGTCCATTGACTTTGGCACGCTGATTCACAACCCGCTGCGTATTATTACGCTGCTGGTGGGCTTCCTGGTCATTAAATCCGTGCTGCTGTGGCTGATTGCCAAACCGCTCCAGGTGCCGCGTTCCCAGCGCCTGTGGTTCGCGGCGCTGCTGGGGCAGGGCAGTGAGTTTGCCTTCGTGGTCTTCGGTGCCGCTCAGATGGCGAACGTGCTGGATGCCGAATGGGCGAAGGCATTGACGCTGGCGGTTGCGCTATCGATGGCGGCCACGCCGGTCCTGCTCGTGTTGCTGACGCGTCTGGAAAAACGCGCCAGCGCAGGCGATGCGCGCGAAGCGGATGAAATCGATGAAGAACAGCCGCGGGTGATCATCGCCGGTTTTGGTCGCTTCGGGCAGATTGCCGGTCGTTTGCTGCTCTCCAGCGGAGTTAAAATGGTGGTTCTCGATCATGATCCAGACCACGTGGATACGCTGCGTAAATTTGATATGAAGGTGTTTTACGGCGATGCGACCCGAGCCGACCTGCTGGAGTCCGCCGGGGCGGAAAAAGCGGAGGTGCTGATTAACGCCATCGACGATCCGCAGGCCAGCCTGGCGCTGACCGAGCTGGCAAAAGAGCACTTCCCGAACCTGACCATCATCGCCCGCGCTCGCGATGTCGAGCACTATATCAAGCTGCGCCAGGCGGGTGTTAGCGCGCCAGAGCGTGAAACCTTCGAGGCGGCGCTGAAGTCTGGCCGTCAGGCGCTGGAGTCGTTAGGATTGGGGGCTTACGAAGCGCGTGAGCGCGCCGACCTGTTCCGCCGGTTTAACGTTCAGTTGATGGAAGAGATGGTGGAAATGGCTGAGAACGACGCGACCTCGCGGGCGGCGGCGTTTAAACGTACCAGCGCTATGCTGACCGAAATCATCAGCGAAGACCGTAATCACCTGTCGGTGATTCAGCGTCACGGCTGGCAGGGTACGGAAGAGGGAAAACACAGCGGTAACCCGGAAGATGAGCCGGAAGTCAAACCGACACTCTCGTGATGGACTAAGTGTAATGCTGGCTGTCCACTTTCCCTTCGTGGACTTGCCAGCAAATCTGAAAATTTTCTTATTCTTTACCTGGCTGCCAGTCGACGAAAGATTATGCTTTCCGTATAGTGGCGACAATTTTTTTCGCATCTGGGACACACTCAATGATCAGTCTGATTGCTGCGCTAGCGGTCGATCGCGTCATCGGTATGGAAAACGCCATGCCATGGGACCTGCCGGCCGATCTGGCCTGGTTTAAACGCAACACCTTAAACAAACCTGTGGTGATGGGCCGCCTGACCTGGGAATCCATCGGTCGCCCGCTGCCGGGACGTAAGAACATTGTTATCAGCAGCCAGCCGGGCACCGATGACCGCGTGCAGTGGGTGAAATCGGTCGATGAAGCCGTTGCCGCCTGCGGCGACGCGGAAGAAATTATGGTCATCGGCGGTGGTCGAGTTTATGAGCAGTTCCTGCCGAAAGCGCAGAAGCTGTATCTGACGCACATTGACGCCGAAGTGGAAGGCGATACCCATTTCCCGGATTACGATCCGGACCAGTGGGAGTCGGTATTCAGCGAGTTCCATGATGCGGACGAGCAGAATTCCCATAGCTACTGCTTTGAAGTGCTTGAGCGTCGTTAAGACTGAGCCTTTCCCGTCGGCGCTTCGCTTGACCGGCTACATGTCGAGTACAATAAAAAACGCCGGATTTTCACCCGGCGTTTTTTGTTTTGGTAGCCCGGACAAGCGAAGCGCCGCCGGGGATGCACCAAACTACGAAGCTACCGCATCGCTCTCGCCCGGCGCCAGCCGACGGTTCGACGGCTGCACAAAATACGTTTTATCTTCCCAACGCAGGCAGGTCAGATCGCCGCCCCAACAGCAGCCGGTATCCAGCGCGTAAATATTTTTCGGCGTGCCTTTGCCTTCCAGCGAAGCCCAGTGCCCAAACGCTACGCTGTACTCCTCGGTCACCGGCCCCGGCAGCATAAACCAGGGTTTTAGCGGTGCGGCCACAT
The DNA here is from genome assembly GCF_001654985.1 of Kluyvera georgiana ATCC 51603. Lineage (GTDB taxonomy): Bacteria > Pseudomonadota > Gammaproteobacteria > Enterobacterales > Enterobacteriaceae > Kluyvera > Kluyvera georgiana. The sequence continues at coordinate 11,406 of NZ_LXEU01000069.1, forward strand.
TTTCAGGAGACTCCTTGCTGTACATATCCAGCTGGCCGTTGGGGAAGCAATAGCGCATACGGGTGAAGGCGTTGGTGATAAAACGCAGGCGCGCCAGGCCGCTCAGATCCCGCGACCAGTTGTTCGGCATATCACCGTACATCGCGTCAAGGAAGAAGGGATAGGAGTCACTTGAGAGCACGGCTTCCACGTCGCGCGCGCATTGTTTTGCCGTTTCGAGATCCCACTGCGGCGTAATGCCCGCGTGCGCCATCACCAGCTTTTTCTCCTCATCCACCTGCATCAGCGGTTGACGACGTAACCAGTTAAGCAACTCGTCCGCATCTGCGGCCTCCAGCAGCGGGTTCAGCCGGTCTTTCGGCTTGTTGCGGCTAATACCCGCAAACACCGCCAGCAGGTGCAGGTCATGGTTACCCAATACGATTTTGACGTTATCGCCCAGCGATTTCACGTAGCGCAGAACGTCCAGCGAGCCGGGACCGCGCGCAACCAGATCGCCCGTCAACCATAGGGTATCTTCGCCCGGCGTAAATTCCACCTGCTGCAATAGGGCGATTAATTCATCGTAGCAACCGTGAACGTCGCCAATAAGGTATGTAGACATGATTAGTGAATCAGCGTGGGAACAAAGAGACGGAAAACGGGAATGTCGATAGAGAACGGCACGCCGTCGGCATCGACCATATCATAGTGGCCCTGCATGGTGCCGAGCGGGGTCTCCAGCACGGCGCCGCTGGTGTACTGATACTCTTCGCCAGGTTCGATGTGCGGCTGAACGCCAACCACTCCCTCGCCCTGGACTTCGGTTTCGCGGCCGTTGCCGTTGGTGATGAGCCAGTAACGGCCCAGAAGCTGAACCGCGCTTCGCCCGAGATTGCGAATGGTTACCGTGTAGGCGAAGACGTAACGCTCTTCTTCCGGCTGGGAGTGCGTCTCAATGTAGACGCTCTGTACCTGGACGCAAACTCGTGGCGAATCGATCATGGTTTAGCTCTCCTTGGAGGGCGCATTTTCTGCCAGATAGTTAGCCATCTTGCAGTACTGCGCAACAGAGATATTTTCTGCTCGCATCGCCGGGTCGATGCCCAGCTCCGTCAACACCTCAACGCTGAACAGGTTGCCAAGGCTGTTGCGGACCGTCTTACGACGCTGGTTGAACGCCTCGGTCGTAATACGGCTCAGGACGCGAACGTCTTTTACCGGGTACGGCATGGTGCTGTGCGGCACGAGACGTACGACGGCGGAGTCGACTTTAGGTGGCGGCGTGAAAGCGCTCGGCGGCACTTCAAGAACCGGGATCACGTTACAGTAATACTGCGCCATGACGCTCAGACGGCCATAGGCTTTACTGTTCGGCCCGGCAACCAGACGGTTAACCACCTCTTTTTGCAGCATGAAATGCATGTCTGCAATGGCATTAGTATAGCTAAACAGGTGGAACATCAGCGGCGTAGAGATGTTATACGGCAGGTTGCCGAACACGCGCAGCGGCTGGCCCAGCGTCTGGGAGAGCTCGCCAAAGTTCATGGTCATGGCATCCTGCTGATAAATGGTCAGCTTCGGCCCCAGGAACGGGTGCGTTTTCAGACGCGCGGCCAGATCGCGGTCAAGCTCGATCACGGTCAGTTCGTCAAGGCGTTCGCCAACCGGTTCGGTCAGTGCGGCGAGGCCCGGGCCGATTTCAACCATGGCCTGGCCCTTTTGCGGATTGATGGCCGCAACAATGCTGTCGATCACGAACTGATCGTTGAGAAAGTTTTGCCCGAAGCGTTTACGGGCTAAGTGGCCCTGATGGACTCGATTATTCATTAGAGTTAACAATCATTTTGATGGCGAGATTAAGCGCCGTAATAAAACTGCCGACGTCCGCTTTCCCAAGGCCTGCCAGTTCAAGGGCGGTGCCGTGGTCAACGGAGGTGCGAATAAAGGGTAAACCGAGCGTAATGTTTACGCCACGGCCAAAGCCCTGGTATTTTAGCACGGGAAGGCCCTGATCGTGGTACATTGCCAGCACGGCATCGGCATGGTCAAGATACTTCGGCTGAAAAAGGGTGTCGGCAGGCAGCGGCCCGCTCAGATTCATCCCTTTCGCCCGCATCTCTTCGAGTACCGGAATAATGGTATCGATCTCTTCCGTACCCATGTGGCCACCTTCGCCCGCATGGGGGTTCAGGCCGCAGACCAGTACGTGCGGTTCGGCAAGACCAAACTTATTACGCAAATCGTCGTGCAGGATGGTTATCACCTCCCGCAGCAGATCCGGGGTGATGGCGTCGCTGACCGCTTTCAGCGGCAGGTGCGTGGTCGCCAGCGCGACGCGCAGTTCTTCGGTGGCCAACATCATCACCACTTTCGCCGCGCCCGAACGTTCTTCAAAGAACTCGGTATGCCCGGTAAACGGGATGCCTGCGTCGTTAATAATGCCTTTGTGCACAGGCCCGGTGACCAGCGCGGCAAATTCGCCGTTCAGACAGCCGTCACAGGCACGTGCCAGCGTCTCGACGACGTAGCGACCATTCTCCACGTTTAATTCACCCGGCGTCACCGGCGCATGCAGCGCAACGGGCAGCAGCGTTAGCGTACCGGCGCGTTGCGGTTTTGCAGGCTGTTCGGGAGCGTAAGGGAGAAGCGTGATGGGAAGACCAAGAAGTTTCGCCCGCTCGGTGAGCAGGCTGGCATCAGCGCAGACGACCAGTTCAAGCGGCCAGTCGCGCTGGGCCAGTTGGATCGCGAGATCCGGACCAATCCCGGCGGGTTCGCCGGGAGTGATAACGACACGATGTTGAGTCATTAGTTGCTCAGAATTTTAACGTAAGCGCTGGCGCGCTGTTCCTGCATCCAGGTGGCCGCTTCTTCAGAGAACTTACGGTTCATCAGCATACGATAGGCACGATCTTTCTGCGCCGCATCGGTGCGGTCAACGTTTCGGGTATCCAGCAGCTGAATCAGGTGCCAGCCGAAGGAAGAGTGAATCGGGGCGCTAATCTGGCCCTTGTTCAGCTTCATCAGCGCATCGCGGAACGACGGATCGTAGATGTCCGGGGTGGCCCAACCTAAATCGCCGCCCTGGTTAGCCGAGCCTGGATCCTGAGACAGCTCACGAGCCGCTTTCTCAAAGGTGGTTTTACCGCTGCGAATATCCGCGGCAACCTGTTCCAGTTTCGCACGCGCCTGGTCGTCGGTCATCACCGGAGATGGCTTAAGCAGAATGTGGCGAGCGTGGGTTTCGGTCACAGAGATGCTCTGAGACTGGCCGCGCATGTCGTTGATTTTCAGAATGTGGAAGCCAACGCCGGAACGGATTGGACCGACGATATCGCCTTTCTTCGCGGTGCTCAGCGCCTGAGCGAAGATGGCCGGCAGCTCCTGAATACGACCCCAGCCCATCTGGCCGCCTTTCAGCGCCTGTTGGTCTGCGGAGTAGGTGATGGCGAGCTTGCCGAAGTCGGCGCCGTTACGCGCCTGCTCGACGATAGATTCTGCTTGGCTCTGCGCTTCGTTTACCTGATCTGACGTTGGGTTTTCCGGCAGCGGCACCAGGATGTGGCTGAGGTTCAGCTCGGTGCTGGCGTCATTCTGGTTACCAATCTGGTTTGCCAGCGCGTCCACTTCCTGTGGCAGAACGGTAATGCGACGACGCACTTCGTTGTTGCGCACTTCAGAAATCAGCATCTCTTTGCGGATCTGGTTGCGATAGGTGTTGTAATTCATACCGTCGTAAGCCAGACGGCTACGCATCTGATCCATCGTCATATTGTTCTGCTTGGCGATGTTGGCAATAGCCGCGTCGAGCTGCTCATCGGAAACTTTGACGCCCATTTTCTGCCCCATCTGCAGGATAATCTGATCCATAATCAGCCGCTCCAGAATCTGGTGGCGCAGGGTCGTATCGTCCGGCAGCTGCTGGCCAGCCTGGCCGGCGTTCATCTTCACGGACTGCATCAGGCCATTGACGTCGCTCTCGAGGACAACGCCATTATTTACGACGGCTGCTACTTTATCGACAACCTGTGGGGCAGCGAAGCTGGTATTCGCAACTAAGGCGATACCGAGAAGCAGCGTTTTCCAGTTCTTCATACTTTTTCCATTTCAATTAACCGCAGTGCGGATGATGTGTCTAACCAGTTACTTTACAGCGAGCTCTGGTACGGCAGGATGTTGGAACGCAGCATCTGCTGGGTACCCAGACCGTAGTTAGAGCTCAGACCACGCAGCTCAATGCTGAAGCCGATGGAGTTGTCATATTTCGAACGTCCGGTGGTATTGTCGCTGTTGTAGTCCCAACCGTTGAGCTTACGCTCATAGCCGACGCGAATTGCGTAGCAGCAAGAGTTGTACTGCACGCCCAGCATCTGGTCTGCAGAGCTGTGCGTGTTGGTGTCAAAGTAGTAGGCACCGACGACGGACCAGCGATCGACGATTGGCCAGCTGGCCGTTGCCCCCACCTGCGAAATACCATTACGGTACTGCTCGGCGGTGGAGTAGGTCGGCAGCGTGGCCTGGATGTATTCCGGGCTGGCGTAGCGATAGGTCAACTGAACCAAACGCTCTTCGTCCTGACGGTATTCAATTGCCGAGCTGCTGTTGGCAATGTTGTTCAGACGCGTATCGTACTGAATGCCGCCGCGCAGACCCCATTTGTCGCTGATGCGCCAGTAGGTATCGCCTGCCCATACCAGTGAACCCGTTTTGTTGTCTTTCTCCCAGTTAATGTTGTCATCACCGGTACGAGACTCGGTGAAATAGTAGATTTGACCAACAGAAACGTTAAAACGTTCAACGGCGGCGTCATCATAAACGCGTGATGTGACGCCGGTCGTGATCTGGTTTGCGGAAGCGATACGGTCGAGGCCGCTGTAAGTCCGATCGCGGAACAGACCGGAGTAGTCGGACTGCAGCAGCGTGGAGTCGTAGTTGTTGATTTTGCTCTGATCGCGGTACGGCACGTACAGATACTGTACGCGCGGCTCCAGCGTTTGGGTATAGCCAGGGTTCAGCGCCATATCGCGCTCGAAAATCAGTTTACCGTCGACTTTCAGCTGCGGCATGGTGCGGCTGACGGAGCTGGACAGCTTGTTTACATTGCTGGCGTCGCTGTTGTAGCTGTCGAGGTTATCCTGGTTATAGTGCGTTGCCAGCAGCTTCGCTTCGGTATTCAGGCTACCCCAGCGGTTGCCCAGCGGCAGGCTGATGGTTGGCTCGAGGTGCACACGTGTCGCCTCAGGCAAACTGCTGTTACTGTTGGTGAACTTGACCGCCTGCGCGTAAAGATGGGTATCAAATGGCCCCAGATCGTTTTTATAAACGTTTACGTCCAGCTGCGGTTCAGCAGAGTAGGAGTTGCTGTTGCTGCGGTCAAAGACCTGGAACTTTTTACTCGATACGGTGGCGTCGAAGTTTTGATCCGCATAGCCTACGCTCAGCTTCTGCGTGGCGTAGCCATCGGTACTGGAACCGTATTTCGAGTCAAAATCGTTGAAGTAGTCCGGATCGCTGACTTTGGTGTAATCGGCGTTGAAGCGCCACACCTGATCCATCACGCCGGCATGACGCCAGAAGAACAGCCAGCGGCGGCTATTATCGTCGTTCGGGTGATCGTTGGAGTAGACGCTATCCGAAGGCAGGTAGTCGAGCTCGAAGAGGCCTTCACCCGCCTGGCTCAGATAGCGGAATTCATTTTCCCACATGACGCCGCCGCGCTTATCCATGTAGTGCGGGGTGATCGTCGCATCCATGTTTGGCGCGATGTTCCAGTAGTACGGCAGCATGAACTCGAAGCCGTTGGAACTGCCGTACTTGGCGTTGGGGATCAGGAAGCCTGAGCGGCGCTTGTCACCGACCGGCAGCTGCAGGTACGGGCTATAGAACACCGGGACCGGACCAATTTTGAAGCGGGCGTTCCAGATCTCGGCGACCTGCTCCTCGCGGTCGTGGATCACTTCACTACCCACCACGCTCCAGGTGTTAGAACCCGGCAGACAGGAGGTAAAGGTGCCGTTTTCCAGAATCGTGTAGCGGTTTTCACCACGCTGTTTCATGACGTCGGCGGTGCCGCGGCCCTGACGGCCAACCATCTGGTAGTCGCCTTTCCAGACGTTAGTATCTTTGGTATTCAGGTTTGACCAGGCTTTTGGACCTTTCAGAATCACCTGATTATCGTCATAGTGGACGTTACCGAGCGCATCCACGGTGCGCACCGGCGCGGTCAGACCATCAGCCTGTTTTTGATGCAGCTGAACTTCGTCAGCCTGCAGACGGCTGTTACCCTGGTTAATATCAACGTTGCCTTTAAATGAGGCGTTATCCGGGTAGTTACCGTCGGCGTGGTCGGCCGTAATGGTTACCGGCTGCTCGTTTGTCGGGCCGCTCACCAGTGGGCGATCGTAGCTCGGTACGCCAAGCATACATTGAGAGGCGAGATCGGCTGCCATTCCCTGCTGGCTGTACAAGGCGCTGGCGATCATGGTCGCGAGGAGAGTGGGAATACGTTTTTTCATACGTTGTATTTGTTGTTCCGTCATCTATAGCATTGCGGCATGCAAACGGTCAGAGACTAACGTACTCATCGTTCTCACGCTAGTTTTATCCTGCCCGTTCTCGCCAGAGGTGTTATGCACGGCATTGAATGACAGGTATGATAATGCATATTTTAGCCGCTGGCATGACGATTTGGGGAGTATATGCAGTATTGGGGAAAAGTGATTGGTGTGGCGGTTGCCCTGATGATGGGGGGCGGGTTCTGGGGCGTTGTCCTCGGGCTGCTCGTGGGCCACATGTTTGATAAGGCGCGCAGCCGTCGCGTGAACTGGTTTGCTAACCAACAGCAGCGTCAGTCGCTGTTTTTTGCCACCACGTTTGAAGTGATGGGCCACCTGACCAAATCGAAAGGGCGTGTAACGGAAGCGGATATCCATATTGCCAGTTTGTTTATGGACCGCATGAATCTGCACGGTGAGTCGCGTACGGCGGCGCAGCAGGCGTTTCGTGTCGGCAAGTCGGACAATTACCCGCTGCGCGAAAAAATGCGTCAATTCCGTAGCGTGTGCTTCGGGCGTTTCGATTTAATTCGGATGTTTCTTGAGATCCAGATCCAGGCGGCGTTTGCCGACGGTTCGCTGCACCCGAACGAGCGCGACGTGCTGTACATCATTGCCGAAGAGCTAGGCATCTCCCGCGACCAGTTTGACCAGTTCCTGCGCATGATGCAGGGCGGCGCGCAGTTTGGCAGCGGCTATCATCAGCAGTCTCAGGGCGGCCAGGGGGGCGGCTGGCAGCAGGCGCAACGCGGGCCGACGCTGGAAGATGCCTGCAACGTGCTGGGCGTGAAGCCGGGCGACGATGCGACCACCATCAAGCGCGCCTATCGTAAGCTGATGAGCGAACATCACCCGGATAAGCTGGTGGCGAAAGGGCTGCCGCCGGAGATGATGGAGATGGCCAAGCAGAAGGCGCAGGAAATTCAGAAAGCGTACGAGCTGATTAAAGAGCAAAAAGGGTTTAAGTAAGGTGCGTTGAATCGCCGGATGGCGTGACGCCTTATCCGGCCTACGATGAAGCATGTAGGCCGGGCAAGCGTAAGCGCCCCCGGCAAAAATTGGCACGTAACTTAAAAATCGACCGGCGCCTTAAACGTCATGCTATTACCAAACTGCGGGTGGGTGATGGTCAACGTTTCGGCGTGCAGCTGCAAACGCGGCGCCATCGCCAGCGCCTCGTCGTGGGCGTAGAAGCGGTCGCCGAGAATCGGGTGACCCAGCGCCAGCATGTGCACGCGCAGCTGGTGCGAGCGTCCGGTAATCGGTTTGAGCTTCACCCGCGCGGTGTTATCCGCCGCATACTCCAGCACTTCATATTCCGTTTGTGCCGCCTTGCCGGTTTCATAACACACCTTCTGCTTGGGCCGGTTTGGCCAGTCGCAAATCAGCGGTAAATCCACCAGACCTTCCTGCGGTTGCGGATGCCCCCACACGCGCGCCACGTACTGTTTTTTCGGCTCGCGCTCGCGGAACTGGCGTTTCAGCTCCCGTTCCGCGGCTTTGGTCAGGGCCACTACGATCACACCGCTGGTCGCCATATCGAGGCGGTGTACGGACTCCGCCTGCGGATAGTCGCGCTGCACGCGGGTCATGATGCTGTCTTTATGCTCCTCAAGACGGCCCGGCACGGACAACAAGCCGCTCGGCTTGTTGACCACCATAATGTGCTCATCCTGATAGAGAATAACCAGCCACGGGTCCTGCGGCGGATGGTAGTTTTCCATTCCCATAACGACTCCGGTTACTGGTGAGTGACAACAATCAGACGCAGCGCGTCCAGACGCCATCCCGCCTGCGACAGGCTTTCCAGCACCTGCTGACGGTTGCTTTCAATCGCTGAAAGTTCATCGTCGCGGATGTTCGGGTTTACCGCCTTCAGCGCTTCCAGACGTGACAGCTCGGCGCTGAGCTTTTCGTCCGCCTCTTCACGCGCGGCGGCAATCAGCGCCTGCGCGGCTTTCTCAATCTGCGCTTCGCCTTTTTGCAGAATGGTGTGTACATCCTGCTGTACCGCATTCACCAGCTTGCTGCCGGTATGACGGTTGACCGCGCTGAGCTGACGGTTGAAGGTTTCAAACTCGACCTGTGCGGCGAGGTTGGTACCGTTTTTATCGAGCAGCATACGCACCGGTGTCGGCGGCAGGAAGCGGTTGAGCTGTAGCTGCTTCGGCGCCTGGGCTTCCACCACGTAGATCAGCTCCAGCAGCAGCGTCCCGACAGGCAACGCCTTATTTTTGAGCAGTGAAAGGGTGCTGCTACCCGTGTCGCCGGAGAGGATCAGATCCAGACCGTTGTGAATCAGCGGGTGTTCCCAGGTCAGGAACTGTGCATCTTCACGCGACAGCGCGATATCGCGCTCGAAGGTGACCGTACAACCGTCTTCCGGCAGGCCCGGGAAGTCCGGAACCAGCATGTGATCGGACGGTGTCAGCACGATCAGGTTTTCACCGCGATCGTCCTGGTTAATGCCGACAATATCGAACAGGTTCATCGCGAAGGCGATAAGGTTAGTATCGTCGTCCTGTTCTTCAATGCTTTCCGCCAGCTTCTGCGCTTTCTCGCCGCCGTTGGAGTGAATCTCCAGCAGACGGTCGCGTCCCTGTTCGAGCTGCGCTTTCAGCGCATCGTGCTGCTCACGACTAGCTTTAATCAGCTCGTCGAAGCCGTCGCTGGTTTCCGGGGCGGCAAGGTAGGTGATGAGTTGGTCGTGCACGCTGTCATAGATGGTACGACCGGTCGGGCAGGTGTGCTCGAACGCATCCAGACCTTCGTGGTACCAACGTACCAGCACGGACTGCGCGGTTTTCTCAAGATACGGCACGTGGATCTGAATGTCGTGCGCCTGGCCGATACGGTCCAGACGGCCAATACGTTGTTCCAGCAGGTCCGGGTTGAACGGCAGGTCGAACATCACCAGGTTGCTGGCGAACTGGAAGTTACGGCCTTCAGAACCGATTTCCGAACACAGCAGTACCTGTGCGCCGCTGTCTTCTTCGCTAAACCAGGCGGCGGCGCGGTCGCGTTCAATAATCGACATACCTTCGTGGAACACGGCGGCGCGGATACCTTCGCGCTCGCGCAGCACCTGCTCGAGCTGCAGCGCGGTGGCCGCTTTGGCGCAGATAACCAGGACCTTCTGGGAACGGTGGCTGGTCAGGTAGCCCATCAGCCATTCAACGCGCGGGTCGAAGTTCCACCAGGTGCCGGTATCACCTTCAAATTCCTGATAAATCTGTTCCGGGTAGAGCATGTCACGAGCGCGCTCTTCGGCGCTTTTGCGGGCGCCCATAATGCCGGAAACTTTAATGGCCGTCTGGTACTGCGCCGGCAGCGGCAGTTTGATGGTGTGCAGCTCGCGTTTCGGGAATCCCTTCACGCCGTTACGGGTGTTACGGAACAGCACGCGGCTGGTGCCGTGGCGGTCCATCAGCATGCTGATAAGTTCCTGACGAGCCGCTTCTGCACCGTCGCGATCGCTGTTGGCGGTTTGCAGCAGGGCTTCGATATCCTGCTCGCCAATCAGCTCGCCCAGCATGTTCAGTTCGTCGTTGCTGAGCTTATTGCCTGCAAGCAGCAACGCAACGGCATCGGCCACCGGGCGGTAGTTTTTCTGTTCTTCAACGAACTGCTCGAAATCGTGGAAGCGGTTCGGGTCCAGCAGGCGCAGACGGGCGAAGTGGCTTTCCATCCCCAGCTGTTCCGGCGTTGCGGTCAGCAGCAGGACGCCCGGTACACGCTCGGCCAGCTCTTCAATCGCCAGATATTCGCGGCTTGGCGCGTCTTCGCTCCAGACCAGGTGGTGCGCTTCATCGACGACCATCAGATCCCATTCGGCGTCGCAAAGATGCTCCAGGCGCTGCTTGTTGCGGCGCACGAAGTCCAGCGAGCAGATCACCAACTGCTCGGTTTCAAACGGATTGTAGGCATCGTGCTGGGCTTCGGCATAGCGTTCGTCATCGAACAACGCAAAGCGCAGGTTGAAGCGGCGCAGCATTTCGACCAGCCACTGGTGCTGCAGGGTTTCCGGAACGATGATCAGCACACGCTGTGCGGCGCCGGAGAGCAGCTGCTGGTGCAGGATCATCCCGGCTTCAATGGTTTTCCCTAAACCGACTTCGTCTGCCAGCAGTACGCGCGGCGCGTGGCGACGGCCCACGTCATGGGCGATGTTGAGCTGGTGCGGGATCAGGCTGGTGCGCTGGCCGCGCAGACCGCTCCACGGCATGCGGTACTGCTCGCTCTGGTATTTACGCGCGCGGTAGCGCAGTGCAAATCGGTCCATACGGTCGATCTGCCCGGCGAAGAGACGGTCCTGAGGCTTGCTGAACACCAGTTTGCTGTCGAGCAGCACTTCGCGCATCATCACGTTGGCTTCTTCGGTATCCAGACGGGTGCCGATATATGCCAGTAGGCCATTTTCTTCTTTAACTTCATCAACGAGCAACTGCCAGCCTTCATGGCTGGTGATCGTGTCGCCGGGATTGAACATTACGCGGGTCACGGGGGAGTCACTACGGGCGTACAGACGGTTCTCTCCGGTTGCAGGAAAGAGCAGGGTGACGGTGCGTGCATCCATTGCAACAACAGTACCAAGTCCCAGTTCGCTTTCTGTATCGCTGATCCAGCGTTGACCAAGTGTAAAAGGCATATATGTTCGGCTCTATCTTTAATAAATTGCAGGCAATATTCAGCCACCACCTGAGAGGAGGCGGCGAGTGAATTTGGTCCAGGAATGGAAAGGGCGCTATGGTACTGGATGGCGGGACGTTAGTCACCTGTCAAAACAACCCCAGTTGCCCCGTCACTATTGTAGCAAAATCGTCGTCAACAAAGGGGAGAATTCCTTCGGCGACGGGGGCTAATTGCCTGGTGAGATAGTGATCGTAGTCGAGCGGCGACTGCTGATACGCCAGCGGCTCCGGGCCGTTGGTGGTCCAGACGTAGCGGATGCTGCCGCGCTGCTGGTACTGCTGAGGACGCCCTAACCGCACGTTCTGTTCATCGGCCAGGCGCGCGGCGCGGACGTGCGGCGGCACGTTGCGCTGATAGTCTGCCAGCGGGCGACGCAGCTGCTTGCGGTAGACTAACTGTTCGTCCAGCTCACCGTTCATCAGCTTATCAATGGTTTCGAGGATAAAATCCCGGTACGGTTCGTTGCGGAAGATGCGCAGATACAGCGCCTGCTGGAACTGCTGCGCCAGCGGCGTCCAGTCGGTACGCACGGTCTCCAGCCCTTTGTACAGCATCCGCTGCTCGTCACCGTCCTGAATCATCCCCGCATAGCGTTTCTTACTGCCCGTATCGGCACCACGAATGGTTGGCATCAGGAAACGGCAGAAGTGGGTTTCAAACTCCAGTTCCAGCGCGCTGGTTAGCCCGCTTTTTTGCAGCTCATCTGTCCACCACTGGTTCACAAAATTCACCAGCGAGCGGCCAATTTTCGCCGCTTCTTCCTCGCCGTGGGCGCGTTTGAGCCAGACGAAGGTGGAGTCGGTATCGCCGTAAATCACGTCATAGCCCTGAGACTCAATCAGCGCCCGGGTCTGGCGCATGATCGCGTGGCCGCGCATGGTGATCGATGACGCCAGCCGCGGATCGAAAAAGCGGCAGGCGCTGGTGCCCAGCACGCCATAGAAGGCGTTCATGATGATCTTTAGCGCCTGTGATAGCGGCTTGTTTTTATGCTGCTTGGCTTCATCGCGGGCGTGCCAGATCTGGCTGACGATCCCCGGCAGGCAGTGCTTATCGCGCGAAAACCAGGCCTCGAGGAAGCCTTCGGTGCTGTGTGCGGCGTCCGGATGCGCCATGCCTTCAATCAGCCCAACCGGGTCTATCAGGAACGAGCGGATGATCGACGGGTACAGGCTTTTGTAATCGAGAACCAGTACGGAATCATACAGGCCGGGTCGGGAGTCCATGACGTAGCCGCCGGGGCTGGCCTGCGGCGGCACCTCACCCAGGTTTGGCGCGACGTAGCCGAGGCGATGCATGCGCGGAAAATAGAGGTGGCTGAAGGCCGCCACCGAACCGCCGTGCCGGTCGACCGCCAGCCCGTTGACCGTGGCGCGTTCGAGCAGGAACGGCATGATCTCGGTCTTGTGGAAGATCTGTGTAACCAGCTCGCAGTCTTTGAGGTTATAGGTCGCCAGCGCGGGCTTATCTTCGGCGAAACGGCGGTCAATTTCGTCCATCCGATCCCATGGGTTATCTATCGCCTTGCCTTCACCCAGCAGCTCGCGGGCGACGTTTTCCAGCGAAAACGAAGTAAAGTTCCAGAAGGCGGATTTCAGCGCCTCAATGCCGTCGATAATCAGCCGTCCTGTGGCTTGTGCGAAGAACACGCCGTTCTTAAAGCCGTGCTCGCGCCACTCCAGCTCGCTGCCGCCGCGGCCAAGCAGCAGCGGCACCTTATAGCGCTCGGCGCTTTTTTGCAGCACGCGGAGGTCGAACTGCACCACGTTCCAGCCAATCAGTACGTCCGGATCGTGTCGCGCAAACCAGGCGTTGAGCTTTTCCAGCAGCAGCGGGCGGCTGGCGACGTATTCAAGGTGAAAATCAAGTGCTGGCGGCTGTTCCGGCGGGCTGCCGAGCATATAGACGGTGCGTTGCCCGCAGCCCTCCAGCCCGATGCAGTACAGTTCGCCGTGGCGGCTGGTTTCGATATCCAGCGAGACCCACTTTAGCGGTGGACGATAATCCGGGTTGGGCTTCATGCGGGCGTTCACCAGCGCGTTGCCGTGCGGCGTCCCCTCGACCCACACCGGTGCGGTAATAAAGCGCTCCATCAGGTAACGTTCCGGCGGGCGGATATCGGCTTCGTAGACGGTGATGCCGTTCTCGCGCAGCACTTTTTCCAGCCGCATCAGCTGGCGATGGGCGCGGCAGTACAGGCCGAAAACCGGCTGGCGGTGGAAATCTCTGAGGGCGAGCGGCGCCAGACGCACCCCGTTTTCGCCGTGCAGCAGGCGTTCGACCTGCGCACGCTGAGATTCCGGGATAAATGCGACGGACTCCTGCGGCGGCAGGGTGACCCGTAGCGGGCCGCTGTCAGTCGCTAGCCAGAACGTTAGCTCTGTGCCTTGCGGGGTATCCCGCCAGTGACGGGTTAACAGGAAACCTTGTTGTGGCTGCGTCACGCGTGCTCTCATCGATAAAAAAACCAGGCTTGATTATAGCCTGGTTTACCGCGGCCTACTGATTTTTTATACAGCGGTTTACTCATTGAAACGATGAATACATTTAGGCTTAAAGGGAAGGCCGACATCAAGGCTGAAAAAGCGCGCGGTTAGCGCCGCAATGTTTTCCAGTCTACGCAACGCAGAAAAGGTGCTGGCGATTTCAATGGCATCACAGGTGTGCCGTCGGGAGGGATGTTTTTCTCCGCAAGCGTCTTAGGAAATGCAGATCCTCCAGCGTTCGTTCCCAGGGAAATATCATAATCTTGCGAACCGATTGTCTTCTGCTATTTGATCGCCTGGTGCGAAAGTCGTGACGATCGGCGGGGGTCATAATATGGCGGGGTACGGTGATGGATCCGGCACTGTTTGCTAAAAATGTTATTTTATTATGCTGAAGGAAGGGAAGACACAAGAAAGGCCATATCCTGGCAAAAGACTTCATACTCTTTAAATATTACATGACGGGAGCCGTACCCGTATCCTAAAAAATAGCGGTAGCGCTGTCCGCGATGGTCGATAATGGTTAAGAGACTTTTTATTTATTGGATAAATGTTGGGGGTAAGTTTTATCTTTTTTATTTGATCTAAACGCCAGGTTTTATTATCAATAGTTATATCATGCGGCGTCAGAACGATCTTCTCCGGTATTGTTGTCTTTACCCAAAGGGAATACAGATAGGTTGCTGCGACAATCATGACGTTTAGACTCAGAGAGACGATGATTAACCACAGTGCTGTGCTTATAGCGAATGCCAGACCGGCCACGAAGAAAATAATAATCACAGGGATAATGAATGATGACGCATGATAAATATCAAGTATGTTATTTTCAATCAAAATACGTGTGATAAGTTTCTTATCGATGAAATATACTCGTTGCATCACTGCCCCTGCCAAAACATCTTGTTTTATTAAGATATTAACATTAAAAGGGGAAGTGAATAATCCAAAATTAAATTTCACCCTGAAAAGCGCCGTATCCGGCACTTTTCTCGGCGTGGAGATAACATTACTGCCCGTAATACGCTTTCGCGCCGTGCTTACGCAGGTAGTGTTTATCCAGCAGCGTCTGCTGCATCTCCGGTAACTGCGGCGCCAGCTGGCGGCAGAAGATGCCCATATAGGCAATCTCTTCCAGTACGATGGCGTTATGTACCGCATCTTCGGCGTTTTTGCCCCACGCGAACGGGCCGTGGGAGTGGACCAGCACGCCGGGCATCTGCGCCGGGTCGATACCGTTCTGACGGAAGGTTTCGACGATTACCGCGCCGGTTTCCCATTCGTAGTCGCCGTTGATTTCCTCATCGGTCATCAGGCGCGTGCAGGGCACCGGGCCGTAAAAATAGTCGGCGTGGGTGGTGCCGGTGGCGGGAATGGGCTGCCCGGCCTGCGCCCAGATGGTGGCGTGGCGCGAATGAGTGTGCACGATACCGCCGAGGGTCGGAAACGCCTGATACAGCAGGCGATGAGTCGGTGTATCGGAAGAAGGCTTTTTATTCCCTTCCACCACTTCTCCGGTTTCCAGGCTGACCACCACCATATCTTCGGCGGTCATCACGCTGTAATCGACGCCGGACGGCTTAATTACCAGCACGCCGCGCTCGCGGTCGACGGCGCTGACGTTGCCCCAGGTCAGGGTGACCAGATTGTGTTTGGGCAGGGCCAGGTTGGCTTCGAGTACCTGACGTTTAAGATCTTCTAGCATGTTAACTCCTGAATGCCGGATGGCGCTTCGCTTATCCGGCCTACGATGCTGGATTTCCCCTCACCCCTTAGGGGGAGGGGAAAGCGGCTTAACGTTTGGACCCGTAATACACTTCGTTCCAGCGCAGCGCGTCTTTAAAGGCCGGCATGCGAGTGTCGTTGTCGATCACCGCAATTTCGATGTCATGCAGTTCAGCAAACTGGCGCATATCGTCCAGCGTCAGCGCATGGCTGAACACGGTGTGGTGCGCGCCGCCCGCAACGATCCACGCTTCAGACGCGGTTTCGAGGCTCGGATGCGCTTTCCACAGCGCGTTCGCCACCGGCAGTTTCGGCAGGTCGTGCGGGGTTTTCACGGTTTCGATGGTGTTAACCAGCAGGCGATAGCGATCGCCAAGATCGATCATGCTGGCGACGATCGCCGGGCCGGTCTGGGTGTTGAAAATCAGACGGGCCGGATCGGCCTTACCGCCGATGCCGAGGTGTTGTACGTCGAGCAGAGGTTTCTCTTCCACCGCGATAGACGGGCACACTTCCAGCATGTGTGAGCCGAGCACCAGATCGTTACCACCGTTGAAGTGGTAGGTGTAGTCTTCCATAAAGGAGGTGCCGCCCTGTAGACCGGTCGACATCACTTTCATAATGCGAAGCAGGGCGGCGGTTTTCCAGTCGCCTTCGCCCGCAAAGCCGTAGCCTTGCTGCATCAGGCGCTGTACGGCGAGGCCAGGAAGCTGTTTCAGACCGTGCAAATCTTCAAAGGTGGTGGTGAAGGCGTGGAAGCCGCCTTCCTCGAGGAAGCGCTTCATACCCAGTTCGATACGCGCCGCGTCCAGCACGTTCTGGCGCTTGTCGCCGTGAATCTGGGTGGCTGGAGTAAAGCGGTAGCTGCTTTCGTATTCGTCAATCAGCGCGCTGATTTCACCGTCGGTAACCGCGTTGACGACCTGCACCAGGTCGCCTACCGCCCACGTGTTCACGGAGAAGCCGAACTTGATCTGCGCTGCGACTTTATCGCCATCGGTGACGGCCACTTCACGCATGTTGTCGCCAAAGCGGCAAACTTTTAGCTGACGGGTATCAATCTTAGAGACCGCCTGACGCATCCAGGCGCCAATGCGCTCCTGCGCATGTTTGTCCTGCCAGTGGCCGGTGACCACGCTGTGCTGCTGACGCATGCGCGCGCCGATGAAGCCGAACTCGCGGCCGCCGTGTGCGGTCTGGTTCAGGTTCATAAAGTCCATATCGATGCTGTCCCACGGCAGCGCCGCGTTGAACTGGGTATGGAACTGCAGCAGCGGTTTATTGAGGATGGCGAGGCCGTTGATCCACATCTTCGCCGGAGAGAAGGTGTGCAGCCAGACGACCAGACCGGCACATTTCTGGTCGTAGTTCGCGTCGCGGCAGATGGCAGTGATTTCATCCGGGCGGGTGCCCAGCGGCTTCAGCACCAGTTTGCACGGCAGCTTGCCTTCGGCGTTCAGTGCATTAACCACGTGCTCCGCGTTTTGCGTCACCTGACGCAGCGTTTCTGGCCCATACAGATGCTGGCTACCAATAACAAACCACACTTCATAATTATCAAAAACGGTCATGTTCGTATCCTTTAATGAGTCAGGGCTGCGCGGGTAGCGGCGGTTTTTTCCGACGAAGCAGCAGGGAGATAATGGTGTTCGGCGCTTTCGGCCCATTGCTGGTAGCGCTGATAGAGTTCTTCAAAGCGTGCAGCCTGCGCCGGGCGCGGCTGTAAGGTATGTTCTACGCGGCTGGCCATTTTGCCCTGCGCAGTCGGGATATCGGCGTAAACGCCGGCGGCCACCGCGGCGAAGATAGCGGCGCCCAGCGCGCAGCACTGATCGGAGGCGACAATTTGCAGCGGACGGTTCAGTACGTCGCAGCAGGCCTGCATGATGACGCGGTTTTTACGCGCGATGCCGCCCAGCGCCATGACGTTGTTAACCGCAATTCCCTGCCCGGTGAAGCACTCCATGATGGTGCGTGCGCCGAAGGCGGTGGCGGCAATCAGACCGCCAAACAGCGCCGGGGCGTCGGTGGCGAGGTTTAAATCAGTAATGACCCCTTTCAGGCGCTGATTCGCGTTCGGGGTGCGGCGGCCGTTAAACCAGTCGAGCACCACCGGGAGATGGTCGAGCGAAGGGTTAGCGGCCCAGGCTTCCGTCAACGCGGGAAGCAGCTGTTTCTGGCTGGCTTTGAGTTGTTCTTTCAATTCCGGGTGCTGTGCGGCAAGCTGCTCCAGCGGCCAGCCAAGCACGCGGCCAAACCAGGCATAGATGTCGCCGAATGCGGATTGACCCGCTTCCATACCGATGAAATCCGGCACTACGCTACCGTCCACCTGACCGCAGATGCCCTTAACGGTACGACTGCCAACGGTCTGTTTATCAGCAATCAGGATGTCACAGGTTGAGGTGCCGATAACTTTCACCAGCGCATTAGGCTGTGCGCCTGCGCCAACCGCGCCCATATGACAATCGAATGCGCCGCCGGAAATGGCGACTTGGGTAGAAAGCCCCAGGCGCTCCGCCCATTCGGCGGTTAGCGTGCCGACCGGCACGTCGGCGGTCCAGGTTTCGTTAAACAGCGGGCAGGGCAGATGCTGGTTGATAATGGGATCCAGTTCGTCGAAGAACGACGCCGGCGGCAGGCCGCCCCAGCTTTCGTGCCACAGGGATTTATGCCCGGCGCTACAGCGGCCGCGGCGGATATCCTGCGGGCGGGTGGTACCGGAAAGCAGCGCCGGAACCCAGTCGCACAGTTCAATCCACGACGCTGCGGCTTGCGCTACGGCACGGTCTTCGCGGGTCACGTGGAGAATCTTGGCCCAGAACCATTCGCTGGAGTAAATACCGCCAATATAGCGAGAGTAATCTTCTTTGCCCGGCTGGTGGCACAGGCGGGTGATGGCCTCTGCTTCTTCTACTGCGGTGTGATCTTTCCACAGGACGAACATGGCGTTCGGGTTGTCGGCGAACGCCTCTTTCAGCGCCAGCACGTTGCCGTCTGCGTCAATCGGTGCCGGGGTGGAACCGGTGCTGTCGACGCCGATGCCGACCACGTCCGCGCGCTGTGCGCTGGAGAGTTCGGCCAGCACGCCCTTCAGCGCCGCTTCCATGGATTCTATATAGTCGCGTGGGTGGTGGCGAAAACGGTTGTTCGGCGCGTCGCAGAAACGCCCTTCCTGCCAGCGCGGATACCACTCAACGCTGGTCGCGATTTCTTCCCCCGTCGCGCAATCTACTGCCAGGGCGCGGACCGAGTCACTGCCAAAATCGAGGCCAATTGCGATTGCCATCGTGTTACTCCATCTCAAAGAATACGTGATAGTGAAACAGTAGATATCCCCGCAAAAAAACGTCAGGCTGGAACCGCTAATCTTATGGATGATCTTGCTGTGCCCTCTCAAAGTGTGACGCCGTGCAAATAATCAATGTGGACTTTTCTGTCGTCTTTATAGACACTTCAGTTGTGGTTGTTAGCCGGTTTATCTTCCGGGTTTATTCTCTAAGTGCCTTGAAATAACAGGGTTGACAGCAGCACCGGTTCTGTTATTCATTGAGCGCGGCTGCCGTACCGATTAAAAGCCGAATATGGATAATTGGTTTCTTTAGATATCAGTGAGAGCGTGCAGAAATGGCTGAAATGCAAAACGATCCCCTGCTGCCTGGTTATTCCTTTAACGCCCACCTGGTGGCGGGGCTAACGCCGATTGAAGCCGGTGGCTACCTGGACTTTTTTATCGACCGGCCGCTGGGGATGAAGGGGTTCATTCTGAATCTGACGGTGCGCGGAGAAGGGGTGATTGAAAATCAGGGTAAGCAGTTTGTCTGCCGCCAGGGCGATATGCTGCTGTTCCCGCCGGGCGAAATTCACCACTATGGCCGCCACCCGGACGCCAGCGAGTGGTATCACCAGTGGGTCTATTTCCGCCCGCGCGCCTACTGGCACGAGTGGTTAAACTGGCCCGCCATCGTGGCACAGACCGGTTTTTATCGCCCGGATGAAGCGCACCAGAGCGAAATCTCCGAGCTGTTCGGCAAAATTATCGAGGCCGGGCAGGGTGTAGGGCGCTATTCCGAACTGCTGGCGATCAACCTGCTTGAGCAACTTCTGCTGCGGCGGATGGAGGCGATCAACGAATCGCTGCATCCGCCGATGGATAACCGCGTGCGCGATGCCTGCCAGTACATCAGCGACCACCTTGCCGATAGCCAGTTTGATATTGCCAGCGTGGCGCAGCACGTCTGCCTGTCGCCATCAAGGCTGTCGCATCTTTTCCGGCAGCAGTTGGGCGTTAGCGTGCTGAGCTGGCGAGAAGATCAGCGCATTAGCCAGGCCAAGCTGCTGCTGAGCACAACGCGCATGCCGATTGCCAGCGTTGGACGCAATGTCGGCTTTGAAGACCAGCTTTATTTCTCCCGGGTATTTAAAAAATGTACCGGCGCCAGCCCCAGCGAATTCCGCGCTGGCTGTGAATAAAAAGTAAAGAAAAGGAAATGCTGTGTGTCGGCTTTTGTCTTTGCCAGTAAACTATTTAGACAATTGATGGCTTGACGATGCAGAGGGGGCTCTGGAGAATCCCTGCTTCGTTTTCAAACCGGACACACTATGCAAGCATTGCTGGAACACTTTATTACGCAGTCCACAACTTACTCGCTGATAGCGGTAGCGCTGGTGGCGTTTCTGGAATCACTGGCGTTAGTGGGGCTGATTCTGCCGGGCACCGTGATGATGGCCGGCCTGGGCGCGCTTATCGGTAGCGGCGAGGTGAACTTCTGGCAGGCGTGGCTGGCGGGGATTGCGGGCTGTCTGTTGGGCGATTGGATCTCCTTTTGGCTGGGCTGGCGCTTTAAGAAGCCGCTACACCGCTGGTCGTTTATGAAGAAGAACAAAGCGCTGCTCGATAAAACCGAATATGCGCTACATCAGCACAGCATGTTTACCATTCTGCTCGGCCGCTTCATTGGGCCCACACGGCCGGTGGTGCCCATGGTCGCGGGCATGCTCGATCTGCCGATTGCCCGGTTTATTCCCCCGAATATCATTGGCTGTCTGCTGTGGCCGCCGCTCTATTTCCTGCCGGGGATCCTCGCCGGGGCGGCGATTGATATTCCTGCCGATGAAAATAGCGCCAGCTTTAAGTGGCTGTTGCTGGCGGCGGCGCTGCTGCTGTGGCTGGGCGCATGGCTGTGCTGGCGGCTGTGGCGCAGCGCGAAAGAGAATCATGACCGTCTCAGCAATGTGCTGACGCGTCAGCGTTTACTGATTCTGGCACCGCTGATTCTGGGCGTTGGCGTGATGGCGCTGGTCAGCGTGATTCGTCACCCGCTGATGCCGGTGTATATCGAGATTTTGCGTAAGGTGGTGGGGCTGTAACCTGCCGGATAAGGCGCAGCCGCCATCCGGCCTACGCGCGTACCCATTTGTAGGCCGGATAAGGCGCAGCCGCCATCCGGCAATCCCTCACTCAGCGATACCTAACAGTGCCGAAGCGCTGGTCTTACCGCTCAGCAGCGCTTCGGTCTTACCATCCCAGGCGATACGCCCTTCCGCCACCACCATTGCCCGCGCCGCGATTCGCGCCGCGTCTTCAATGCTGTGCGACACCATCAGCAGCGTCAGGCTCTGGCGCTCACACACGTCATCGACTAATTGCAGCATCTCCTGACGCAGAGCAGGGTCGAGCGCGGAAAAGGGTTCGTCCAGCAGCAGAATGGGCTGCTGGCGCACCAGGCAGCGGGCCAGCGCGGCGCGCTGACGCTGGCCGCCGGAGAGTTCGCCGGGGAGCCGCTCCAGCATTGATTCAATTCCCATCTGCCCGGCAATAACCTGTAACCGACGCTGCTGGTCGGCGGTGAGCTTCAGCCGCGGGCTCATCCCCAGGCTGATATTCTGGCGCACCGTCAGGTGGCTGAAGAGATTATTTTCCTGAAACAGCATCGACACCGGGCGCTGGGACGGCGGCGTATGCGTATGGACGCGGCCTTCCAGCATGATGGTGCCGCTGGCGGGCGTCAGAAAACCAGCGATCAGATTGAGCAGCGTCGATTTCCCCGCGCCGCTTGGGCCGAGCACCGCGATTTTCTCGCCCTGCGCAATCGTGGCGCTAAAGCGCATCGGCAGGTGCTGATACAGCCAGGTCACATCATTCAGTTTTAGCATGGCGTCCGGGTAACTTTTCAATCACGGTAAAGAGCAGGAAGCAGAGCAGCAGCAGAATCATCGCGGTCACCGCCCCATCCTGACTGCGGTAGGCGCCAATCTGCTGGTAGAGATAAAACGGCAGCGTGCGGAAATTCTCGTTGCCGAACAGCGCCACCACGCCGAAATCACCGATCGACAGCACGCAGGCAAACGCCAGCGCCTGGGCCAGCGGTCGTTTGAGCGCGCGTAATTCAATCACCCGCAGGCGATTAAACCCGCTAAGCCCAAGCGACTCGCACAGAATGCTGTAGCGTGCGGTGATATCGCGCATCGGTGTTTCCAGTACTTTCAGCGCGTAGGGTACCGCCATCAGCGCGTTGGTGAAAATCACAATACCGTCGGCGGAGTCGGGCAGGCCGATGGTATTGTTAAGCAGCAGGAAGAAGCCGGTAGCCAGCACGATCCCCGGCATGGCGAGGATCAGCATCCCGCTGAGTTCCATAGCCTGCCCGGCGAGCGGCTGATTACGCGCCCGCAGCTCGCGGCTGCTCCACAGCAGCATCATGGTCAGCGCCACGCAAAGCAGACCGGCGGCGAGGGCGATACGTAGCGACGTGCCCAGCGCCTGCCATAAAATCGGCTGGCTAAAGACGGAAAGCATCGACGGGTGAATGCCATCCACCACTACCGCCAGCAGCGGCGGCAGCAGTAACAGCAGGGTCAGGAAGATAAGTACTCCGTCGGCGATACGGCTGTGCCAGCGATCTTCAGGGTCACGCCAGCCTTGAATCTGGCTATTGCCCACCGCAATGGTCCGGCTCATACGCTGGCTAAGCAGCACCAGCGCCAGGCAGCAGGTCATCTGAATCAGCGCCAGCATCGCCGCCCGCGCCGGATCGTAATCAAAATTTAGCGCCTGGTAAATTGCCAGCTCAATCGTGGTGGCAGAAGGCCCGCCGCCCAGCGACAACACGGTGGCGAAGCTGGCGAAGCAGAGCATAAAAATCAGCGTGGCGATGGGCAGAATCTGTCGCCGCATCCAGGGCCATTCCACGTAGCGGAAGAACGGGTAGCCGCGCATCCCGAGCTGTGCCGCGAGCTGGCGCTGCTCGCCGGGGATTTGCTCCAGCGCCTGCAGCAGCAGGCGGGTGGCCATCGGCATGTTGAAAAAGACGTGCGCCAGCAGAATGCCCTGCAGGCCGTAGGGGGAAAAATTCCACTGCCAGCCGAGCCAGGCGTACAGCTGCGCCAGCCATCCCTGACGACCGTAGACGGTGAGAATGCCGAATACGGCGACCAGTACCGGCAGAATGAGAGTCATCGCGCACAGGCGCAGCAGTAGCTGACGACCGGGGAAACGGCGTCGATAGAGCGCGCGGGCCAGGAAAATGGCGGGCAGCACCGACAGCAGCGCGGAGAGAAACGCCTGCCAGAAGGAGAAGCGCACCACGTGCCACAGGTAGCTATCGCCGAGCAACGTTGACCACGATGTTTCGGGGGCGTTGAACCACAGCGCCAGAAAAGCCGCCAGAGCGACGGCCACCATTAGTGCGGTGGCCGTGAGTCCTGGGTAGAGCCAACCCGGAATTAGCGGCTGGCGGCGCGGAGCCATGTATTAATCCAGTTCTGACGTTCGCTGGCGACCTGCTGCGGCGTGAACTCAAGCGAGGTCTGCGGTTTCACCAGGCTGTTAAAGCCTTCCGGCAGCGCAACCTGAGTGACCGGATACATCCAGTTGCCGGTCGGGATGGCGTTCTGGAAAGCCGGAGAGACCATAAATTGCAGGAATTTGTCCGCCAGTTTTTGCTGCTTGCTGGCCGCGGTTTTTGCCGCCACTTCGACTTGCAGGTAGTGGCCTTCGGCAAACGGCGCCGCGGCGTAGTTGTCTTTCTTCTCTTCAATGATGTGGTAGGCCGGCGAGGTGGTATAGCTCAGCACCAGGTCGCCTTCCCCTTTCAGGAACAGGCCGTAGGCTTCGCTCCAGCCTTTGGTGACGGTGACGGTCTTCGCTGCCAGTTTCTGCCAGGCTTCCGGCGCTTTATCGCCGTACACTTTCTGCATCCACAGCAGCAGACCTAAGCCCGGTGTGCTGGTGCGAGGATCCTGGTAGATGACGCGCCATTTCTGGTCGCTCTCAACCAGCTCTTTCAGGCTCTTCGGCGGGTTTTTCAGCTTGTTTTTATCGTAGACGAAAGCGAAGTAGCCGTAGTCGAACGGCACGAAGGTGTCGTTGCTCCAGCCGCCCGGCACGCTGACGGCGCTGGCCGGAACGTTGCTTTTAGCAAACAGTTTAGTGTCGGTTGCGGCCTGCAAGAGGTTGTTATCCAGCCCCAGCACCACGTCCGCTTTGCTATTTTTCCCTTCCATGCGCAGACGGTTGAGCAGCGAGACGCCGTCTTCCAGCGCCACGAATTTCAGCTCGCAGTCGCAGTCGGCTTCAAACGCTTTTTTCACCGTCGGGCCAGGGCCCCAGTCGGCAGCAAAGGAGTCGTAGGTATAGACCGTCAGCACGGGTTTCGCGAACGCGGGCGCGGCAACCAGCATCAGCAGGGGGAGTAATTTCTTGAGCACTTTGCACCTCAGTAAATGGGTGGCAAAGGATTTTGAGTTAGCCTCAAATCCCTTCGCCGGGATTATCCGGATCAGGTTCGACGGGTCTCTCTCAGCCGCGCATAACGCACAGCACCCCGTTGAGAACGGCACATTGTAATGATTACGTGAATAAATCAAAAGCCCTACGGTTCCGGCGGCGCAAACCAGGCGGATTTAAAGTCAAACCAGCCCAGCGTATTCATCCGTACGCCGCGCATACTGCGCTGCCCCTGGAGCATCAGCCAGTGGTGAATCAGCGGCACCACCGATTGATTCGCGAGCAACTGCTGGCACCAGTCGGCCTGCGGCAGGTTGCCCGCGCGCCAGCGCCGCGCGTCCTGCTCCCAGTCAATGGGGATACAATGGCGAATCATCGGCACTTCATACAGATAGGCAAACAGTGAGAAATCGAGCGGCAGCGTAAAATTGGCGCTGTTGAGCCAGATATCGCTGACCACCTCGCCGCGATGCCATTCGTCATAGTCCACTTCCTGAATGTTGAGCTTGACCTGATGCTCCGCCAGCAGCGTTTCCATAATCTGGCCGATGGTCCGGTGCTCGGCGTGATCCCGATAGTAGGTGAGGGTGATAGACTCCAGCCCGGCCGGTTTGTCGCAGGCGCGGCTGCGCGCATGGTGCCAGCGCGGCAGCAGGCCGTAGGCGGGAAACCAGTGGCTCTGATGCTGCTCGCCCGCGCGGTAGAGCAGATTGTTGGGATGAAACAGATGGCTCAGCCACTGGCGTACCGTTGGATTGCGGCCCAATGTGCTACGCGCATCGAACAGCAGGTAATAGCAGCCTTCTTCCAGCCGACTTTCGACGGCTTTTTCACTTTCGGTAGAGCCTTCGAGCGTCAGGCCGCCGTTTGGCGCTTCGCTGATTTCTGGTAGCACCCACACGTTAACCTCGTCGATCAGCGCCCGGAAACCGAAATAGTCTTCAAAGGCAAGGATCTTCAGTTGGTTAAGGTTGTTGCGCGCGACGGAGTAAGGCCCTGTACCCACCGGCATACGCGAGAAATTGGGCAGCGTTTGCCATTCACGCGGCAGGATCATCGCCGATACCTGGCTCAGTAGCCACGGCAGCCAGCGGTCAGGCTCGGCCAGATGCACGTCCAGCACCCAGGCGGTGGGAGAGTGGATCTGCGCGATGTTGGAGAACAGCGGCAGCGTCATGCTGCGCTCCAGTGAGGCAATAACGTCTTCCATCTCCAGTTCGCGCCCATGATGGAAGTGGATGCCGGGACGCAAATAAAAACGCCAGTGTAAGGGGGAAATTTCCTGCCAATGGTGAGCAATATCGGCTTCCAGTTCCCCATTTGCCTCATTTACCCGCGTTAAGGCGTTGAAAATCTGCCGGGCGATGTGGGTTTCCGAGCGGCGAAGCGCGGTGCCGGGCAGCAGATTGTGCATCGGGCGATAATAAAGCACCCGCAGAATGTGGCGACCCTGACGGAAGCTGCGCCCCAGATGCGACACCAGCATCTGGCGTACCGCCGCTTTATCGCCGACCAGCTGTACCAACTGATCGATGCGATCTTGCTCCAGCAGATCCTCAGCGCGCTGCTGCTGCAGCGCCAGCCCGGTATAGAGGAACGTGAGTCTGGAACGCTTGCCGCGCCCGGCCTCCGCCTCCCAGGTTAGCCAGCCGCGTGCCTCCATGGTGTTGAGTAATGTCCGCATATGGCGGCGTGAACAGCTCAGCAGTGCCGCCAGATCGTTAAGCGTGGTTTCCTGCGATTTTCCCTCGCAGCACTGCCATAAACGGATGAACTGCTGCTGTAAGCGACCTGAAGGCATAAAAGGGGAACTCCTGATAAAAACTCAGCAATTTATTAATCCCTATATTAGGCCAATAATGGATTTCGATGAAGCGAGGAGGTGTGTATGAAGAGGTCTACCATCCATCAGTTTTACCAGCGTTATTTCGCAGCGACCAAAAATGTTTCCTGGCTGGCCCGCCAGGCAACGGCACAGCGGCTTGAAGTGCTGAACTCTCTGATGCAATGGGAAGTTACGAAATCGGCCTCTGAGCATTAATTCGCCAAATCATGTGTGACTGAGTATTTGCCAGCAGGTATTATCTGCTGGCTTTTTTTTATTCTTTCGTGTGCTTAAAGGATTTCACATGCTCTGGTTAATGACGATGGGACGACGTCTCAACGGTGTATACGCCGCTTTTATGCTGGTGGCATTTATGATGGGCGTGGCGGGGGCGCTACAGGCGCCGACGCTGAGCCTGTTTCTCAGCCGTGAAGTGGGCGTCCAGCCGTTCTGGGTCGGCCTGTTTTACACCGTTAACGCGATCGCCGGGATTGCGGTCAGCCTGGCGCTGGCCAAGCGTTCCGACAGCCGGGGCGACCGGCGCAAGCTGATTATGTTTTGCTGCCTGATGGCGGTAGGTAACGCGCTGCTTTTTGCCTTCAACCGCCACTACCTGACGCTGATTACCTGCGGCGTGATGCTGGCGTCCATTGCCAATGCCGCGATGCCGCAGCTGTTTGCGCTGGCCCGTGAGTACGCCGACAGCTCGGCGCGCGAGGTGGTGATGTTCAGCTCGGTGATGCGTGCCCAGCTGTCGCTGGCGTGGGTGATTGGCCCGCCGCTGGCGTTTATGCTGGCGCTGAACTACGGCTTTACCACCATGTTCGCCATCGCGGCGGGGATCTTTATCCTGAGCCTGACGCTGATCGCGCTCACGCTACCCTCGGTGGCGCGAGTCGAGCAACCTGCTGATGTGGTGCAGAATCAGATTAGCGGCTGGAAAGACAGTAACGTACGCATGCTGTTTATCGCTTCCACGCTGATGTGGACCTGTAACACCATGTATATCATCGATATGCCGCTGTGGATCAGTAGCGATCTCGGCCTGCCGGATAGCCTCGCGGGGATCCTGATGGGCACTGCCGCCGGTCTGGAGATTCCGGCGATGATCGTTGCGGGCTACTACGTGAAGCACTTCGGTAAGCGTCGGATGATGGTCACTGCGGTAGCCGCTGGGGTGCTGTTCTACGTTGGGCTTATCTTCTTCCACAGCCATACCGCGCTGCTGATATTACAGCTGTTTAACGCTGTGTTTATCGGCATTGTCGCCGGGATTGGCATGCTGTGGTTCCAGGACCTGATGCCGGGTCGCGCCGGGGCGGCGACCACGCTGTTCACCAACAGCATCTCGACCGGGGTGATCCTCGCGGGGATTGTACAGGGGGCGCTGGCGCAGAGCTTTGGCCACTTCTCGGTGTACTGGGTGATTGCGGGGATTTCGGTGGTAACACTGGCGATGACCGCGCGGGTGAAGGACGTCTAAGCGCGGTAGCCGGGCTAGCCCATCGTAGCCCGGTTACATCGCTCGTCTCTAAGCTTGCAGGCCGAGATAGCTATTCACCTCGTGGGCATCAGGGATGGCGTCGATCGCGCCAAATCGAGTGCAGGTTAGCGCGCCGCAGACGTTGGCCCAGAGAACGGCCCTCTGCATGTGATCGTAGTTATCAAACTGACAATCCGGTTTTGCCATTTGCTGCAGCAATGCGCCAATAAAAGCGTCACCGGCTCCGGTTGAATCAATGGAGTCAATGGCGATAGACGGAACCAGCTGCTGCCTACCGGAGCGATGGCTGAGCCATGTCCCTCGGTGCCCGCAGGTGACGGTGACATAGCTGACGCCCGCCTGGTGCAGTTGCTCACAGCCCTTCTCATTCGTTTCTTCTCCGGTGAGAAAGGCAAGCTCCTCTTCGCTGACCTTGACGATATCCGTCTGGTGGAACCAGGGCTTACAACGCGTGATAAATTCCTGTGGCTTGTCGCCCCAGAGCCCATCCCGGTAGTTGGGATCGAATGAGATGATGATGTTTCGTTGACGGGCTTCCTGCAAAAGGCGCTGGTAGGTGGAATAAAGTTCGCCATCCAGCAACCCGGTTGCGGCCCCAAAGTGAACGATGCCGACATCGTCGAGAAAGTCATTGGGCAGATCCTGCCACGCCAGTTCGGCGTCCGCGCCGCGACAGAAGGTAAAATCGCGCTCGCCGTCGCTTTGCAGAGCCACAAAGGCCAGCGTGGTGGGCGTGACGCTGCGTGCTAGCCCTGACATATCGATGTTGTCAGGCCGTAGGGCCTCCATCAGAAAATCGCCAAAAGGATCGAGACCCACTTTCGTCGCCAGCTTTGCCTGGCCACCGCTACGGTTAATGGCAATGGCGACGTTGGCCGGTGCGCCGCCTGCTTTTTTTAGAAATTTTTCGCCATTCTTCAGGCCAATGCCGATATCGGTACACACGAAATCAATCAGCATCTCACCGATACAGGCAATCTTGTTGTGATTCATCGTATTCTCCCTACTGCAACGCGGTGAGCGCAGGCGTTGCGCGGAAAGCGTTAGCCGTCCTGTCCAGTGTTACCTGTGAATCGGTGCCCGAATCGAGGATCGTATTGTGCTGCGATGCTTTCTCCACCAGTACTGCGGTAACATCCAGCGGTTTCAGGCTGGCGGTCGTTAACAAGGCCTCGACCTGTGCTGCAAAGCAGGCATCTTCTTCTGAGGTTGACGGCTGCGAGGTTGATACTTCGGTCGTGGCAACAATATGGTTGTTGGCAATATAGTTTCCTTTCCCGGCAACGACACGAATGATGACCGGTTTTGTGTTCGCCGGTTTGAGATATTGCGTATCGATAGTCTCCGAAATATGGTTGGATATTATCGAGTTATTGCTACCGTTGATATGCAGCAAGCCGTATGAATCTTCTAAGCCATTGTTGTAACCCTGCATCGGCGGCCAGGGCTCGTGGTCACGTAAGAAATGGTTGGCGGAAACCAGATTTTCCGTGCAATTTTCTTCCAGTACCAGCATTCCCGGATAGAACGAATGGAAGCGGTTGCTGGTTATTGAAGAACGCACCACGCCAGATAAATGCACGCTGCTTGAACCACGGGGGAATATATTGTTGGTGGCGATCAGCAGCCCGCCGAAGTTCTGCGCGTAAATGGAGTAGCCTTTATATCCTGCACCGATTAGGTTATCGGTTATTTTCGATGCCTGTCCGGCACCGCGCAGCTCAATGCAGTTCCCGCACTCGGCGATAAAGTTATTATGAATCGCCATCGCATCGCTATTATAGGTGGTGAGACCATGCTCCAGATAGATAAAGCCCATTCCCGTGATGCGGAAGGAGTCCTGCGCCGTGGCGATATAAATTCCTGTTTTACCATTGATGTAGGTATTCTCGGGGTCATTATTGCCTGACGCGTCATCGACAAAGTGTAGACCATCAATGCAGAAATTTTCAAAAGCGACCGAGCTAATGCGCGGAGCACCGCTGCGCTTCACATAAAACGCTGCACCGGCCCATTCCTCATCACCCGATTGGGGGATGAGATCGACCAGAATACGACTACCGCCCGGCCAGAGATCGTGTAAATTTTCCCATTCATTGGCCGGAGTATTAAAACGAATGCTGGAAGAAACAAAGCCGTGGCCCGCCCCCATAATTTTCAGATAGCTGATATCTATCAATACCTGAGTTGTCAGGTGATAGTCTCCCGGGGGAATATAGATAGCCGCACCGGGTTTGCCGCCATCATTAATATCAGTTTCCGTTTGTCGACGCTTAATATCTGCAATGATGCTGTTGATAACTTCACCGATATCTTTATAGGGATTCCCAACGTGCCATTGAGTGACGTCGTAGTGGTTATTGCTCGTCATAAATAAATCCTTCTCGAAAATAAAACCCGGTATTATTTCTGGGAATACGTTGACTGATAGTGTGTGAGCGTCGCCGGGGCGCCCGTTATCTGTACTTGAGTCAGATGGCTACAGGAGTAATAGCGGCGGGTACCGCAAACGCTGCCCTGGAGGGCAAAGACTTCAACAATACCGGCGTCGAAGAACAACGTAATGTCACCGACATCGGCCAGCGGCGTGCTGTAGCGCCCATCGTCCTGGCCTTGTTCACTGAGGGTCAGGGTTGTGCCGTCATGTGCCAGGGTAATTTGCTGGCCGTTATCGCCAGTTAATGTCAGGCAGAAAGGCGCGGTGGCGGTGAAATCGATCGCGCAGGCCTTAACGCCTTCGGCGGAAGACCAGACGAGACGGTCTTTCAGTACATGTTGGCTAACCTCCAGTGATTCTGGGGGGCGTACCGGCGTCATGCACAACTGCTGCTTGTCATTCAGATGGAAGCGGCGCGGCAGTGACATTTCGCCGCAGTATGCAGAATCGACGGTCTTCTGCGTTGCCCAGTTATACAGCCAGGCAAAGCCGATGCGTTGGTCAGCCTCGCCCCAGGTTTGCAGCGCATAGAAATCCGTGCCGAAATCGAGAGTTTGTAGCGGCTGCGTGGAGGGGATGAAGTTGCCGTTGCGGAACTCCCCGGTTTGCGCGAACAGCAGATTATGACGTCCCGTCGTGGGTTCGGTGTAGCCGACTACCCCGATGATCAACACCCACACGCCGTCGAGGCAAAAGAAGTCAGGGCACTCTATGCAGCGGCCACCGTTCTCACGAAAGTAGGCGGGGGCGACGTAAAGGACATGATGGAATGCCCAGTTTTCGCTGTCCTCGGAGTGGAACAACAGCATAGCGGGATCGCCGTTGACCGACGCGCCGAGGATCATATAGAACGTCTTATCGGCCTCTTCATACCAGACTTTGGGATCGCGGAAATCGCAGTCGACGCCCGGAGGGAGGTCGGTCAGGACGGTTTTTACCATTGCGGGCTTATCGTTATATTTGCCTGGCACGGCCATCTTTTGCACTTCGCGATAGCCACGATACAGGTCATAAGCCGGGAGGCGTTCGGTATACCAGAAGCGGGTTTGGCCTTGTTTATCAGTGTAGGCGCTACCGGAGAAGGCGCCGCCTGTCGCGCCCAATGCCGTTAAATTTTGCTCTGGCTGGAGAAAAATAGGGTAGTGCCGCCAGTGGTACAGATCGCGGCTAACGGCATGATTCCAGTGCATCGGCCCCCACTGCGTTGAGTGCGGATGGTATTGGTAGAACAGATGCCATTCACCGTTTTGGTAATGCAGGCCGTTCGGATCGTTCATCCAGCCGGTGCGCGGTGAAAAGTGTAATGCTGGGCGAAGCGGCTCCTGCTGATACCCGTCTGCGAGATCATCGTTATTCAGTAAACGGAAGTCATCTGCCTGTGTCGAAATAAAAGAGACACCGTTGGTCGAGAGTGAATCCGGGTGCCAGGTATAGCACAGCGATATTTCGCTGTGCGCCGCCAGCCACTCCAGATGGGCGACGCCATCCTGCCACGCCGTCCAGGTAAAATATTGGTAGTAGCGCGATGCTTCCTGAATTTTAAACACCATTGTGCCGTTTACGTGAATAACAAATAACGGCTGCGTTGTCGGCTGTGCCTCTTTCAGCCACAGATCTATACGCTGGCCTTTTTTAATATCAAACGACAGGGACATCTTTTAACTCCTGCGGTAGGTTACGACCCTTTTCCAGTTCGCGTTTCGCGAGGTCACTTTTAATTTTCTCGAGGAACGAGTTATTGAGCTTGAAGTAGCGCACCATAAACGCGCTGATGAAATAGCTGGCCATCGGCAGCAATGAGAACATCATGATGATGCCGTTGATGGTTTGTGGATTTTGCTCGGGTTTGTTGGCAACGTAGCCGGTGTAGGCCAGAATCCAGGCGACGATAGCGCCCGCAACGGCTAAGCCCATCTTCAACATAAACAGGTTGCCGGCAAAGGAAATCCCCGTCAGACGCTTACCAAATTTCCAGTCGCCGTAGTCGTCAACATCCGACATCATCGCCCAAAGAATGGGGCCGGACTGGATTAAATGCAGAATGTTAATCACGATGAACAGTGACAGTAGCGGCGTCAGCGACGTTGGATCGATAAACCACAGCGCCAGCGATAGCAGGCCAAGAATGATGTTGATAACGCGGAACAGCACCACCTTGTCGAAACGGTCGGTCAGCGGTTTTGCAATGACGCTGCCTAACATATTGCAGGCTACGCCCAGCGCCATAAAGAAAGTAATAAAGCCAACGGACTCTTTCATCACGTAGGTGGCGTAATAGATGGTGACACCACCACGAATAAAGGCCGGGAAGACGTTGAGGAAGGTGATGGAAATCATCAATAGCCACTGATCATTTCTGGCAATATCTTTCAGATCTTTTATTAACGATTCATTTTCCTTGATTGAAACGACGCGTTCTTTAATGCTGGAGAAGCAAAACAGGAACATTAAGGTTGCGGCGCCACCCATGATCATCATCGTCATCTGGAAACCCGAGGCGCGATCGCCATTCCCCAGCCAATCGGTTAATGGCAGAATAGACGATGAGATAATTAAGGTGGCTAACCCATTCAGGAAAAAACGCCAGGACAGACATCCCATTCGTTCCTTTTGATTAAGCGTAATCACGCCGCCTACCGAACAATAGGGAATATTAATGGCGGTATAAATTAAGGACATAACCAGATAGGTAATCCAGGCGTAAATAATTTTACCGTTCATACTCAAATCTGGGGTGGTAAACATCAGGACGGCACACAGGCCGAACGGCACCGCCATCCACAGCAACCATGGACGGAACTTGCCCCAACGAGTTCGGGTTCGGTCGCAAATAGCCCCCATGGCTGGGTCGCTAAACGCGTCAAATACACGGACAACCAGAAATAGTGTACCGACTAATCCCGCGTCAAGCCCGTAGACATCGGTATAAAACCAGGTCAGATATAGCGCCAGAACGCTCCAGATCATCCCCGAACCGGCGTCACCCATGCCGTAACCTATTTTTTCTTTCAGGCTGAGTTTTTCGTACGGATCTCGCCGTACTATTGTTTCAGTATGCATTAGTACGCACCTCATTATTGCGCGGTAGCGCAGTGATAAATAAACGACATGGGCCGGGATGGCCGATGATAGAGATAAAATAATTTTAGCGATAAAATTCCCGGCACAATTAAATGTGCTGAGGGTTATAAGTATTTTATAGGGCCGTTATATTAATATTGACACTGCTCTCGCGAATAATCAGTCGAGAGACAATTTCATACATTTCTATATTGCCCTGTTGTTTTTTATGGTTGACCATTTGAAACGCCAGGTGGGCGATTTCATTAATAGGCTGTGCGACGCTGGTTATTTTTTTGGTTTGAGCCAGCAGCGTATTATCGAAACTCGCAATGGCAATATCTTGTGGCAGCAAGAGGCCTTTCTTTTTGAGTCCATCAATCACATAGTTAGCGGCCACATCATTATAAATTAGCAGGCAGGAACAGGTGGTATTCGGCTGCGTCAGTTTTTCAATGATGATATCAAGGGTGGCGATATGTTCAGATATTTTCTCCCCTTCGCCTTTCGGTATCCAGAACTGGTTTTCGTCGGCGACGGTTAAACCATGGCGGGTTATTTTTTTACTATAAGCAGAGACTTTTCTGTTATCGACGCCATCCTGGGCAATAAAGCCAAATGAGATATGCCCGGTATGGATAAAATGTTCGGCAATACTCTCAGCGCCCTTGCTTTCGTTAATCGACACCGAATTGAAAAAGCGTGAAACCTGGGTGACCACCGCGACCGGAATGTTGGTGATCGTTAACCATTCCGCCAGTTCTCTTTCGGCTTCGGTCGGCACCCACAGCAAGCCGTCAATGCCCATCCCCACCAGGGTTTGCAGCAGCTGTTTATCCTGCTGTGGCTGATTCTGATGCGTTTTCACAATCACCGATTTCCCGATATATCTAGCCTCTTCCTCGAAGGTCGCCAGCAATTCACAAAAGTGTGGGTTGACCAGATTAGGGAGCACCACGCCTATCAGCCCTGAACATTTGCCAGTGAGCTGAAACGCACTCTTGTTTGGCACGTAGCAAAGATAATCCATTGCGTCGCGTACCGCTTTGCGGGTCTCCGGGATCACGCTGGGGTGATTATTGAGCACTCTGGACACGGTAGCGGTCGATACACCGGCCTTTTTCGCGACGTCTTTAATCGATGCCATGATGGTTAAATGACTCCTCCTGATGATGGCGCTCACTATAAAGTGTGATAGATGTCAAAAATGCCAGCCAGTTCACATGTTGCTTTGTTACATGAAAATTGCGCTACGTTCTCATCTTGTGCGTAATTGCCGACTCGATCACATAACGAT
This sequence comes from Kluyvera georgiana ATCC 51603, assembly GCF_001654985.1. Classification (GTDB taxonomy): domain Bacteria; phylum Pseudomonadota; class Gammaproteobacteria; order Enterobacterales; family Enterobacteriaceae; genus Kluyvera; species Kluyvera georgiana. The sequence continues at coordinate 45,696 of NZ_LXEU01000069.1, forward strand.
CATTTTCCTCTTCCTGGATCTTCTTTTTTCTACTGTTACGCGTATACAGTTACGCGTAACAGTTATCAAAAAAGGAGTTTTTTAATGAAAAACCTGTTCGACCTGAGCGGTAAACGCGCGCTGATTACCGGCTCCGCGCAGGGTATTGGCAACCTGCTGGCCAGCGGTCTGGCGGCACATGGTGCAGAGATTGTGATTAACGACATCACCCAGCAGCGCGCGCAGGCGGCGGCGGAGAAACTGGTGGCCGAAGGCTATCGCGCGGTTGGCTATGGTTTTGACGTGACCAATGGGGAAGAGGTGGCACACGCTATCGCGAAAATTGAAAGGGAAGTGGGAGCCATTGATATTTTAATTAACAACGCCGGTATCCAGCGTCGTTATCCTTTCACTGAATTCCCGGAAGCGGAGTGGGACAAAGTGATTGATGTAAACCAGAAATCGGTCTTTCTGGTGTCGCAGCAGGTTTCCCGCTACATGGTGCAACGCCGCCGCGGGAAGATTATCAATATTTGCTCGATGCAGAGCGAGTTAGGCCGCAAAACTATTACTCCGTACGCGGCGTCAAAAGGCGCGGTCAAAATGTTAACCCGTGGGATGTGCGTGGAATTGGTGGAATACAATATTCAGGTCAACGGTATTGCGCCCGGTTATTTCGCCACCGACATGACCACCGCGCTGGTTAACGATGAGGCATTCTCCGCCTGGCTGTTCCAGCGCACGCCCGCCGCCCGCTGGGGTAAGCCGGAAGAACTGATTGGCGCGGCGGTATATCTTGCCGCGCCGGCCTCTGACTTTGTTAATGGACATCTTCTGTTTGTGGACGGCGGCATGCTGGCCGCGGTCTGATCAATAATGGGCCGCAACGCGCGGCCTGAGAGATATACACAAAATCATTCAAGTTGCATCAAGGCGGCAAGGGAATGAATCCCCAAGAGCGTACATAAGTACGTGACTGGGGTGAATGAGCGCAGCCAACGCGGAGGCAGCTTGAAGGATGAAGTGTATAAAACAATAATCCAAGGAGTGAGTATGAATATGCTCGCAAAACTGCCGGCGCGTCGCTGGTGGTATTTAATGCCGATTATTTTTATTACCTACAGCTTAGCTTATCTCGACCGCGCCAATTACGGCTTTGCCGCTGCCGCCGGTATTGAGCATGATTTAGGAATTACTCAGGGAACCGCATCGTTAATTGGCGCGCTGTTCTTCCTGGGCTACTTCTTCTTCCAGGTACCGGGCGCGATGTATGCCGTTAAGCATAGCGTGCGCAAAATGATCTTTTGCAGCCTGATCCTTTGGGGGCTCTGCGCCGCGGCGACCGGCTTTGTGAGCAATATCCCTACGCTGATGGCGATCCGTTTTATTCTTGGGATCGTCGAGGCGGCGGTAATGCCTGCGATGCTGATTTATATCAGCAACTGGTTTACCAAAACCGAACGTTCGCGCGCCAATACCTTTTTGATTCTCGGTAACCCGGTGACGGTGCTGTGGATGTCGATTGTCTCCGGCTACCTGATTGAAGCCTGGGGCTGGCGTGAAATGTTTATTTTCGAAGGCATTCCGGCGGTGATTTGGGCGTTTTGCTGGGTGATTCTGGTACGCGATAAACCGGCGGATGCGGGTTGGTTAAGCGCGCAGGAAAAAGAGGCGTTACAGCAGGCGATGGATCGCGAGCAGCGCGATATCAAGCCGATGCGTAACTACGGTGAAGCAATGCGTTCGCGTAGTGTCATTATGCTTTGCGCGGTACACGCGCTGTGGAGCATTGGGGTGTATGGCTTCATGATGTGGATGCCGTCAATTCTCAAAAACGCGGCGCAGATGGATATCGTGGCGGTGGGCTGGCTGGCGGCGGTGCCGTACCTGGCAGCGATCTGCCTGATGCTCACCGTCTCCTGGCTATCCGATAAATTCCAGAACCGTAAGCTGTTTATCTGGCCGCTGCTGTTGATTGCCGCCATTGCGTTCTTCGCCTCGTGGATGCTGGGCAACCAATCTTTCTGGCTCTCCTACGCGCTGCTGGTCGTGGCCGCCGCCTGTATGTATGCGCCTTATGGGCCGTTCTTTGCGCTGATCCCCGAACTGTTGCCGCGTAATGTCTCCGGCGTATCGATGGGGATGATTAACAGCTTTGGCGCGTTAGGGGCCTTCCTCGGCGCGTGGCTGGTGGGTTACCTCAACGGCGTGACCGGCGGGCCGGGCGTCTCCTACACCTTTATGGCGATCGCCCTGCTGGCGTCGGTGGTGCTGATGTACTGCGTTCGCGCGCAAAATGAAGCCACCTCGCCGTCGGCTGAGATGGCAACGCGTTAAGGTTGAGGGAGGAGTGCAGTCGCTAACCGGCTGTGATAAGGTTCTCTGCGAGCATAATGGGCTGTTGGTCGTAGAGAACCTCATGAAAAACAATCGGATGACATTACAGGATATTGCCGCGCTGGCCGGGCTGAATAAGATGACGGTCAGCCGTTATCTGCGTGACCCGAATCAGGTGTCGCAGCGCAGCCGCGAATTGATTTCGAAAGTCATGGAAGAGAACAACTACATTCCCAACCGCGCCCCGGAAATTCTGCTCAACGCCCGCAGCAAAACCATTGGCGTGCTAATCCCTTCGTTCCGTAATCAGATCTTTGCCGACGTGCTGGCGGGGATTGAATCCGTCACCTCGGCCTGCCAGTACCAGACGCTGATCGCTAACTACGAATACGACGCCGAGCGCGAGGAGCGTGAGGTGCTGAACCTGCTCTCCTACAATATCGACGGCCTGATCCTCACGGGAAAACTGCATACCGAACGGATGGTACAGTACGTGCGCGCCAGCGGCGTTCCGGTGGCGGAGCTGATGGATATTAGCGGCCAGTATCTGGATATTCAGGTTGGCTTTGATAACGAAAAAGCGGCGTACGAAATGACGCAGGCCTTTATCGACAGCGGCAAGCGCAGCATTGCGTTCTTTGGTTCGATGGATGACCCTCGCGATCTCAGCCGTTTTCGCGGCACCGAGAAAGCGCTGGCGGCACAGGGGCTGGAAGCGTACCACCTGGCGCCAAAAACGATTTCGTCGGTGACGCTGGGCCGCAAGATGTTCCAGCAGGCGATGGCGGAAAAACCAGATATTGACGCGATTTTCTGTACCAACGATGACCTTGCCGTCGGCGTGCTGCTGGAGTGTCAGGCGCAGCACTTCGACGTGCCGGGAAAAATGGCGATTGCCGGTTTCCACGGTCTGGAAATTGGCCGCGCGCGGCTGCAAAAAATTGCCAGCGTGATTACGCCGCGCTTTGAGATTGGTAAAACGGCAGCGGATATTCTGATTAAGCGCTTGAACGGGAAAGATGTGCCGGGCAGCGTCAACCTCGGTTACCAGATCTATTACGGCGATACGCTGTAGGCGGGAAGAAGAGGCTGGCCACCGTGCGGTGACCAGCGGGAGAGATTACTGCATAAACGCCGGTTGCTTGTTCTCGTAGGCCGAGATGGCGTCTTCGTGCTGCAAGGTCAGGCCAATGCTGTCCAGCCCGTTGAGCATGCAGTGGCGGCGGAAGTCGTCGATTTTAAAGCTGTACGACTTATCGCCCGCTTTCACCACCTGCGCTTCCAGATCCACTTCAAATTTAATGCCCGGGTTCGCCTGTACCAGCTTGAACAGCTCATCGACCTGCGCGTCACTTAACGTCACCGGCAGCAGCTGGTTGTTGAAGCTGTTGCCGTAGAAGATGTCGGCGAAGCTCGGCGCTATCACCACTTTAAAACCGTAGTCGGTCAGCGCCCACGGCGCGTGCTCACGGGATGAGCCGCAGCCGAAGTTTTCGCGCGCCAGCAGAATCGACGCCCCTTTGTATTCCGGGAAGTTCAGCACGAACTCGGGGTTCGGCTGCTCGCCTTTGTCGTCGAGGAAGCGCCAGTCGTTAAACAGGTGCGCGCCAAAGCCGGTGCGGGTCACCTTCTGCAAAAACTGCTTCGGGATGATGGCATCGGTATCGACGTTCGCGGCATCCAGCGGCACCACCAGTCCCGTATGTTGGGTAAATTTCTCTGCCATGATGGTTTCCTTATTTCATGCTACGAATGTCGGCGAAATGGCCGGTTACCGCGGCCGCTGCCGCCATCGCCGGGCTCACCAGGTGCGTACGACCACCGCGGCCCTGACGGCCTTCAAAGTTACGGTTGCTGGTGGAGGCGCAGCGCTCGCCAGGATTCAGGCGGTCATTATTCATCGCCAGGCACATCGAGCAGCCCGGCAGACGCCATTCAAAACCAGCTTCGATAAAGATCTTATCCAGACCTTCCGCTTCCGCCTGCGCTTTCACCGGGCCGGAGCCTGGCACTACCAGCGCCTGCACGCCAGGCGCCACTTTACGGCCTTTGGCGATTTCCGCCGCCGCGCGCAGATCTTCAATGCGTGAGTTGGTGCAGGATCCGATAAAGACTTTATCGATCGCCACATCGGTCAGCGGGATCCCCGGCTTCAGGCCCATGTAAGCCAATGCTTTTTCGGCGCTGGCGCGCTCGACCGGATCGTTGAACGAGGCCGGATCCGGAATGTTGTCATTTACGGAGATAACCTGGCCTGGGTTAGTCCCCCAGGTGACCTGCGGCGCAATCTCTTCCGCTTGCAGGGTGACGACGCTGTCGAAAGTGGCGCCTTCATCCGTTTGCAGGGTTTTCCAGTAGGCGACCGCGTCGTCAAAATCTTTGCCTTTCGGTGCGTGCAGACGGCCCTCGACATAGTTGAAGGTGGTCTGATCCGGTGCGACCAGGCCCGCTTTCGCGCCCAGTTCAATCGCCATGTTGCACAGGGTCATGCGGCCTTCCATGGTCAGGTCGCGAATCGCCTCACCGCAGAATTCCACCACGTGACCGGTGCCGCCAGCGCTACCGGTTTTACCGATAATCGCCAGCACGATGTCTTTAGCGGTGATGCCCGGCGCGGCTTTGCCGTTCACTTCAATCTTCATGGTTTTGGCGCGACCCTGTTTCAGGGTCTGCGTGGCCAGTACGTGCTCCACTTCCGAGGTGCCGATACCGAATGCCAGCGCGCCAAATGCGCCGTGGGTGGCGGTGTGGGAGTCGCCGCAGACGATAGTCATCCCCGGCAGGGTGACGCCCTGTTCCGGCCCCATGACGTGCACGATACCCTGATATGGGTGATTCAGGTCATACAGTTCGACGCCGAACTCGTTGCAGTTCTTAATCAGCTCCTGCATCTGGATACGCGCCATCTCGCCGGAGGCGTTGATGTCTTTGGTCTGCGTGGAGACGTTGTGATCCATGGTGGCGAAAGTTTTACCCGGCTGACGCACCGGGCGGTTGTGCGCACGCAGGCCGTCAAACGCCTGCGGCGAGGTCACTTCGTGTACCAGATGGCGGTCGATATACAGCAGCGGCGTTTCGTTAGGCGCTTCATAGACCACGTGGGCATCAAACAACTTCTCGTATAAGGTCTTCGCCATGGTTACACCCCTTCGGCAACATAGCGGGCAATGATATCGCCCATTTCATCGGTGCTGACCGCCGCGCCGCCGCGGGCTAAATCACGGGTACGTACGCCTTCTTCCAGCGCGCGATTGATGGCGCTTTCAATGGCGGTGGCCGCATCGTTGGCGTCCAGGCTATAGCGCAGCAGCAGCGCCAGCGACAGGATCTGCGCCACCGGGTTGGCGATGTTCTTGCCGGCGATATCCGGCGCGGAGCCGCCCGCAGGTTCATACAGGCCAAAGCCTTCTTCGTTCAGGCTGGCGGACGGCAGCATGCCCATGGAGCCGGTGATCATCGCGCACTCGTCGGAGAGGATGTCGCCGAACAGGTTAGAACACAGCACGACGTCAAACTGTGACGGGTCTTTAATCAGCTGCATGGTGGCGTTGTCGATGTACATGTGCGCCAACTCAACGTCCGCGTACTCTTTAGCGATTTCACTGACGATTTCACGCCACAGAATGGAGGACTGCAGCACGTTAGATTTATCAATGGAGGTCACTTTGTGACGACGCTTACGTGCAGATTCAAACGCGATACGGGCGATACGCTCGATCTCGAAGCGGTGATATACCTCGGTATCAAACGCCTTCTCGTGCTGACCGCTGCCTTCGCGACCCTTCGGCTGGCCGAAGTAAATGCCGCCGGTCAGTTCGCGCACGCACAGGATATCGAAGCCGTTAGCGGCGATGTCGGCGCGCAGCGGGCAGAACTCTTCCAGACCCTGGTACAGCTTCGCCGGACGCAGGTTGCTGAACAGCTTGAAGTGTTTACGCAGCGGCAGCAGCGCACCGCGCTCCGGCTGCTGGTTCGGCGGCAGGTTTTCCCATTTTGGGCCGCCCACGGAACCAAACAGAATAGCGTCGGCCTGGTCGCAGCCGTCGACGGTTGCCTGCGGCAGTGGTTCGCCGTGGCGATCGATGGCGATACCACCCACGTCGTAGTGGCTGGTGGTAATGCGCATGTCAAAACGTTGACGCACGGCTTCCAGGACTTTCAATGCCTGTGCCATGACTTCCGGGCCAATTCCGTCACCTGGTAACACAGCAATATGATAATTCTTCGACATCACACGGTTTCCTTGTTGTTTTCTTTATTCTTGATCTTGCGTTGCAATTCTTTTTCGACTTCGGCGGCGCGCCAGATATTGTTCAGCACGTGCACCATCGCTTTGGCGGAGGATTCGACGATATCCGTCGCCAGGCCAACGCCGTGGAAGCGGCGACCGTTATAGTTAACGACGATATCGACCTGACCCAGCGCGTCTTTGCCCTGGCCTTTGGCGTTCAGGTCATATTTCACCAGCTCGACGTCGTAGCCGGTGATACGGTTAATCGCCTGGTAAATCGCATCGACCGGGCCGTTACCGTTAGCGGCTTCTGCCTTGGTTTCTTCACCACAGGCCAGCTTCACGGACGCGGTAGCGATATCGCTGGAGCCGGACTGCACGCTGAAGTAATCCAGGCGGAAATGCTCTGGCTCTTCCTGCTGCTTGTTGATGAACGCCAGCGCTTCCAGATCGTAATCGAAGACCTGGCCTTTTTTGTCCGCCAGCTTCAGGAACGCGTCGTACAGGTGGTCCATGTTGTAGTCGGTATCTTTGTAGCCCATCTCTTCCATGCGGTGCTTCACGGCAGCGCGGCCAGAGCGGGAGGTCAGGTTCAGCTGTACCTGGTTCAGACCGATGGATTCCGGGGTCATGATTTCGTAGTTTTCGCGGTTCTTCAGCACGCCGTCCTGGTGGATGCCGGAAGAGTGGGCGAAGGCGCCGGTACCGACGATGGCTTTGTTGGCCGGAATCGGCATGTTGCAGATCTGGCTGACGGTCTGGCTGGTGCGCCAGATTTCGTTATGGTTAATCGCGGTGTGCACTTTCATAATGTCTTTGCGCACTTTAATCGCCATGATGACCTCTTCCAGCGAGCAGTTACCCGCGCGCTCACCGATGCCGTTCATCGCGCCTTCAACCTGACGAGCACCCGCGTGGACTGCGGCCAGCGAGTTACCCACCGCCATGCCCAGATCGTCGTGGGTGTGTACGGAGATAATCGCTTTATCGATGTTTGGTACGCGTTCGTACAGGCCGGTAATGATGTTGGAGAATTCAAATGGCAGGGTATAGCCGACGGTATCTGGAATGTTGATGGTGGTGGCTCCGGCGTTAATGGCGGCTTCAACCACGCGAGCCAGCTGATCAATTGGAGTACGGCCAGCATCTTCGCAGGAGAACTCAACGTCGTCGGTATAGTTGCGCGCCCGTTTCACCATATAGACCGCACGTTCAATCACTTCATCCAGCGTGCTGCGCAGCTTGGTCGCGATATGCATCGGCGAGGTGGCAATAAAAGTATGAATACGGAACGCTTCAGCCACTTTTAATGACTCGGCGGCAACGTCAATATCCGCCTCTACGCAGCGAGCCAGCGCACAGACGCGGCTGTTTTTAATGTTGCGCGCGATGGTTTGTACGGATTCAAAATCGCCCGGAGAAGAGACCGGAAACCCGACTTCCATCACGTCAACGCCCATACGCTCGAGGGCAAAAGCAATCTGCAGTTTCTCTTTCACGCTCAGGCTTGCCTGCAATGCCTGTTCACCATCACGTAAGGTCGTATCAAAAATAATGACTTGCTGGCTCATGGTTTAGGTCCTTGGTTAACTTGGGGCGCCTTGCTACGAGCATAAAAAAACCCGCGCAGCGGCGCGGGTTTTTCGTTTAACTGATGATGACTTAACGTTGAACGTCGCACACCAGCCTACCGCGCACAGAAGAGGCGTTTAGTAGTAGTAGGCCGTTGAAGCGAGTGGTACGGAACATGTCATCATTCTCCAGATGAATTCGATATGCTTTTAGTGGTACTGGATATGCTTTCTGATGTCAACCCTGAGTGAAGAAAAGAGGACAAAGGAAGGGGGGAAAGGAAACGGGTAAATTAGCTAATTGTGCTGACGAGTGTCTCACTTTATAGAATATCGTTTTCTTAGGTTGTTCATGGTTTTAATATTTTGTCGCATATTCACATGATTAATCGCAACTTATCATGAGTTGGTCACGTTTTCGTGTTTAACCTATCAATTTGATAATGTTGGTTTTATTGTTTGATAGCTCACCGCCTGTGAAGATAAAACACTATTTCTGCTACCAGAATGTTAATTTTGACAGTATCAAAAATAAAACAATTTAATAATGCTTAATTTAATGTGTCTTTTTCTGTCTGTTGTATATTCGTCTAATCTATGGGTAAACTATCTACCATTAGCTTGGTGATATAAATTAAGGGTGATTTTCTTTGGGAAATTCACTCTTATGCATCTTTATATATTCCTATTTTTATTTAATTCTCTTTTTTGGATTTTATATGCATGGTAAATCATATAGCCTCAATATATTACTGCGATTCTGTAAAGGGAGTTTTGTATGACAATGGAGTCTGAGAGCGTAATTAGCGCGCCGGAGAAGCAGCGAGTCTCTGTTAATGAAGGAACCAAACCGCAGCTTCGAATGGTCGATTTAAATCTACTGACCGTATTTGATGCGGTGATGCAGGAGCAAAATATTACCCGTGCCGCGCATATGCTTGGCATGTCCCAGCCCGCGGTCAGCAACGCCGTGGCGCGTTTGAAGGTGATGTTTAACGACGAGCTGTTCGTTCGCTACGGCCGCGGCATCCAGCCTACCGCTCGCGCTTTCCAGCTGTTCGGCTCCATTCGTCAGGCGCTGCAGTTGGTGCAAAATGAATTGCCAGGTTCGGGTTTTGAGCCGTTGAGCAGCGAACGGGTATTTAATCTTTGTGTTTGCAGTCCGCTGGATAATTATCTGACGTCTATTATCTTAAATAAGGTGAATGAAGTCGCACCACATATTCACATGGTGTTTAAATCATCCTTAAACCAAAACACTGAGCATCAGCTACGTTACCAGGAAATCGAATTTGTCCTGGGATACGAAGAGTTTCGCCGCCCGGAATTTGCGTGTGTCCCTTTATTTAATGACGAAATGGTGCTCGTGGTCAGTAAGACGCATCCTCGCATTAACGGTCCGGTTTCGGAATCTCAAATTTATCAGGAAGAGCACGCGGTGGTTTCGCTGGATCGCTATGCGTCATTTAGCCAACCGTGGTATGACTCGGTGGATAAACAAAGCCGTATTGCCTATCAGGGCATGGCGCTGGTCAGCGTATTAAATGTGGTTTCTCAAACCCATCTGGTCGCCATCGCGCCGCGCCGCCTGGCGGAAGAGTTTTCCGAGCAGCTTCACTTGCAGGTATTACCGCTTCCGATGAAGCTAAATAGCCGTACCTGCTACCTTTCCTGGCATGAGGCGGCGGGCCGTGATAAAGGTCACCAGTGGATGGAAGAGCTGCTGGTCAATGCTTGCCGTCCGCAATAGCCTCTGGCAATAAGCAGAATGCATTAGCATTCTGCTTATCTTGTCTATCAAGCTAAAAGTAGAATATTGTTCTGTTGTTGTCCCTGGCGCGGCGCGGTGAGAAAGTGAAAAATGCAGGTTTTGCTGTAATGATGTCATTCGCCCGAGTATCTACGTCCTCCTTTTCTTATCGATGAAGTAATCCACCATCATTTTCCCTTTTCTCTTTATTTTTTCTCTTTTGGGTACTGCACCTACGCCGGATGGGTGAATTGCCTGCCTGGTGGCGAGCGGTTATGTTAGGTCGTGACCTTAATTCAGCGCCGGTGGATGGCTGACGCGCCGTCGACGCATGACCGTCGGAAAATGATTTCCCCGGTCATCAAGAAAGAGAAGCCTGGAGGCAAATCATGGAGATGTTGTCAGGAGCCGAGATGGTCGTCCGATCGTTAATCGATCAGGGCGTAAAGCAGGTATTTGGCTACCCGGGGGGCGCGGTCCTCGATATTTATGACGCGCTGCATACGGTCGGCGGCATCGATCACGTACTGGTTCGCCACGAACAGGCGGCGGTGCACATGGCTGACGGCCTGGCGCGCGCGACCGGTGAAGTGGGAGTAGTGCTGGTCACCTCTGGCCCGGGGGCGACGAACGCCATCACCGGGATTGCAACGGCCTATATGGACTCCATCCCGCTGGTGGTGCTTTCCGGTCAGGTGGCCACTTCGCTGATTGGCTATGATGCGTTTCAGGAGTGCGACATGGTCGGGATCTCCCGTCCGGTGGTGAAGCACAGCTTCCTGGTGAAACAGACCGAAGATATTCCCGCTGTGCTGAAGAAAGCTTTCTGGCTGGCGGCCAGCGGTCGTCCGGGACCGGTCGTTGTCGACCTGCCGAAAGATATCCTCAACCCGGCGAATAAACTGCCGTACGTCTGGCCGGATGCGGTCAGCATGCGCTCTTACAACCCAACGACTACGGGCCATAAAGGGCAGATTAAGCGTGCGCTGCAAACGCTGATTGCGGCGAAAAAACCGGTGGTATACGTCGGCGGCGGGGTGGTTAACGCCGAGTGCCACGCACAGCTGCGTACGTTGATTGAAAAACTGAACCTGCCGGTAGCCTCTTCATTAATGGGGCTCGGCGGCTTCCCGGCCACCCATCGTCAGGCGTTAGGTATGCTGGGGATGCACGGTACCTATGAAGCCAACATGACCATGCATCATTCTGACGTGATCTTCGCCGTTGGGGTGCGCTTTGACGATCGCACCACCAATAACCTCGCGAAGTACTGCCCGGATGCCACTGTACTGCACATTGATATCGATCCGACGTCGATCTCCAAAACGGTACCGGCGGATATTCCGATCGTCGGTGACGCAGGTCTGGTGCTCGATCAAATGCTGGAGTTGCTGGATCAAGAAAGCGTCGCCCAGCCGCTGGATGATATTCGCGACTGGTGGCAGCAGATTGAACAGTGGCGCGCCCGTCACTGCCTGAAGTATGACGATAAGAGCGAACAAATTAAGCCCCAGGCGGTGGTCGAAACCGTCTGGAAACTGACCCAGGGCGACGCCTACGTGACGTCCGACGTTGGGCAGCATCAGATGTTTGCCGCGCTGTACTACCCGTTTGATAAGCCGCGTCGTTGGATCAACTCCGGCGGTCTGGGCACCATGGGCTTTGGCCTTCCCGCTGCGCTGGGCGTCAAAATGGCGCTGCCGGAAGAAACCGTCATTTGCGTGACTGGCGATGGCAGCATCCAGATGAACATTCAGGAGCTGTCGACCGCGCTGCAATATGAGCTGCCGGTGCTGGTGTTGAACCTGAATAATGGCTATCTGGGGATGGTGAAACAGTGGCAGGACATGATTTACTCCGGGCGTCATTCTCAGTCCTATATGCAGTCGCTGCCAGACTTTGTGCGCCTGGCTGAAGCTTACGGGCATGTTGGTATTCGCATTACGCGTCCGGACGAGCTGGAGAGCAAGCTCGCTGAGGCGCTGGAGCAGGTGCGCAATAATCGCCTGGTGTTTGTCGACGTCGCCGTCGACGGTAGCGAACATGTCTACCCGATGCAGATTCGCGGCGGGGCAATGGACGAGATGTGGCTGAGCAAAACGGAGAGAACCTGATTATGCGCCGGATATTATCTGTACTGCTGGAAAACGAGTCCGGGGCGCTGTCGCGCGTGATTGGGCTTTTCTCGCAACGCGGCTACAACATTGAGAGCCTGACCGTTGCACCTACCGATGACCCAACGTTGTCGCGCATGACCATTCAGACCGTCGGCGATGAGAAAACCATTGAGCAGATTGAAAAACAGCTGCATAAGCTGGTGGACGTGCTGCGGGTCAATGAGCTGGGGCAGGGCGCACATGTTGAGCGTGAAATCATGCTGGTGAAGGTACAGGCCAGCGGCTATGGCCGTGACGAAGTGAAGCGGAATACGGAGATTTTCCGTGGGCAGATTATCGACGTCACGCCGTCGCTCTATACCGTCCAACTGGCGGGCACCAGCGACAAGCTGGATGCGTTCCTCGCCTCGCTGCGCGATGTCGCAAGAATTGTTGAAGTAGCACGCTCCGGCGTGGTCGGTTTGTCGCGCGGCGATAAGATTATGCGTTAATCGTGTTGTCCTGAAGCCGTAACCAGCAACGGTAAGCCGGATAAGGCGTTTACGCCGCCATCCGGCAACTTGCGCGGTTCTGCCGGATGGCGCTTCGCTGATCCGGCCTACAACTCATCGCTTAATCGTAGCCCGGCCTGAAGTCGGGCTTTTTTTTGCGAAATCAGCAATAAGTGCGAACAAAACCTATTGCCGATCGGATCATTCTGCGTTTAGATGTTACGGATTATACTTATAAAGCAAGGGGCAATTGTGAAACTGGATGAGATCGCCCGGCTTGCCGGTGTTTCCCGAACCACCGCCAGCTATGTGATTAACGGTAAAGCGAAGCAGTACCGCGTCAGTGATAAAACTGTCGAAAAGGTGATGGCCGTCGTGCGTGAGCACAACTACCATCCTAACGCGGTCGCCGCCGGGCTGCGTGCAGGACGCACGCGTTCTATCGGGTTAGTTATCCCGGATCTGGAAAACACCAGCTATACCCGCATCGCCAACTATCTTGAGCGTCAGGCGCGCCAGCGCGGCTATCAGTTGCTGATTGCCTGCTCGGAAGATCAGCCGGATAACGAGATGCGCTGCATTGAGCATCTGCTGCAGCGTCAGGTTGATGCGATCATTGTCTCTACCTCGCTGCCGCCGGAGCATCCGTTCTATCAGCGCTGGGCGAACGACGCGTTCCCGATTGTCGCACTCGACCGTGCCCTTGACCGCGAACATTTCACCAGCGTTGTGGGTGCCGACCAGGATGACGCAGAAATGCTCGCCGCCGAGTTGCGTACCTTCCCGGCTGAAACCGTGCTTTATCTCGGCGCGCTGCCGGAGCTGTCGGTCAGCTATCTGCGCGAGCAGGGCTTCCGTACCGCCTGGAAAGACGATCCGCGTGAGGTACATTTCCTCTATGCCAATAGCTATGAACGTGAAGCCTCGGCGCAGCTGTTCGAGAAATGGCTTGAGACCCACCCGATGCCAGAGGCGCTGTTTACCACGTCTTTTGCGCTGTTACAGGGCGTGATGGATGTGACGTTGCGCCGTGAGGGTAAGCTGCCGACTAATCTGGCGATTGCCACCTTCGGCGATAATGAGCTGCTTGATTTCCTGCAGTGTCCGGTACTTGCGGTTGCCCAGCGTCACCGCGATGTGGCAGAACGCGTGCTGGAGATTGTGCTGGCGAGCCTCGATGAACCGCGTAAGCCAAAACCCGGTTTGAGCCGTATTCGTCGTAACCTGTATCGTCGCGGTAGCCTGAGCCGCCGATAAGTTTTTCATGATGGGGCGGCGAAATGTCGCCTCCATTACATAAAACTTAATTCTTATGTGGATATTCAGATTATTCCTCATTTTTGGTTAGCACTCTATTTAATACGCCTCATTTGTCCCCCTTCCGTGCTTATTATTGTGAACACAAAGTAAAAATATATTATTTGTGTATTATTTTGTTACATTCGCCGTGCGGATTGCCGAAATAACAAACACTTCTCAACTCCCCTACCAGAATGGGCGAGCCAGCAGAACGTCATTCCCCTTCGGGGCGCGCCACAGAGGACTGTTAACGCGCATCATAATGTCCTAAAATGCCGCTCGCGTCGCAAACTGACACTTTATATATTCTTTTGATGATATTTAGTCGCGTTAACGTGATGTGAATCCCTTTGTATTTTTCTTGCGGGTATTCATGACGTTAATTTGCCTCGTCTGTTGGATAATTTTTAATCAGAGCTATTGTCGGCCTTAAATAGCGGTATTTTGGACTCTGTTGGCATTCATGCTGGCTTGACAAGCTTTTCCTCTGCTCCGTAAACTCCTTTGAGTGGGAATTTGTGGGTTAAAGTGGTAATAAGGGGTGAGGCTGGCATGTTCCGAGGGGCAACGTTAGTCAATCTTGACAACAAAGGGCGTTTAGCCGTTCCTGTCCGATATCGGGACACGTTGATCGAGAGCGCTACCGGTCAAATGGTTTGTACCATTGACATCCATCACCCCTGCCTGCTGCTTTATCCTCTGCCCGAATGGGAAATTATCGAGCAAAAGCTATCGCGTTTGTCGAGCATGAATCCCGTTGAGCGCCGCGTGCAGCGGCTGCTGCTAGGGCATGCCAGCGAATGTCAGATGGATAATGCCGGGCGGTTGTTAATCGCGCCGGTTTTACGGCAACACGCCGGATTGACCAAAGAAGTGATGCTGGTCGGGCAGTTCAACAAGTTTGAACTGTGGGATGAGACGGCCTGGTATCAACGGGTCAAGGAAGATATCGACGCTGAGCAATCTGCTTCAGGGGCGCTGTCGGAGCGATTGCAGGATTTGTCCTTATAAATATGATGGAAAACTTTAAACACACCACGGTACTGCTGGACGAGGCGGTTAACGGCCTGAATATCCGTCCGGACGGTATCTATATTGATGGCACCTTTGGTCGCGGTGGTCACTCGCGCCTGATCCTCTCGCAGCTTGGCGAGCAGGGGCGCCTGATTGCGATCGATCGCGATCCTGAGGCGATTGCGGTGGCGAAGACCATCGACGATCCGCGTTTTTCCATCGTGCATGGCCCTTTCTCTGCGCTGGCGGACTACGTCGCCGAGCGCGATCTCGTTGGTAAGATCGACGGGATTCTTCTCGATCTTGGCGTTTCTTCACCGCAGCTTGACGATGCCGAGCGCGGTTTCTCGTTTATGCGCGATGGCCCGCTGGACATGCGTATGGACCCAACTCGCGGCCAGTCTGCCGCTGAATGGCTGCAAACGGCAGAAGAAGCGGATATCGCCTGGGTGATTAAAACCTTCGGCGAAGAGCGCTTTGGTAAACGTATTGCCCGCGCCATCGTTGAGCGCAACCGCGTGGAACCGATGACCCGCACCAAAGAGCTGGCGGAAGTGATCGCCGCCGCGATGCCGGTGAAAGACAAATTCAAACACCCCGCAACCCGTACCTTCCAGGCGGTGCGTATTTGGGTGAACAGTGAGCTGGAGGAGATAGAGCTGGCGCTAAAAAGCTCGCTTGGCGTGCTGGCCCCGGGTGGGCGGCTTTCCATTATCAGCTTCCATTCGCTGGAAGACCGCATCGTGAAGCGCTTTATGCGTGAGCAGAGCCGCGGTCCACAGGTTCCGGCGGGGATCCCGATGACCGAAGAGCAACTCAGGAAACTGGGTGGCCGTCATTTACGAGCGTTAGGCAAGTTGATGCCGGGCGAAGAAGAAGTGGCTGAAAATCCACGAGCTCGTAGTTCAGTTCTGCGTATTGCAGAGAGGACGAACGCATGATCGGCAGAGTGACAGAGGCCCTGAGCAAAGTAACCGGGTCGTTAGGAAATGGCGAACGTCATGCCTTGCCTGGCGTAATTCGCGACGACCTTTTGCAGTTTGGGAAGCTGCCACTCTGTCTGTTCATTTGCATTATTGTGACGGCGGTGACGGTGGTAACAACCGCCCACCATACCCGCCTGTTAACGGCCCAACGAGAGCAGTTGGTGCTGGAGCGCGATGCGTTAGATATTGAATGGCGAAACCTGATCCTCGAAGAGAATGCTCTCGGCGATCACAGCCGCGTCGAACGTATTGCTACTGAAAAGTTGCAGATGCAACATGTTGATCCATCAAAAGAAAACATTGTTGTTCAGAAATAAGGATTATTGCAACGCATGAAACCGGCGGCAAAAACGCTTAAGCCAAAACGTCAGGAAGAACAGGCCAACTTTATCAGTTGGCGTTTTGCGTTGCTTTGCGGCTGTATTTTTATGGCGCTCGCGTTCCTGCTTGGACGCGCGGCCTGGTTGCAAATTATTGCCCCTGATAAGCTGGTGCGCGAGGGTGACATGCGCTCTTTACGCGTCCAGCAGGTCTCGACTTCTCGCGGTTTGATTACTGACCGCTCCGGGCGTCCGCTGGCGGTGAGCGTGCCGGTAAAAGCCATCTGGGCTGACCCGAAAGAGCTGCACGAAGCGGGTGGCGTGGTGCTAAACAACCGCTGGAAGGCGCTGGCCGATGCCCTGAATATGCCGCTCGATCAGCTGGCTAACCGCATCAACACCAACCCGCGTATGCGCTTTATCTATCTGGCTCGTCAGGTAAACCCTGATATGGCCGACTACATCAAAAAGCTGAAGCTGCCGGGGATTTATCTGCGTGAAGAGTCCCGCCGTTACTACCCGTCAGGTGAAGTGACTGCTCACCTCATCGGCTTCACCAACGTCGATAGCCAGGGGATTGAAGGGGTTGAGAAGAGTTTCGACAAATGGTTAACCGGCCAGCCGGGCGAACGTATTGTCCGTAAAGACCGCTATGGCCGGGTCATTGAAGATATCTCCTCGACTGACAGCCAGGCGGCGCACAACTTGGCGTTGAGCATTGATGAACGCCTGCAGGCGCTGGTGTACCGTGAGCTGAATAACGCAGTGGCGTTTAACAAAGCGGAATCCGGTAGCGCCGTGCTGGTCGACGTGAACACCGGCGAAGTGCTGGCAATGGCCAACAGCCCGTCTTACAACCCGAACAACTTTACCGGCACGGCCAAAGACACCATGCGTAACCGGGCTATCACCGACGTGTTTGAACCGGGTTCTACGGTGAAACCGATGGTGGTGATGACCGCGCTTCAGCGCGGCGTGGTGCGCGAAAATACCGTGCTGAACACCATCCCATACCGTATTAACGGCCACGAAATCAAAGACGTGGCGCGCTACAGCGAATTGACCCTGACCGGGGTACTACAGAAGTCGAGTAACGTTGGTGTTTCCAAGCTGGCGTTAGCGATGCCGTCCTCAGCGTTAGTAGATACTTACTCACGTTTTGGGCTGGGAAAAGCGACCAATTTGGGGTTGGTCGGAGAACGCAGTGGCTTATATCCTCAAAAACAACGGTGGTCTGACATAGAGAGGGCCACCTTCTCTTTCGGCTACGGGCTAATGGTAACGCCGTTACAGTTAGCGCGTGTCTACGCAACGATTGGCAGCTATGGGATCTACCGTCCGCTGTCGATAACCAAAGTTGACCCGCCGGTTCCCGGCGAGCGCGTGTTCCCGGAATCCATCGTTCGCACCGTCGTTCATATGATGGAAAGCGTGGCGCTGCCTGGCGGCGGCGGCGTGAAGGCGGCGATCAAAGGCTACCGTATTGCGATTAAAACCGGTACGGCGAAAAAAGTCGGTCCGGACGGGCGCTATATCAACAAATACATTGCTTACACCGCGGGCGTCGCGCCAGCCAGCCAGCCGCGCTTTGCGCTGGTGGTGGTCATCAACGACCCGCAGGCGGGTAAATACTACGGTGGCGCCGTTTCTGCGCCGGTGTTTGGTGCCATCATGGGCGGCGTACTGCGCACGATGAACATTGAGCCGGATGCGCTGGCAACGGGCGATAAGAGTGAATTTGTGACAAATCAAGGCGAGGGATCAGGTGGCAGATCGTAATTTGCGCGACCTTCTTGCTCCGTGGGTGCCAAATGCACCGGAGCGAGTACTGCGAGAGATGACGCTCGACAGCCGTGTGGCTGCATCGGGCGATCTGTTCGTAGCGGTAGTGGGTCATCAGGCGGACGGGCGTCGTTATATCCCGCAGGCAATTGCGCAGGGTGTTGCTGCGATTGTCGCCGAGGCAAAAGATGAAGCGACCGACGGTGAAATCCGTGAAATGCACGGCGTGCCGGTTATTTACCTCAGCCAGTTAAACGAACGCTTATCGGCGCTAGCCGGGCGTTTTTATCATGAACCGTCCGACAGCCTGCGTCTGGTGGGCGTGACCGGTACCAACGGTAAAACCACCACCACGCAGCTAATCGCACAGTGGTGCCAACTGCTGGGCGAAACCAGCGCGGTGATGGGCACGGTAGGCAATGGCCTGCTGGGCAAAGCGATCCCGACGGAAAACACCACCGGTTCGGCGGTTGATGTTCAGCATGTGCTCTCCGGCCTGGTGGCCGAAGGCGCAACGATGGCGGCGATGGAAGTATCGTCCCATGGCCTGGTCCAGCATCGTGTTGCGGCACTTAAATTTGCCGCCTCCGTGTTCACCAACCTGAGTCGCGATCACCTTGATTATCATGGTGATATGGAGCACTACGAAGCCGCGAAATGGCTGCTGTATTCCACGCACCACTGCGGCCAGGCGATTGTTAACGCCGATGACGAGGTGGGCCGTCGTTGGCTCAGCCGTCTGCCGGATGCGGTGGCGGTGTCGATGGAAGACCATATTAATCCGAATTGTCATGGCCGCTGGCTGAAAGCCACCGCCGTGAACTACCACGACAGCGGCGCGACCATTCACTTTGACTCCAGCTGGGGCGAAGGCGAAATTGAAAGCCGTCTGATGGGCGCCTTTAACGTCAGCAATCTGCTGCTGGCGCTGGCTACGCTACTGGCGCTGGACTATTCCCTGAGCGACCTGCTGAAAACCGCGTCGCGCTTACAGCCTGTCTGCGGGCGTATGGAAGTGTTTAGCGCGCCGGGTAAACCTACGGTGGTGGTCGATTACGCCCACACCCCGGATGCGCTGGAGAAAGCCTTGCAGGCCGCGCGTCTGCACTGTACGGGCAAGCTGTGGTGCGTCTTTGGCTGCGGCGGCGATCGCGATAAGGGCAAACGTCCGCTGATGGGGGCGATTGCCGAAGAGTTTGCCGACGTCGCCGTCGTCACCGATGACAATCCGCGTACCGAAGAGCCGCGCGCGATTATCAACGATATTCTGGCCGGGATGGTCGATGCCGGGCATGCGAAAGTGATGGAAGGCCGCGCGGAAGCGGTGACCAACGCCATCATGCAGGCTAAAGAGAGCGACGTGGTGCTGCTGGCCGGTAAAGGCCACGAAGATTATCAAATCGTTGGCAACCATCGTCTCGACTATTCCGACCGCGTGACCGCAGCCCGTCTGCTGGGAGTGGTGGCATGATTAACGTCACGTTGAAGCAACTGGCCGACATTCTGCGCGGCGAACTGCATGGCGACGATCGTCTGATTGCCGATGTCACGACCGACACGCGTAAATTAACCCCAGGTTGCCTGTTTGTGGCGCTGAAGGGCGAACGTTTTGACGCGCACGATTTTGCGCAAACCGCCAAAGACGGCGGCGCGGGTGCGCTGCTGGTCAGCCGCAAGCTGGATATTGACCTGCCGCAGCTGGTGGTGAGCGATACCCGCCTCGCCTTTGGCGAACTGGCGGCCTGGGTTCGTCAGCAGGTGCCAGCGCGCGTGGTCGCGCTGACCGGTTCCTCCGGTAAAACCTCGGTTAAAGAGATGACCGCGGCGATCCTCAGCCAGTGCGGCAACACGCTTTATACCGCAGGCAACCTAAATAATGACATCGGCGTGCCGATGACATTACTGCGCCTGACGGCAGAGCATCAGTATGCGGTGATTGAACTGGGCGCCAACCATCAGGGCGAAATCGCCTGGACCGTCAGCCTGACCCGTCCGGAAGCGGCGCTGGTGAACAACCTGGCGGCTGCGCACCTTGAGGGCTTCGGCTCGCTGGCAGGCGTAGCGAAAGCCAAGGGCGAGATCTTTACCGGGCTGCCGGAAAACGGTATCGCAATTCTGAACGCGGATAACAACGACTGGGCCAACTGGCAGCAGGTGATTGGCGACCGTACCGTATGGCGCTTCTCTCCGAATGCGGCGGGCAGCGACTTTAGCGCCGCCAACGTGCGTATAACCTCGCAAGGTACCGAATTCACGCTCAATACGCCGAAGGGCAGCGTGGACGTACTGCTGCCTTTACCGGGTCGTCACAACATCGCCAATGCGCTGGCAGCGACCGCGCTGGCTACGGCGGTGGGCGCTGATCTCAACGCGGTAAAAGCCGGGTTGGCGCAGCTGAAAGCGGTGCCGGGGCGTCTGTTCCCGATTCACCTGACGGAGAGCCAGCTGCTGTTAGACGACTCCTACAATGCGAATGTCGGCTCGATGACCGCTGCGGTACAGGTGCTGTCCGAAATGCCGGGCTACCGCGTGCTGGTGGTGGGCGATATGGCAGAGCTGGGCGCTGAGAGTGAAGCGTGCCACATCCAGGTCGGCGAAGCGGCGAAAGCGGCGGGTATCGACCGTGTGCTGAGCGTTGGCAAATTAAGCCAGGCGATTAGCACGGCAAGCGGGGCAGGGGAGCACTTCACCGAGAAAGACTCGGCGATTGCGCGTCTGAAATCGCTTATTAATGAACATAAAACGATCACCATTCTGGTGAAAGGATCACGCAGTGCCGCCATGGAACAGGTCGTACGCGCTGTACAGGAGAACGGGACATGTTAGTGTGGCTGGCCGAACATCTGGTCAAATATTATTCCGGCTTTAACGTCTTTTCCTATCTGACGTTTCGCGCCATCGTCAGCCTGCTGACCGCGCTGTTCATCTCACTGTGGATGGGCCCGCGGATGATCGCCCGCTTGCAAAAAATGTCGTTCGGCCAGGTCGTGCGTAACGACGGTCCGGAATCTCACTTCAGTAAACGCGGTACGCCGACGATGGGTGGGATCATGATCCTCACCGCGATTACGGTGTCTGTACTGCTGTGGGCCTATCCGTCTAACCCGTACGTCTGGTGCGTGCTGACGGTGCTGATTGGTTACGGCATTATCGGTTTTGTCGATGACTACCGCAAAGTGGTACGCAAAGACACCAAAGGGCTGATCGCCCGCTGGAAGTACTTCTGGATGTCGGTGATTGCGCTGGGCGTGGCTTTTGCGCTGTATCTGGCCGGTAAAGATACGCCAGCCACCGAGTTGGTGGTGCCGTTCTTTAAAGACGTGATGCCGCAACTGGGTCTGCTCTACATCCTGCTGGCCTACTTCGTGATTGTCGGGACGGGTAACGCGGTCAACCTGACCGATGGGCTTGATGGCCTGGCGATCATGCCAACCGTCTTCGTCGCGGCGGGTTTTGCGCTGGTGGCGTGGGCGACCGGTAACATGAACTTTGCCAGCTACTTACACATTCCTTACCTGCGTCATGCGGGCGAGCTGGTGATCGTCTGTACGGCGATTGTCGGCGCGGGCTTAGGCTTCCTGTGGTTCAACACCTATCCGGCACAGGTCTTTATGGGCGACGTGGGCTCACTGGCGCTGGGCGGCGCGCTGGGTATTATCGCCGTGCTGCTGCGTCAGGAGTTCCTGCTGGTGATCATGGGCGGCGTCTTCGTGGTGGAAACCCTGTCGGTGATCCTGCAGGTGGGCTCCTTCAAGCTGCGCGGTCAGCGCATCTTCCGTATGGCGCCGATTCACCACCACTATGAATTGAAAGGTTGGCCGGAGCCGCGCGTGATCGTGCGCTTCTGGATTATTTCGCTGATGCTGGTGCTGATTGGCCTGGCAACGCTGAAGGTACGTTAATCATGGCAGATTACCAGGGTAAAAACGTCGTCATCATTGGTCTTGGACTGACCGGGCTCTCCTGCGTGGATTTCTTCCTGGCGCAGAACGTCACGCCGCGCGTTATGGATACCCGAGCAACCCCGCCCGGTCTGGATAAGCTGCCGGAAGCGGTAGAACGTTATGTGGGGGGGCTGAATGAAGACTGGCTGATGGCGGCCGATCTGATCGTCGCCAGCCCTGGTATCGCGCTGGCAAACCCGGCGCTAAGCCGTGCTGCCGATGCTGGTATTGAAATTGTTGGTGATATTGAGCTGTTCTGCCGTGAAGCGCAGGCGCCGATTGTGGCGATCACCGGTTCCAACGGCAAAAGCACCGTCACCACGCTGGTTGGCGAAATGGCGAAAGCGGCGGGCGTTAACGTCGGCGTGGGCGGCAATATCGGCCTGCCTGCACTGATGCTGCTGGATCCGGCCCGCGAACTGTATGTACTGGAACTGTCCAGCTTCCAGCTGGAAACCACTTCCAGCCTGCGCGCGGCGGCAGCCACGATCCTCAACGTGACCGAAGATCATATGGACCGCTACCCGCTGGGCCTGCAACAGTATCGCGCGGCCAAGCTGAAGGTCTATGAAAACGCCAAAGTGTGCGTGGTGAACGCTGACGACGGCCTGACCATGCCGGTGCGCGGTGCCGACGAACGCTGCGTCAGCTTTGGCGTTGACGTGGGCGATTACCACCTGAACCGCCAGCAGGGCGAAACCTGGCTGCGCGTAAAAGGTGAAAAAGTATTGAACGTCAAAGAGATGCCGCTTACCGGGCAGCATAACTACAGCAACGCTCTGGCGGCGCTGGCGCTGGCAGATGCCGTCGGCCTGCCGCGCGCGACCAGCCTGAAAGCGTTGACCACCTTTAGCGGGCTGGCTCACCGCTTTCAGATTGTGCTTGAGCATAACGGCGTGCGCTGGATTAACGATTCTAAAGCCACCAACGTTGGCAGCACGGAAGCGGCATTAAACGGCCTGCATGTCGCGGGCACGCTGTATCTGCTGCTGGGCGGCGACGGCAAATCTGCCGACTTTGCGCCGCTGCAGCGTTATCTGACCGGCGACAACATTCGTCTGTACTGCTTTGGCCGCGACGGCGGTGAACTGGCTGCGCTGCGTCCGGAAATCGCCACTCAGACCGACACCATGGAAGAAGCGATGCGCCTGATTGCACCGCAGGTGAAGGCGGGCGACATGGTGCTGTTGTCTCCGGCCTGCGCCAGTCTTGACCAGTTCAAAAGCTTTGAGCAGCGCGGCGACGTGTTTGCTCGCCTGGCGAAGGAGTTAGGTTGATGCGTTTATCGCTCCCGCGCCTGAGACTGCCTCAACTGAGGCTGCCGCGTTTGCCGGGCATGCGCATTTTCGCATGGCTGTTTGGCTGGATGTTCGCCGCGCTGAAGGGCTGGGTGATGGGTTCTCGGGAGAAAGACACCGATAGCCTGATTATGTACGACCGCACGCTGCTGTGGCTGACGCTCGGCCTCGCGGCGATTGGTTTTATCATGGTGACTTCGGCGTCCATGCCCGTCGGGCAACGTCTGGCGAACGATCCGTTCCTGTTCGCTAAACGTGATGGCCTGTACCTGATTCTGGCCTTCTGCCTGGCGCTGATCACGTTGCGTTTGCCGATGTCGTTCTGGCAGCGCCACAGTACCTTTATGCTGATTGCATCCATCTGCATGCTGCTGATTGTACTGGTGGTGGGGAGTTCGGTTAACGGGGCATCGCGCTGGATTGCGCTCGGTCCGCTGCGTATTCAGCCCGCCGAGCTGACCAAGCTGTCGCTGTTTTGCTATATCGCCAACTATCTGGTGCGTAAAGCGGACGAGGTGCGCAACAACCTGCGCGGCTTCTTAAAGCCGATGGGCGTGATTTTCGTGCTGGCGATTTTACTGCTGGCGCAGCCTGACCTCGGTACCGTGGTGGTGCTGTTTGTGACGACGCTGGCGATGCTGTTCCTTGCCGGCGCCAAGCTGTGGCAGTTCATCGCCATTATCGGCATGGGGATCTCGGCGGTGGTGCTGCTGATCCTCGCCGAACCGTATCGTATTCGCCGCGTGACTTCCTTCTGGAACCCGTGGGAAGACCCGTTCGGCAGCGGCTATCAGTTAACCCAGTCGCTGATGGCCTTTGGCCGCGGCGAGATGTGGGGGCAGGGCTTAGGCAACTCGGTACAGAAACTGGAGTACCTGCCGGAGGCGCACACCGACTTCATCTTCGCCATCATCGGTGAGGAATTGGGTTATATCGGTGTGGTACTGGCACTTTTAATGGTATTCTTCGTCGCTTTCCGCGCCATGTCCATCGGTCGCAAAGCGCTGGAGATTAACCAACGTTTTTCTGGTTTCCTGGCTTGCGCAATCGGCGTGTGGTTCAGTTTCCAGGCGTTGGTGAACGTAGGGGCGGCAGCCGGTATGCTGCCGACGAAAGGCCTGACGCTGCCTCTGATCAGCTACGGTGGCTCCAGTCTTCTGATTATGTCGACTGCCATTATGTTCTTGTTACGAATTGATTATGAAACACGCCTGGAGAAAGCGCAGGCGTTTACCCGAGGTTCTCGATGAGCGGTCAAACAAAGCGGTTAATGGTGATGGCTGGCGGTACCGGTGGACACGTGTTCCCGGGGCTGGCGGTTGCGCACCATTTAATGGATCGGGGCTGGCAGGTGCGCTGGCTGGGAACCGCGGATCGTATGGAAGCCGACCTCGTACCGAAACACGGCATTGAGATTGATTTCATTCATATTTCCGGTCTGCGCGGCAAGGGCGTGAAGGCGCTGCTGCTGGCGCCGATGCGTATTTTCAACGCCTGGCGTCAGGCGCGGGCGATCATGAAGCGCTTTAAGCCGGACGTCGTGCTCGGAATGGGCGGCTATGTTTCTGGCCCCGGCGGTTTGGCGGCGTGGTCGCTGGGCATTCCGGTGGTACTGCACGAGCAGAACGGCATTGCCGGGCTGACCAACAAGTGGCTGGCGAAAATTGCCACTAAAGTGATGCAGGCCTTCCCAGGCGCATTCCCGAACGCTGAAGTGGTCGGTAACCCGGTGCGTGTCGACGTGCTGGCGCTGCCGCTGCCGGAACAGCGTCTGGTCGGGCGCGATGGCCCGATTCGCGTGCTGGTGGTCGGTGGCTCGCAGGGCGCGCGCATTCTGAACCAGACGATGCCGCAGGTGGCGCAACGTCTGGGCGATGCGGTGACTATCTGGCACCAGAGCGGCAAAGGCGGTCAACAGACCGTTGAGCAAGCCTATGCCGATGTCGGTCAGTCTCAGCATAAAGTGACCGAGTTTATTGACGATATGGCGGCAGCCTATGCGTGGGCTGACGTGGTGGTGTGCCGCTCCGGCGCGCTGACGGTTAGCGAAATTGCCGCAGCGGGGTTGCCGGCGATTTTCGTGCCGTTCCAGCATAAAGACCGCCAACAGTACTGGAACGCGCTGCCGCTGGAAAAAGCGGGCGCGGCGAAGATCTACGAGCAGCCGCAGTTTACGGCACAAGCGGTCGCGGACACGCTGGCAAGCTGGGATCGCAACACCTTGTTAGAGATGGCTGAACGCGCGCGCGCGGCGGCCATCCCGGATGCTACCGAACGGGTAGCAAAAGAAGTGAGCCTGGCAGCAAAGGCTTAATCATTGCGGCGCACTGGCGTCGCCCGAATTTTAGAAGTGATGGCGTTTAGAGAATGAATACACAACAA
This sequence comes from Kluyvera georgiana ATCC 51603, assembly GCF_001654985.1. Lineage (GTDB taxonomy): Bacteria > Pseudomonadota > Gammaproteobacteria > Enterobacterales > Enterobacteriaceae > Kluyvera > Kluyvera georgiana. Next base: position 71,197 of record NZ_LXEU01000069.1, read on the forward strand.
CTGGCGAAACTGCGTTCTATCGTGCCCGAGATGCGTCGCGTCCGGCACATCCACTTTGTTGGCATCGGCGGCGCCGGGATGGGCGGTATTGCCGAAGTGTTGGCCAACGAAGGGTATCAGATCAGCGGTTCCGACCTGGCGCCAAACCCGGTCACGCAGCAGCTGAGCAAGCTGGGCGCCACCATCTATTTCAACCATCGCCCGGAAAACGTGCGCGATGCGAGCGTTGTTGTGGTGTCTACGGCGATCTCTGCCGATAACCCAGAGATTGTCGCGGCGCATGAAGCGCGTATTCCGGTGATCCGTCGCGCAGAGATGCTGGCAGAACTGATGCGTTTTCGTCATGGCATCGCCATTGCCGGCACGCACGGCAAAACCACCACTACCGCGATGGTGGCCAGTATTTACGCGGAAGCGGGGCTGGATCCGACCTTTGTTAACGGCGGTCTGGTGAAAGCGGCGGGCGTGCATGCGCGTCTGGGTAACAGCCGCTACCTGATTGCGGAAGCCGATGAGAGCGATGCGTCGTTCCTGCATTTGCAGCCGATGGTGGCCATTGTCACCAACATCGAAGCCGACCATATGGATACTTACCAGGGCGACTTCGAAAATTTAAAGCAGACGTTTATTAATTTCCTGCACAATTTGCCGTTTTATGGTCGTGCCGTGATGTGCGTGGACGACCCTGTCATTCGCGAGCTGCTGCCGCGCGTGGGTCGTCAGATTACTACCTACGGTTTTAGCGACGATGCCGACGTGCGCGTCGAAGGCTACCAGCAAATTGGCCCGCAGGGGCACTTCACGCTGGTGCGTCAGGACAAAGAGGAGCTGCGCGTGACGCTGAACGCGCCGGGCCGCCATAACGCGCTAAACGCGGCGGCGGCGGTTGCAGTGGCCACGGAAGAGGGCATTGAAGATGACGCGATTCTACGCGCGCTGGAGAGCTTCCAGGGCACCGGTCGTCGCTTCGATTTCCTGGGGGAGTTCCCGCTGGCGGAAGTGAATGGCAAAGAAGGCTCGGCGATGCTGGTGGATGATTATGGTCATCACCCGACGGAAGTGGACGCGACGATTAAAGCCGCGCGCGCTGGCTGGCCGGAGAAAAAACTGGTGATGGTCTTCCAGCCGCACCGTTATACCCGTACGCGCGATCTGTATGACGATTTTGCGCACGTGCTGACTCAGGTCGACGCGCTGCTGATGCTCGACGTTTACCCGGCTGGCGAAGCGCCGATTCCGGGCGCGGACAGCCGTTCGCTGTGCCGTACTATTCGCGGGCGTGGAAAAGTGGACCCGATTCTGGTCTCCGACCCGGCGCAAGTCGCTGAAATGCTGGCATCAGTACTGACGGGTAATGATCTTGTTCTAATTCAAGGCGCGGGAAATATTGGTAAAATCGCGCGTAACTTAGCTGAAATCAAACTGAAGCCGCAAACTCAGGAGGAACCGCGTCATGGCTGATAAAATCGCGGTTCTTCTCGGCGGCACTTCCGCCGAGCGCGATGTGTCGCTCAACTCCGGCGCGGCGGTGCTGGCTGGCCTGCGTGAGGCTGGTGTTGACGCCCATGCGGTCGACCCAAAAGAGACCGATGTTACCCAGTTGAAAAATATGGGTTTTCAGAAAGCGTTTATTGCGCTGCACGGTCGAGGCGGGGAAGATGGCACGTTGCAGGGGCTGCTGGAGCTGATTCAACTGCCTTACACCGGCAGCGGTGTGATGGCATCGGCCATCTCGATGGACAAACTGCGCAGTAAATTGCTGTGGCAGGGGGCCGGATTACCGGTCGCGCCGTGGGTAGCCATTGAGCGCCAGGCCTTTGAAAATGGGCTGTCTGAGGATGTTCAGGCGCAGATTGCCGGGCTGGGATTGCCGCTAATCGTCAAGCCGAGCCGTGAAGGTTCCAGCGTCGGCATGTCGAAAGTGACCGAGATTGCAGAACTGGCACCTGCGTTAGCGCAGGCGTTTCAACATGATGATGAAGTTCTGATTGAGAAATGGCTCAGTGGCCCTGAGTTTACGGTCGCGGTGCTTGGTGAAGAAATTTTACCGTCAGTTCGCATCCAACCGGCCGGAACCTTCTATGATTATGAGGCGAAGTATCTGTCTGATGAGACAAAATATTTCTGCCCTGGTTGTGAAGAATCGGCCCAGGAAGCAGCAATGCAATCTTTGGTGCTGAAAGCCTGGAAAGTTTTGGGTTGTCAGGGGTGGGGTCGTATCGACGTCATGCAGGACAGCGACGGGCAGTATTATCTGCTGGAGGCGAATACGTCTCCGGGGATGACTAGCCACAGTCTGGTGCCGATGGCGGCACGTCAGGCGGGAATCAGTTTCTCGCAGCTGGTAGTACGAATTCTGGACCTGGCGGGGTGATATGTCGCAGGCTGCGCTGAATACGCGGAACCGTGAAGAAGAAGAGTATGCGGCTTCACGGCGCAATAATGGAACGCATTTAGCGGGGATTCTGTTCCTGCTGGCGGTGTTGTGTACCGTGTTTGTGAGCGGCTGGGTCGTGCTTGGCTGGATGGAAGATGCGCAGCGTTTGCCCATCTCAAAACTGGTTGTCACCGGCGATCGTCATTACACGCGTAACGATGATATCCGCCAGTCCATACTGGCACTGGGCTCGCCGGGAACGTTTATGACTCAGGATGTGAACATCGTTCAGAGTCAGATTGAACGCCTGCCATGGATTAAACAGGCAAGCGTAAGAAAGCAGTGGCCGGACGAATTGAAGATTCATCTGGTTGAATATGTGCCAATTGCACGTTGGAATGATCAGCACATGGTGGATGCGGAAGGTACGGCCTTCAGTATTCCGGCCGATCGAACCAGCAAGCAGAATTTGCCTATGCTCTATGGCCCGGAAGGCAGCGCAAGCGAAGTCTTACAGGGTTATCACGACATGGGAGCGGTGCTCGCGAAAGGGAAGTTCACGTTGAAGGTTGCGGCGATGACCGCGCGCCGTTCGTGGCAGCTGACGCTTGATAACGGTATCAAGCTGAATCTGGGGCGGGGCGATACGATGAAGCGGCTGGCGCGTTTTCTGGAACTGTATCCGGTTCTGGAACAGCAGGCGCAAACTGAGGGTAATCGGATTAGCTATGTTGATTTGCGTTATGACTCAGGGGCGGCAGTAGGCTGGGAACCTGCTCCTGCGGCGGACACTAATCAACAACAGAATCAGGCACAGGCAGAACAACAATGATCAAGGCGACGGACAGAAAACTGGTAGTTGGACTGGAGATCGGCACTGCAAAAGTAGCCGCTTTAGTAGGGGAAGTTCTGCCCGACGGAGTGATTAATATCATTGGGGTCGGCAGTTGCCCATCCCGAGGGATGGATAAAGGCGGAGTTAACGACCTGGAGTCGGTAGTAAAATGCGTACAACGCGCTATCGACCAGGCGGAGTTGATGGCGGATTGCCAGATCTCTTCTGTATATCTGGCGCTTTCCGGCAAACACATTAGCTGTCAAAATGAGATAGGCATGGTGCCTATCTCTGAAGAAGAGGTCACGCAGGAAGACGTTGAGAACGTAGTGCATACGGCGAAGTCCGTACGCGTGCGTGATGAGCACCGCGTTCTGCACGTGATTCCTCAGGAATACGCCATTGATTACCAGGAAGGGATCAAAAACCCGGTCGGTTTATCCGGGGTGCGTATGCAGGCCAAGGTACATCTGATTACCTGCCACAATGACATGGCGAAAAACATCGTCAAGGCGGTTGAACGCTGTGGTCTGAAGGTCGATCAGCTGATTTTCGCCGGACTGGCGTCGAGTTACTCGGTCCTGACCGAAGATGAACGTGAGCTGGGCGTCTGCGTGGTGGATATCGGTGGCGGTACAATGGATATCGCCGTGTATACTGGCGGTGCGCTGCGCCACACCAAGGTGATCCCCTACGCGGGCAACGTGGTGACCAGCGATATCGCCTATGCGTTTGGTACGCCGCCAAGCGATGCCGAAGCGATTAAAGTGCGTCACGGCTGCGCTTTAGGCTCTATTGTGGGCAAAGATGAAAGCGTTGAAGTACCGAGCGTTGGCGGACGTCCGCCGCGCAGCCTGCAGCGCCAGACATTGGCTGAGGTTATTGAGCCGCGTTACACCGAGCTCTTGAACCTCGTCAATGAAGAAATTTTACAGTTACAGGAACAGCTTCGTCAGCAAGGGGTCAAACACCACCTGGCGGCGGGGATTGTATTGACCGGCGGCGCGGCGCAAATTGAAGGCTTAGCGGCCTGCGCGCAGCGGGTGTTCCATACGCAGGTGCGTATCGGTGCGCCGCTGAACATTACCGGTCTGACGGACTATGCCCAGGAGCCGTATTATTCAACGGCGGTGGGCCTGCTGCACTACGGGAAAGAGTCCCACTTGAGTGGTGAAGCGGAAGTAGAAAAGCGCGTAACTGCATCGGTTGGATCGTGGATCAAACGGCTGAATAGCTGGTTACGCAAAGAGTTTTAATTTTTAAAGAGACCAACGCACATTACCGGTCTCGGGCGACAGGCACAAAACGGAGAGAAACTATGTTTGAACCTATGGAACTGACCAACGACGCGGTGATTAAAGTCATCGGCGTCGGTGGCGGCGGCGGTAATGCCGTTGAACACATGGTGCGCGAGCGCATCGAAGGCGTTGAATTCTTCGCAGTTAACACCGACGCACAGGCACTGCGTAAAACGGCTGTTGGCCAGACTATTCAGATTGGTAGCGGTATTACCAAAGGTCTGGGCGCGGGCGCCAACCCGGAAGTGGGCCGTAATGCGGCTGACGAAGACCGTGAAGCGCTGCGTGCAGCGTTAGACGGTGCTGACATGGTGTTTATCGCAGCCGGCATGGGCGGCGGTACCGGTACCGGTGCTGCACCGGTGGTTGCGGAAGTGGCCAAAGATTTAGGCATCCTGACCGTAGCCGTCGTGACCAAGCCGTTCAACTTCGAAGGTAAGAAGCGTATGGCGTTTGCGGAGCAGGGGATCACCGAGCTGTCCAAGCACGTAGATTCGCTGATTACCATCCCGAACGACAAGCTGCTGAAAGTACTTGGCCGCGGTATCTCCCTGCTCGACGCGTTTGGCGCGGCGAACGACGTGCTGAAAGGCGCGGTACAGGGCATCGCAGAACTGATTACTCGCCCGGGTCTGATGAACGTCGACTTTGCGGACGTGCGCACCGTGATGTCCGAAATGGGCTACGCGATGATGGGTTCCGGCGTGGCTAGCGGTGAAGACCGTGCGGAAGAAGCGGCTGAAATGGCTATCTCTTCTCCGCTGCTGGAAGATATCGACCTGTCCGGCGCGCGTGGCGTTCTGGTGAACATCACCGCGGGCTTCGACCTGCGTCTGGATGAGTTCGAAACCGTCGGTAATACCATCCGTGCGTTTGCATCGGATAACGCGACCGTGGTTATCGGTACCTCTCTTGACCCGGATATGAACGACGAACTGCGCGTTACCGTCGTGGCGACCGGTATCGGTATGGACAAACGTCCAGAGATCACCCTGGTGACCAACAAGCAGACGCAGCAACCGGCGCTGGATCGTTATCAGCAGCACGGTATGGCACCGCTGACGCAAGAACAGAAACCGGCTGCTAAAGTGGTTAACGACAATACGCCGCAGACCACCAAAGAACCGGATTACCTGGATATCCCGGCATTCCTGCGCAAGCAAGCTGATTAAGAATTAGCTGGAATTTGGGAATCTGCGCTCTTTGTGCTAAACTGGCCCACCGAATGTGATATACACTTCGGTTGGATAGTTAATTTGGCGAGATTATACGATGATCAAACAAAGGACTCTTAAACGTATCGTTCAGGCGACTGGCGTCGGTTTACATACCGGCAAAAAGGTCACACTGACGCTACGCCCTGCGCCGGCAAATACCGGGGTCATCTATCGTCGCACCGACTTGAATCCACCGGTAGATTTTCCGGCCGATGCCAAATCTGTGCGTGATACTATGCTCTGTACTTGCCTGGTCAACGAGCATGACGTGCGGATTTCTACCGTAGAGCACCTGAACGCCGCGTTGGCGGGTCTGGGTATCGACAACATCGTTGTTGAAGTCGATGCGCCAGAAATCCCGATTATGGACGGTAGTGCTGCGCCATTCGTTTATCTGCTGCTGGATGCCGGCATCGATGAACTGAACTGTGCGAAGAAATTCGTCCGTATTAAAGACACCGTTCGCGTTGAAGATGGCGACAAATGGGCTGAATTCAAACCGTACAATGGTTTCTCGTTGGACTTTACCATCGACTTTAACCATCCGGCGATTGATTCCAGCACGCAGCGTTATGCGATGAATTTCTCCGCAGACGCCTTTATGCGCCAGATCAGCCGCGCGCGTACCTTCGGTTTCATGCGTGATATCGAATATCTGCAGTCCCGTGGCCTGTGCCTGGGCGGCAGCTTCGATTGTGCCATCGTTGTTGACGATTATCGCGTACTGAACGAAGACGGCCTGCGTTTTGAAGATGAATTCGTTCGTCACAAAATGCTCGATGCCATCGGTGACTTGTTCATGTGTGGTCACAACATTATTGGTGCATTTACCGCGTACAAATCCGGTCATGCGCTGAATAACAAACTTCTGCAGGCGGTCCTGGCAAAACAGGAAGCCTGGGAATTTGTGACCTTCGAAGACGACGCAGAACTGCCTCTGGCGTTCAAAGCACCGACAATGGTTCTGGCATAAGCCTGACCGTTTCGTAAATTCGACTGGCAACCTGGCACTCTCTCCGGTCAGGGAACCAGTCGTTTTTTCTTTTTGCCCTCAGCATTCCGTTTTCCTGCCGTTGCCCTCTCTTAAAGATCACACTCCTGCGCAACCGCTGCTTTCTTGACCCGTTTTTCGCTGCGGTTTTCGTCATTCCTGCTGCTGTAGCGCGGCATTAATGGTAATATTCTCGGGCTAAAATAGAATAACGGTACTCAGAGCCTATCCCAGTAGGCGTAATTGTTGAAGCCATTTTGGGGTCGGACAGCGCGCAGAAACCGGAGCGTACACGTAGTACGTGAGGATTTCGAGCACTGCCCGGCGCCGAAATGGCGAATAAAATAGCCTAATGGGATAGGCACTTAAACCGAAGGTGGAACTTTACGTGAGTGGAATGCTGACGCGTTGGCGACAGTTTGGTAGACGCTACTTCTGGCCGCATCTCCTGTTGGGGATGGTTGCTGCCGGTTTTGGTCTGCCTGCGCTTGCGAATAACGCCGAGCCAGCTTCCCCCGCCCGCGCAACAACCAGTAACCATAATCCGGCGCAGAGAATCGATTTCTCGCAGCTGGCGCGGCTGGAAAATAACCGTCGTCCCTCATTCAGCGTCGACTACTGGCATCAGCACGCCATTCGCACCGTTATTCGCCACCTTTCTTTTGCCATGGTGCCGACGGCGTCACCGGTTGCTGAGTCGACATCTCCGTTGCAGGCCGCGCAGCATCTGGCGCTGCTGGATACGCTAAATGCGTTGCTGAACGTTGAAAGTCAGCCGTCCATTATTATTGCTCAGGGTGCAGCGTTACCTGCGCTCTCACCTCACGTCTTTAGTATCCCAGCCTGGGTGAGCCAGGTGCAGGGCATCCGCGCCGGGCCGCAGCGCCTCGTCTGAAAATAACCGCTTTATTTCCTTTATTTTTCTGACTCCGAAATGTCGGGGCGTTTGAGATTTTATTATGTTAATCAAATTATTGACCAAAGTTTTTGGTAGTCGTAACGATCGTACCCTGCGCCGTATGCGCAAAGTTGTCGCTATTATTAACGCGATGGAACCGGAGATGGAAAAACTCTCCGATGAAGAGCTGAAAGCGAAAACCAATGAATTCCGCGCGCGTATCGAAAAAGGCGAAACCGTAGAGAGCCTGATTCCAGAAGCGTTTGCCGTGGTGCGTGAAGCGAGCAAGCGTGTATTCGGCATGCGTCACTTCGACGTGCAGCTGCTCGGCGGTATGGTGCTGAACGACCGTTGCATCGCAGAGATGCGTACCGGTGAAGGTAAAACCCTGACCGCAACGCTGCCGGCTTACCTGAACGCGCTGTCCGGCAAGGGCGTGCACGTGGTCACCGTCAACGACTATCTGGCCCAGCGTGACGCCGAAAACAACCGTCCGCTGTTCGAATTCCTCGGCATGACCGTCGGTATTAACATGTCTGGCCTGCCAGCGCCTGCGAAGCGCGAAGCCTACAACGCCGACATCACCTACGGTACCAACAACGAATACGGTTTTGACTACCTGCGCGACAACATGGCGTTCAGTCCGGAAGAGCGCGTACAGCGTAAACTGCACTATGCGCTGGTCGATGAAGTCGACTCCATCCTGATCGATGAAGCGCGTACGCCGCTTATCATCTCCGGCCCGGCTGAAGACAGCTCGGAAATGTATAAAAAAGTGAACAAAATCATTCCTCACCTGGTTCGCCAGGAGAAGGAAGATTCCGACACCTTCCAGGGGGAAGGTCACTTCTCCGTGGATGAAAAAGCGCGTCAGGTTAACCTGACCGAACGCGGCCTGGTGCTGATTGAAGAGCTGTTGGTGAAAGAAGGCATTATGGAAGAAGGCGAGTCGCTGTACTCTCCGGGCAACATTATGCTGATGCATCACGTAACCGCCGCGCTGCGCGCCCACGTCCTGTTCACCCGCGACGTTGACTACATCGTCAAAGATGGCGAAGTCATTATCGTCGACGAACACACCGGTCGTACCATGCAGGGCCGTCGCTGGTCCGATGGTCTGCACCAGGCCGTCGAAGCCAAAGAAGGCGTAGAGATTCAGAACGAGAACCAGACGCTGGCGTCCATCACCTTCCAGAACTACTTCCGTCTGTACGAAAAACTGGCCGGTATGACCGGTACGGCGGACACCGAAGCGTTTGAATTCAGCTCTATCTACAAGCTGGATACCGTGGTGGTGCCGACCAACCGTCCGATGATCCGTAAAGATATGCCGGATCTGGTCTACATGACCGAAGCGGAAAAAATTCAGGCGATTATTGAAGATATCAAAGAACGTACCGCGAAAGGCCAGCCGGTGCTGGTGGGGACCATCTCCATCGAGAAATCCGAAGTGGTATCCCGCGAGCTCACCAAAGCGGGCATCAAGCATAACGTTCTGAACGCCAAATTCCACGCCAGCGAAGCAGACATCGTCGCGCAGGCGGGTTACCCGGCAGCGGTCACCATTGCCACCAACATGGCGGGTCGTGGTACCGATATTATGCTCGGCGGTAGCTGGCAGGCAGAGGTTGCGCACCTTGAAGATCCGACGCCGGAACAGATTGCGCAAATCAAAGCCGACTGGCAGGTGCGTCACGACGCCGTGCTGGCGGCAGGTGGTCTGCACATCATTGGTACCGAACGTCACGAATCTCGTCGTATCGATAACCAGTTGCGCGGCCGTTCCGGTCGTCAGGGTGATGCGGGTTCCTCCCGTTTCTACCTGTCGATGGAAGATGCCCTGATGCGTATCTTCGCCTCTGACCGCGTGTCCGGCATGATGCGTAAGCTGGGGATGAAGCCGGGCGAAGCCATTGAGCACCCGTGGGTCACCAAAGCGATTGCTAACGCGCAGCGTAAAGTAGAAAGCCGCAACTTTGATATTCGTAAACAGCTGCTGGAATACGATGACGTTGCTAACGACCAGCGTCGCGCTATCTACACCCAGCGTAACGAACTGCTGGATGTCACGGACGTTAGCGAAACCATCAACAGCATTCGTGAAGACGTGTTCAAAGCGACTATCGATGCGCACATTCCGCCGCAATCGCTGGAAGAAATGTGGGATATCCCGGGTCTGCAGGAACGTCTGAAAAACGACTTTGACCTCGAACTGCCGATTGCGGAATGGCTGGATAAAGAGCCGGAGCTGCATGAAGAGACGCTACGTGAGCGTATTCTGGAAAGCGCGGTTGAAGTCTACAAGCGTAAAGAAGAGGTGGTTGGCGCTGAAATGATGCGTCACTTCGAAAAAGGCGTGATGCTGCAAACCCTCGATTCCCTGTGGAAAGAGCACCTGGCGGCGATGGACTACCTGCGTCAGGGCATCCACCTGCGTGGCTATGCGCAGAAGGATCCTAAGCAAGAGTACAAGCGTGAATCCTTCTCCATGTTTGCTGCAATGCTGGAATCTCTGAAGTATGAAGTGATCAGCACCCTGAGCAAGGTGCAGGTACGCATGCCGGAAGAAGTTGAAGCCATGGAACAACAGCGTCGTGAAGAAGCCGAGCGCCTGGCCCAAATGCAGCAGCTAAGCCATCAGAGCGATGATGAAGCCGTCGCACAGGATCTGGCCGCACAGACCGGCGATCGCAAAGTGGGTCGTAACGATCCGTGCCCTTGCGGTTCCGGTAAAAAATACAAACAGTGTCATGGCCGTCTGAGCTAAGATCATAATAAGAAAACAAAAGGCGCAGAGTTCTGCGCCTTTTTTATGGATAAGACAAAATGAAAATACTGCAAATCTCCGTCGGCATCATTCGTAATGCTGCAGGCGAAATCTATATTACCCAGCGTGCTGCTGATGCGCATATGGCGCATAAATGGGAATTCCCCGGCGGTAAAATTGAAGCGGGAGAATCTCCGCAGGAAGCGGTTATTCGTGAGCTGCAGGAAGAGGTTGGGATCGTGACCACCTCGTTACAACCATTTGATAAGCTGGAGTATCAGTTCCCCGATCGCCACATCACACTGTGGTTCTGGCTGGTGGATAGCTGGGAAGGCGAGCCGTGGGGCAAGGAAGGGCAACCGGGGCGCTGGGTTGCGCAACAGGATCTCGTCGCGGACGAATTTCCGCCAGCGAACGTACCGGTGATTGAAAAGCTGATTGCGGGGTAGACCTGATAAGCAGAGCGCCATCAGGTAAAATGACGCAGATTGCCGGATAGCGGCGCATCGCCTTATCCGGCCTACGCTAAATTACTGCTGCTGCTCTTCGCTCCAGTCATCGCTGTCGGAGAGATCGCCGCTGCTTGGGATTCGCTTTTCCTCCGCAGCCCACTCGCCGAGGTCAATCAGCTGGCAGCGCTTGGAGCAAAAAGGGCGATAGGGGCTTTGTTCACCCCACACAACCGGTTTGTTGCAGGTGGGGCAGTTTACCGTAATGACGTCAGACATCTTCTCTCCTTAGCAGCACGCCAGTTCAAAATCCAGACGCTCTGGCACCACGCCATGCTCGCTGTCCAGCGGCATAAAACGGATGGCAAATCGGCTCTTGTGCCCGGAGATCTGCGGGTAAAGCTGCGAGGCGAGCTCGAGCTTCAGGCGCAGCAGGTCGGCATCTTCGCCGTTGTCCTGATAAAAACCGTTCAGGCTGGTTTGTTTGCGGAACAGGGCTGAGTTACGTACCAGATCGAGAATTAACGTCAGTGCCTGATTCAGCGGCTCCAGGCTAGCCAGCCAGGTTTCTACGAGCGCATCACGCTGATGCTGTCTGGCGTTCAGCCAGATATGCAGCGTCGGCAGGTCGAAGCTGCAGCAACCGCCCGGAATGCTCAGACGCTGGCGAACCAGCGCAATCAGGCGATCTTCACGCAGGAATTGCCCGATGCGCGGCGCGGCCATCAGGATGCTACTGCTGTTTTTCAACTGCTGGCGTAGAGCGTCGATACGGCTGAGGTCAACGCCCGGGACTTCGCTCCAGGCGTTCAGTTTACGCTGCTGGCGCTCCAGCTCTTTGAGCAGTTCTGTGCGGATATCGCCGCGTTCGAACACATCCAGTAAATCCCCGACGTTGCGAAAAAAGTGCAGCGCGCTGGCGTGATCTCTGATGGGTAAATTAGCATTCAATTGCTCAGTCAGAAATTCAATACGCAGCCAGGTACGCATTTTTTCGTTTAGCGGATGCTCAAAAAGGATGTGGGTGTGCATTACGATTTTTCCTGTGAAACAGCCTGTGCCGCGAGCTCAAGATAGTGCGCGTGAAGGCGAGCAACATCCGATGCAATGGCATCTGGTGTGCCGTTGTTATTAATAACGTCGTCAGCCACGGCCAGACGCGCTTCGCGCGTGGCCTGGGCAGCAAGAATATTTTCCGCATGCTCTCGCGACACATTGTCGCGCTGCATGGTACGAAGAAGCTGGGTTTCGCGCGATACGTCAACGACCAGCACGCGATCGGCCCGCTCATACAGTTTGTTTTCCACCAGCAGAGGAACGACCCAAAGCACGTAAGGCGAGGTGGCCTGACGAAGCTGACGCTGCGTTTCCTGCTGAATCAAAGGGTGCAGAAGGGCATTGAGCCAGGCTTTTTCCTCCGGGTTGGCGAAAATACGTTCGCGTAGCGCCCGGCGATTGAGCGCCCCTTCCTCGGTCAGAATGTGGTGACCGAAATGTTCGGTAATGGCTGCCAGCGCTGGCGTGCCGGGTTCGACAACCTGACGGGCAAGAATATCGGCATCAATCACGTTAATTCCCAGGCAAGAAAACGCATCTGCGACCGTGCTTTTGCCGCTACCGATGCCGCCTGTTAACGCCACTGTGTAAGTCATACCGCTTAGCCCTGGAATTTTAGTATGAAAATCATTTGGTTAAAAAACTGGCGCTCAAAGTATGCGAATCAAAGAAGCACGGTACAATTCGCCAGGTAAATTTATGGGATTGTAGCTTAAAAAAAGTGAAAATCGCAGTCTTGCGAAGACCTGATTAGTGCGTATGATTGCATTACTGGAGTTGTGCTCTCAATTTAATTGCCATTAACCCCAGGAATTCGCACATGCGTATCGAAGAAGATCTGAAGTTAGGTTTCAAAGACGTTCTTATCCGCCCTAAACGCTCTACTCTTAAAAGCCGTTCCGATGTTGAACTGGAACGCGAATTCACCTTTAAACACTCAGGCCAACGCTGGTCAGGCGTACCGATTATTGCTGCGAATATGGACTCCGTGGGGACTTTCGGGATGGCAAAAGCACTCGCCTCTTTCGATATCCTGACTGCCGTACACAAACACTACTCTGTTGAAGAGTGGAAAGCCTTTGTGCAGGCCGAATCTGAAGACGTGCTCAAACACGTGATGGTCTCTACCGGGACCTCCGATGCTGACTTCGAAAAAACGCAGCAGATCCTCAAGCTGAACTCAGCGCTGAACTTTGTGTGTATTGACGTAGCTAATGGTTACTCTGAGCACTTTGTACAGTTTGTGGCGAAAGCGCGTGAGGCATGGCCGACGAAAACGATCTGTGCCGGCAACGTGGTAACCGGCGAGATGTGCGAAGAGCTGATTCTGTCCGGCGCGGACATCGTCAAAGTGGGCATCGGCCCTGGCTCCGTGTGCACCACCCGCGTGAAAACCGGCGTCGGCTATCCGCAGCTGTCCGCAGTCATTGAATGTGCCGATGCGGCGCACGGCCTTGGCGGCCAGATCGTCAGCGACGGCGGCTGCACCATGCCGGGTGATGTGGCGAAAGCCTTTGGCGGCGGTGCCGACTTCGTGATGCTGGGCGGCATGCTGGCTGGCCACGATGAAAGCGGCGGCGTGATTGTCGAAGAGAACGGCGAGAAATTTATGCTGTTCTACGGCATGAGCTCCGAGTCGGCGATGAAGCGCCACGTCGGCGGCGTGGCCCAGTATCGCGCGGCAGAAGGCAAAACCGTGAAGCTACCGCTGCGTGGCCCGGTCGATAACACCGCGCGTGATATCCTTGGCGGCCTGCGTTCAGCGTGCACCTACGTCGGGGCATCTCGTCTGAAAGAGTTGACCAAACGCACCACCTTTATTCGGGTACAGGAACAAGAGAACCGCGTGTTCAACAGCCTGTAACCCCTTTAACGCTGGTGCCGTATGCGCCAGCGTTATCCCGCTCCGCCGATCGCCTCTCCCAGATGAAAAATGGGCAGGTACATGGCGACGACCAGCGTTCCAATGATTAACCCCGTGACGATAAGCAGCAACGGCTCCAGCATCGACGTCAGGTTTTCCGCCAGATTCTGGGTACTCTCATTGTGATGCCGCGCCAGATTCTCCAGCATTTCATCCAGCGCCCCGGACGCTTCCCCCGTTCTCACCAGCTGTAAGCACAGTGGTGTAAACACGTGACTATTTTCCATGGCCTGCCAGATGGTACAACCCTGCGCCACATCGTGATGCAGCCTGGCGATAACCTCACGCCACCACGGACAGGTGAGCGTCTCTTCAACGGTTTCCAGCCCCTGCAAAAAGGCGATGCCTGCGCGTTGCGTCAGTGATAGAACGGTAAAAATCTGGCTAAGCATCTGGCCGCGCCTGAGCTTGCCCATAATTGGCAGTGCGAGCAGTATTTCTTGGCGGACACGTTGCCATGGCGGATGATTTTTTAACGCTACGCCGAGCGCCGCAGGCAACAGCAAAGAAACAAAAAGGGGAATGCACCATCGTTCAATAAAGGCGGTGCTTGCGATGACGGCCTGCGTCAGCGCGGGCAACGGCGTGTTGAAGGTACGATAGATGGCGGTAAATTCCGGCAGGACGAAACTCACCATCGCCACCACCACCAGCACGGCCAGTGACAGGATAATCAGCGGATAGCGCAGTGCCTTTTTCACTTTTGCCGTGAGCAGCCGTTGCGCTTTCTGCTGTTGAGAAAGTGCCAGACAGCACTGTTCCAGCTTACCGGTGATTTCACCGGTGCGAATCATCGCCAGATAGAGTGGCGGAAAAGCCTGTGGCCATGACTTCAATCCTTCCGATAATGTGACACCTTGTGCCAGGCGGTTAGCCAGCGAGTTGAGGAGGGCGCGCCACTGCGCTGCGGGGTGTTGCTGGCCGAGGAGCGTCAGGCTGTCTGATAAGGTAAGACCGGCCTGCAAAAGCGTTGCTAACTGACCGATCACTGCACAGCTATGCTGCGATCGCCAGAGTGATGGGTTCACCGCGCGGCGTTTCAACGATAAGGCGATAATGTTTTGCTGCGCGAGCGCCATCAGCGCGCCAGGCCGATGGCTGGCCCAGAGCGTACCGCGATGCTCGATGCCGTTGGGGTCAAGCCCACGCCAGTACCAAAGCTGTTCACGCATCCTGTGGGAGCCCTAGCACGCGCAGCAGTTCTTCCTGCGTGGTTAGCCCTTGCTCGACGGCCCGGCAGCCGTTTTCAAACAGCGTGGACATACCCGATTCCCGCGCATGGGCCATGAGTTCAGCCGGATTAAGGCCACTGGCAATACACTGTCTCAGTGTGGGCGTGAGCGGCAGCAGTTCAAACAGGGCAAGACGGCCCTGGTAGCCATGATAACAGTGCTCGCAGCCTGGTGCCGTCCAGTGCGGTAGCGGACGCGGCCACAGTGATGGTGGGAGCGGTTGTGCATTGGGTAACCTCTTTTGACAGTGCGGGCAGAGTCGTCGTACCAACCTCTGAGCGACAACCATTATCAATGCCGATGACACCATCCAGCGCGCCACGCCCATCTGCTCCAGGCGTACCAGCGTTTCGACGGTAGAGTTGGTATGCAGCGTCGAGAGCACCAGATGACCGGTTTGTGCGGCTTTGATAGCGATCTCTGCCGTCTCACCGTCGCGGATTTCACCCACCATCACGATGTCGGGATCCTGACGCAGCAAGGCGCGGAGTACGTTCTGGAAGGTTAATCCCGCGCGGGGACTGATCTGCGTCTGGTTCAGGCCATCAAGCGGAATCTCAATAGGGTCTTCCACACTACAGATATTGACGTCGCTATGGTTGCGACTTTGCAGCGCGCTGTATAGCGTCACCGTTTTTCCGCTGCCCGTCGGCCCGGTAACCAGAATCAGTCCTTGCGGTTGATTCAGCGCGGACTGAAGCTGCGAGTGCTCGCGGTCTGACAACCCCAGTTGCTTAAGGTCCAGCGCCTGTTCAACCTTATGCAGCAGACGCAGCACCGCTTTTTCGCCGTAGCGACAGGGCAGCGTCGAGAGTCTGAATGAGAGCGGCTTATCGGCAATATCTATCGTGAACTGCCCGTCCTGAGGTAATCGACGCTCGGCGATATCCAGGCCGCCGAGCACCTTTAGCCTGGCGATAAGCGGTGCCATTAGCGGGAACGAGACAGGGGCAAGAGGATGCAGTACGCCGTCGACCCGCAGCCGCACGCGTAGGGCATGCTCGGCCGGCTCAAAGTGGATATCGGACGCGCGTTGAATCAGCGCCTGTTTGAGCAGATGGTTGAGTAGGTCAACCGCGTTGTCGCTCTCTTCATGCGGTGTGACATTGGCTAAAGGTGCCGACTGCTGGAGATATTTGTCCATCCTCTCCTGAGTCCAGCATTCAATATCGATACGCTTTTGGCTGGCAAAGCGGAGCGAATCCATCAGCTCGCCGGGCGGCGTGCCGACCACCGCGATATTCAGTTCATCGGCCGCATTGCCGAGCAGCACTGCGTGGTGACGCTGGCACAGCATTAACAACTGTTCCTGTTTCATCGCTGTCACCTCGCTTACTGTGCGTCAAAGCGGAAAACATCTTCACAGGCCTGCTGTAGCGCGCCATCGTTCTGAATATCGCAGGTGCGTTGCCAGCCGGTGATGCCGTTGGCATTATCCCAGCCGGGGACCAGGGTGACGGTCAGACCGTTGAGGCTCTCCTGACCGGTGAGAATAACCGTACCCTGCGCGACGCTCATGGCTGAAACATAGCGCGTCGTGGTCGGTGAGGGGATGCCGTTGCTGCCTGCATTGCAGTTATCCAGCCCGCCACGGTCGAGCGCGCACAGTTCGATGGCGGTGCGGTAGGGGACGAAGGTTTGCAGCATATCGGTTAGCGCTGCTTTGCGTAGGTAGTTCTGGTAGGCCGGGATTCCGATAGCGCTAAGGATAGCGATAATGCCAATAACGACCATCAGCTCGATAAGGGTAAAACCTTGCTGTCTGTTCATGTTCTGCTCCTCGCTGAAACTGGCGCTACTCTGGCAGAGGCTGCTGCGGCCAGCGAGGGGCAAAATGGTGTTCAGGACGCTGCTTCCCAGCGTTTTTGTTAAGGTTGCAGATGTGCAGGAGGAAGTGGAACGAAGATCGAAAAAAGCCCTCGCGGCGGAGGGCATCATCAGCTGTTAGCGAAAGCGCATCGACAGGTCGAGCGCGCGCACATGCTTGGTTAGCGCGCCGACGGAGATGAAGTCGACGCCGGTTTCAGCGAACTCGCGAATGGTGTCAAAGGTCACGTTGCCGGAGACCTCCAGTTGAGCCTGACCTTGGGTCATGTTGACCGCTTCACGCATCTGCTCGGTATCAAAGTTATCAAGCATGATGATGTCGGCACCGGCCTTCAGCGCCTCTTGCAGCTCTTGCAGCGTTTCCACTTCAACTTCAACCGGCACGTCCGGATGCAGCCAGAACGCTTTCTCTACCGCCTGACGCACGGAGCCGGAGGCAATAATATGGTTTTCTTTGATCAGGAAGGCGTCGGACAATCCCAGGCGGTGATTGGCGCCGCCGCCGCACAGCACGGCGTATTTTAGCGCGGTGCGTAGGCCCGGCAACGTTTTGCGGGTGTCCAGCAGTTGAGTGTGGGTGCCTTCCAGCAGATTGACGTATTTACGCACTTCAGTGGCGACACCGGAAAGCGTCTGCACAAAGTTCAACGCCGTGCGCTCGCCGGTAAGCAGAACGCGGGACGGGCCATTAATTTCAAACAGCGGTTGGTTAGCGACGACGGTATCGCCATCTTCAACGTGCCAGGTCAGGGTGACGTCATCGCCAGCCAGTTGAATAAAGACCTCTTCAACCCAGCGTTTACCGCAAAATACGCCGTCTTCACGCGTAATCACGATGGCATGAGACTGTGTTTTTTCCGGTAAGAGTTGTGCGGTAATATCGTTCTGGGCATTCACTTCTCCGCCCAGATCTTCACGCAGGGCCTGGGCGACCGCGTCAGGGATATCGAGGTTGATACGTTCAAGCAGCGCGTCACGTCGGTGGTCTGGGTTATAGCGGCGAGGCGGCATAATAAAGCTCCAAATTGGTAACGATGCAAAAGATTGAAACATGCTACTCTGAACCAGCAAGTATCACCATATTTTAGGAGATCCTGAATGCAGTTAGATAAGGGCTGGCTGGTGGGCGTTCGGCAGGTGCCGTCCCCTCATCATGATAGTCGCCCGGAGGATGAGGCCCCCTCGCTGCTGGTTGTGCACAATATTAGCCTGCCGCCCGGTCAGTTTGGCGGCCCGTGGATAGATGCTCTGTTTACCGGTACGCTCGATCCTGACGCCGATCCGTTTTTTGCGGAAATTTGCCATCTGCGGGTATCGGCCCACTGCTTGATCCGTCGCGACGGTGAGATTGTGCAGTTCGTTCCCTTTGATAAACGCGCGTGGCACGCAGGCGTTTCCTCCTACCACGGGCGTGAACGGTGTAATGATTTCTCTATCGGTATTGAGCTCGAAGGTACCGATACGCTGGCCTATACCGATGCGCAGTATGCGCAGTTGGCGGCGTTAACACAGCTGCTCATTGCCGAATATCCCCTCATTGCCGACAATATGACGGGTCACAGCGATATCGCGCCTGTGCGTAAAACCGATCCCGGCCCGGCGTTTGACTGGGCACGTTTTCGCGCGCTGGTCACCCCCTCGTCAGATAAGGAGATGACATGACGTTGTTTACCACGCTTCTGGTTCTGCTGGCCGAACGCCTGTTTAAACTTGGCGAGCACTGGCAACTTGACCATCGTCTGGAGGCACTGTTTCGCCGGGTGAAACACTATTCCCTGGCCGCCACGCTGCTGATGACCATCGCGGCGATGGCGGTGGTCGGGATTATTCAGCGTGCGTTGGATGGGCTGCTGTTTAATGTGCCGCAGCTTATTTTCTGGATTCTGCTGGGGCTGCTGTGTATTGGCGCGGGTCGCGTTCGTCTGCACTATCATGCTTACCTGAAGGCGGCATCACGTAATGATGCCCACGCTCGTGAGGCGATGGCCAGCGAACTGACGATGATTCATGGCGTCCCTCCGGGTTGCGATGAGCGTGAGTTCCTGCGTGAATTGCAGAACGCGCTGCTGTGGATCAACTATCGTTTCTACCTCGCTCCGTTGTTCTGGTTTGTCGTCGGGGGCGCCTGGGGGCCGGTGGCGCTTATGGGCTATGCGTTCCTGCGCTCGTGGCAGTCCTACCTCGCGCGCTACCAAACGCCGCACCAGCGTCTACAGTCGGGGATTGACGCGATTCTGCACGTGGTGGATTGGGTCCCTGTACGCCTGGTTGGCGTGGTGTATGCGCTGATTGGTCACGGTGAGAAGGCGCTTCCTGCGTGGTTTGCTTCGCTGGGCGATCGCCATTCTTCACAGTATCAGGTGTTGACGACGCTGGCGCAGTATTCGCTGGCTCGCGAGCCGCACGTGGATAAGGTGGAGACGCCAAAGGCGGCGGTTTCGATGGCGAAGAAGACGTCATATGCGGTCGTGGTGGTGATGGCGCTGCTGACTATCTATGGGACGCTAGTGTAGTTTTTGGCCGGATGGCGGCCTCGCCTTATCCGGCCTACGATGAGTCTCGAAGGCCCGGTGAGGCGAAGCGCCACCGGGCAATGCTTTTACTGCGTATCGGCTGGCGGAATACCAAAGTCCGGCATCCCATCTTCTTTCCAGCAGACGGTCTTCAATCGGGTATGACGATTCGGGTCATACAGCGGGTCGCCTTCAATTTCCGTGTAGTTCCTCGCATGATAAACCAGCACATCCTCACCTTCTGGCGTCTGCGTAAAGCTATTGTGTCCGGGGCCATACTGGCGATTTTCATAGCTGGTGGTGAATACAGGTTCCGGTGACTTATGCCAGTTTTCCACCTTGGTCATATCGGCGTCTTTATCAATCCACAGCAGGCCCATGCAGTAGTTTTCGTCGGTGGCGCTGGCGGAGTAGCTGATAAACAGACGGTTGCCGTGGGTGACGACGGCAGGCCCTTCGTTCACCAGAAAACCGCGGCACTCCCAATCGAACTCAGGTTTGCTGAGCATCACAGGTTCACCTTTCAGGGTCCACGGGTTTTCCAGTTCGGCCAGATACAGGTTGGAGTTACCGGCAATCTCCGGCGACTTTTGCGCCCACAAATACCACAGTTTGCCCTGATGCGCGAAGGTGGTGGCATCGAGGCAGAAGGTGTCGAACGGCGTTTTTACCTGACCTTTCTCAACCCATTTCCCGCTGAGCGGATCGGCGTCGCTGCACTCCAGCACAAACATGCGGTGCTGGAACATCCCCAGACTGTCGAACGCCTGAGTGTGGGCGGCGGCGAAGTAGATATACCATTTGCCGTCAATGTGGTGCAGCTCCGGCGCCCAGATAAGGTTGCTCATCGGGCCGCTGTCCGGCTTGCGCCAGACCACCACCGGTTCCGCAGTGCGCAGGCCGTCGAGATCGTCGGCGCGGCGGATCTCCAGCCGGTCATATTCCGGGACAGAGGCGATAAAGTAGTACGTTCCCTTGTGACGCAGAATAAACGGATCGGCGCGTTGCTCAATAAAGGGGTTAGGCCAGTTCTTCATCAGGCTTTCCTTATGTGTTCAGTCGTTTTCAATTCTTGCTGGTATTCATTCAGCTCGCGGTAGTTATTGCGGCGTTTTTCGAGATCTTCCTGAATCTGTTTCATCAGGTTGCGGTCAACTTTCAGCAGACGAACCACGCCTGCGGTAATCAGATAGCCCACGCCAGGAATCACGGTGAATAACAGCATGATACCGTTGAGGGTGGTGTCGCTTTGCGCTTTGGCGCCCGCGTCGTAGCCGTACCAGGAGAGCAGGAAGCCGACCATGGCACCGGCCACCGCAAGACCCACCTTCAGGAAGAACAGGTTGCCGGAGAAGCTGATGCCAGTGATACGTTTGCCGGTCTTCCACTCGCCGTAATCATCAACGTCGGCCATCAGCGACCAGTGCAGCGGGGACGGGATCTGGTGCAGTACGTTCAGCAGGAAGTAGAGTACGACAATAAGCACGGTGGCGTGTGGATCGAAGAAATAGAAGGCGATAGAGAATATTGCCAGTACGATGTTGGTCCAGAAGAAGACCTGCAGTTTACACCAGCGGTCGGTCAGTACTTTGGCCAGCATACTGCCGATCATCATGCCGACCACGCCCAGGCTGATAAAAATAGTGGCGAAGTGAGTGCTTTCACCCATTACCCAGGTGACGTAGTACATGGTGGCCGCCATGCGGATAAAACCGGGGCAGACGTTGCACAACGTCAGCAGCAGAATGCGTACCCACTGATCGTTCTTCCAGACGTCTTTTAAATCTTGCTTCAGTTCATCGTTGGTCTGCACCGCCGGGCGCACGCGTTCACGCACGGTGGCAAAGCAGAACAGGAACATACACATGCCGATAAAGGCCAGCACGGTCATCGCCATCTGGTAGCCTTTGGCTTTGTCTTCACCGCCAAACCAGTCGGCCATCGGCAGCAGCGTCAGCGATAACAACAGGGTCGCGATACCTACCAACACGAAGCGGTAAGACTGACAGGCGACGCGCTCTTTTGGATCGTTGGTAATGACGCTACCCAGAGAGCAGTAAGGAATGTTGATGGCGGTATAGGTGATCGACAGCAGGAAATAGGTGACAAACGCATAGATAACTTTGCTGCTGTAGGTCCATTCTGGCGTGGTGAACATCAGCACGCTGAACAGGGCATAGGGGAAGGCGATCCATAATAGCCATGGACGAAAACGACCGTACTTACTGCGGGTACGGTCAGCCAGCGCGCCCATAATCGGGTCGGTAACGGCGTCGATAACGCGGATTGAGAGCAGCAGTACGCCCACTAATGCCGGCGCCAGACCAAAAATATCGGTATAAAAATAGTTAACGAACAGCATGATAGCGCCGAAGATGATGTTGCATCCTGCATCGCCCATGCCATAACCAATCTTCTCTTTTACTGACAGTTTATTCACGTCCATCGCCAGATCTCTCTTGGGGAATATGGCGAAGATTATTGCCAGTTAAAGGGGGAAATGCGTAGCAGGATAACGTTGTTGATATGGAGAAAGCTGCTGCGAAAATGAAACTGTGAGGCAGGTAACATCAGGGAAAAAGCCCCCTCCGGGAGGAGAGGGCCTGTCAGATCAGTGCGCTTTTACGGTTTTGGCGCTCTTCTGCTTAAACATAAAGCCGATACCCAGAATGGCGATCCATACCGGAATCAGCCATACGGAGATCGCCATGCCCGGGGTCATGACCATAATGACCAGCACGGCAGCCATGAAGACCAGGCAGATCCAGTTCCCCAGCGGGTAGAACAGCGCCGGGAAGCGCGTGGTGACGCCCTGCTGCTGTTTGGCTTTGCGGAACTTGATGTGCGCCAGGCTAATCATCGCCCAGTTAATCACCAGCGCAGAGACCACCAGCGCCATCAGCAGCCCGAATGCGGACTCTGGTGCCAGGTAGTTGATCAGTACGCACAGCGCAGTCACGACGGCGGAAACCAAAATGGAGCTCACCGGCACGCCGCGTTTGTCGACGTTCAGCAGCGCTTTCGGGGCGTTACCCTGCTGCGCCAGGCCGAAAAGCATACGGCTGTTGCAGTAGACGCAGCTGTTGTACACGGAGAGTGCGGCGGTCAGGACCACGATGTTCAGGGCATTCGCCACGAACGAGTCGCCCAGTTCATGGAAGATAAGTACGAACGGACTGACGTCTGCGGTGACGCGTGTCCACGGCATCAGCGAGAGCAGTACCGCCAGCGAGCCCACATAGAAAATCAGGATACGGTAGATAACCTGGTTGGTGGCTTTAGGAATGCTCTGCTCCGGGTTATCCGCTTCTGCCGCGGTAATTCCAACCAGCTCCAGGCCGCCGAAGGAGAACATGATGATCGCCATCATCATCACCAGCCCAGTCCAGCCATGCGGCAGGAAGCCGCCTTGTTCCCACAGGTTGCGAACGGTTGCCTGGGGGCCCGCGCTGCCGCTGAACAGCAGCCATGCGCCGAACAGGATCATGGCGATAACCGCGATAACCTTGATGATGGCAAACCAGAACTCCATCTCACCGAACACTTTAACGTTGGTCAGGTTGATGGCGTTGATAATCACAAAGAAGGCTGCCGCAGAAGCCCAGGTGGGGATCTCGGGATACCAGAACTGGATATATTTACCCACGGCCGTGAGTTCCGCCATGGCAACCAGGACGTACAGCACCCAGTAGTTCCAGCCCGAAGCAAAGCCCGCAAAGTTGCCCCAGTACTTGTAGGCAAAGTGGCTGAAGGAGCCGGCTACTGGCTCTTCAACCACCATTTCACCGAGCTGGCGCATGATCATAAAGGCAATAAAACCGGCGATAGCGTAGCCGAGAATAATACCGGGACCGGCGGATTGAATAACGGAGGCGCTGCCAAGAAACAGGCCGGTGCCGATAGCGCCGCCCAGAGCGATCAGCTGGATATGGCGGTTCTTCAGGCCGCGCTTAAGCTGCGTGCCTTGCTGTTGACCTTCCATTGTGAAACCTCGTGTGTGGTTATTATTGTGACGCTGTTGTGCGTATGTACTTAAGAAATTCCGTTTTCTGTATTGTTATGTTTACGAAAAGCTTTTCTTAAAAAGAGGTAAGGCTCTTTCGTCATGAGCAGAATAGTGGTAAGCGCGAAGGAATGCACCTGCTTTATGAAGGGATGATGACGGATTGGATAAAAAGACAACAACGGTCACGCCGCGCTGAAATGGTGATAATACGATGATATTGAATTAATAGTCATTAAAATGAATGAATATTCACATATGGCGAAATTGAAACGGTTCAGTTTGCTTAATATTGTTTTGTTTTAGTTAATTATACTTCTTTATAGGTAAAGTCATTTTTTGTGCAAAGTTACATTTCTGAAACATCATTTCTGTAATGTTGTTAAAAAGTGCCGGGTTTACTGATTTCAATCAAAACCTGTATGGACATAAGGTGAATACTTTGTTACTTTAGCGCTATGAACTTGAAATTGGTAAGACCAATTGACTCCGGGCTAATGGCAGAGACAGGGAACAATGGCCTACAGCAAAATCCGCCAACCAAAACTTTCTGATGTGATTGAGCAGCAGTTGGAGTTTTTGATTCTTGAGGGGACGTTACGCCCCGGCGAAAAACTTCCACCTGAACGCGAACTGGCTAAACAGTTCGACGTTTCTCGCCCTTCGCTGCGTGAGGCGATTCAACGCCTTGAAGCCAAAGGGCTCCTGCTTCGTCGCCAGGGCGGCGGGACTTTTGTTCAGAGCAGCCTATGGCAGAGTTTCAGCGATCCGCTGGTTGAGCTTCTGTCCGACCACCCTGAATCCCAGTTTGATCTGCTAGAGACCCGTCACGCGCTGGAAGGTATCGCGGCTTATTACGCGGCACTGCGCAGCACTGATGAAGATCGCGTACGCATTCGCGAACTGCATCAGGCCATCGAACGGGCTCAGCAGTCTGGCGACCTTGACGCTGAATCTGACGCCGTCGTCCAGTATCAAATTGCGGTCACTGAAGCGGCTCACAACGTGGTGCTACTTCATTTGCTACGGTGTATGGAGCCGATGCTGGCGCAAAACGTTCGTCAAAACTTTGAGTTGCTCTACGCCCGTAGGGAAATGCTCCCGCAGGTTAGCAATCATCGTACCCGTATTTTTGAAGCGATCATGGCTGGCGAACCTGAGCAGGCGCGAGAAGCGTCACATCGCCACCTGGCCTTCATCGAAGAGATTTTGCTGGATAGAAGCCGTGAACAGAGCCGCCGTGAGCGCTCGTTACGTCGCCTCCAGCAGCGAAAGGATTAAGCTTTTTCCCGGCAGTTGTTTGACCGGGAAATGTGAAAATGCGCCATTCAGAGCGCGGCAACTAAACGCAGAACCTGTCTTATTGCGTTTTCCTTTGAGAGCGCAATGGGACAGGTTCCAGACAAATCAACGTACTAGATAGATAAGGAATAACCCATGTCAGAACGTTTACACAATGACGTGGATCCGATCGAAACTCGCGACTGGCTACAGGCGATCGAATCGGTCATCCGTGAAGAAGGTGTTGAGCGCGCTCAGTATCTTATCGACCAACTGCTTTCTGAAGCACGCAAAGGCGGCGTTCAGGTAGCGGCGGGTGCAAGTGCTAGCGGTTACGTCAACACTATTGCCGTTGAAGATGAACCGGAATACCCGGGCAATCTGGAGCTGGAGCGTCGTATTCGTTCTGCTATCCGTTGGAACGCCATCATGACCGTGCTGCGTGCGTCTAAAAAAGACCTCGAGCTGGGCGGCCACATGGCTTCCTTCCAGTCTTCTGCGACCTTCTACGAAGTGTGCTTCAACCACTTCTTCCGCGCACGCAACGAGCAGGATGGCGGCGACCTGGTGTACTTCCAGGGCCACATCTCCCCGGGCGTCTACGCGCGTGCTTTCCTGGAAGGCCGTCTGACCGAAGAACAAATGAACAACTTCCGTCAGGAAGTTCACGGTAAAGGTCTGTCTTCCTACCCGCACCCGAAACTGATGCCGACCTTCTGGCAGTTCCCGACCGTATCTATGGGTCTGGGCCCGATCGGCGCTATCTATCAGGCTAAGTTCCTGAAATATCTGGAACACCGTGGTCTGAAAGACACGTCCAAACAGACCGTTTACGCCTTCCTGGGCGACGGCGAGATGGATGAACCAGAATCTAAAGGCGCTATCACCATCGCGACCCGTGAAAAACTGGACAACCTGGTCTTTGTTATCAACTGTAACCTGCAGCGTCTTGATGGCCCGGTTACCGGTAATGGCAAAATCATTAACGAACTGGAAGGCATCTTCGCGGGCGCTGGCTGGAACGTTATCAAGGTTATCTGGGGCGGTCGTTGGGACGAGCTGCTGCGTAAAGATACCAGCGGTAAACTGATCCAACTGATGGAAGAAACCGTTGACGGTGACTACCAGACCTTCAAATCCAAAGATGGCGCTTACGTGCGTGAGCACTTCTTCGGTAAATATCCGGAAACCGCAGCGCTGGTTGCCGACTGGACTGACGAGCAGATCTGGGCCCTGAACCGTGGTGGTCACGATCCGAAGAAAGTTTACGCTGCACTGAAAAAAGCGCAGGAAACCAAAGGCAAAGCGACTGTTATCCTCGCCCATACCATTAAAGGTTACGGCATGGGCGACTCTGCCGAAGGTAAAAACATCGCTCACCAGGTGAAGAAAATGAACATGGACGGCGTTCGCTACGTCCGCGATCGTTTCAACGTGCCGGTTGCCGATGCGGATATCGAAAAACTGCCGTACATCACCTTCCCGGAAGGCTCAGAAGAGCACAAGTACCTGCATGAACGCCGTCAGGCGCTGCACGGCTACCTGCCGAGCCGTCAGCCGAACTTCGATGAAAAGCTGGAGCTGCCGACCCTGGAAGATTTCGCTCCGCTGCTGGAAGAGCAGAACAAAGAGATCTCTACTACTATCGCGTTCGTACGTGCCCTGAACGTGATGCTGAAGAACAAATCCATCAAAGACCGCCTCGTGCCGATCATCGCCGACGAAGCGCGTACCTTTGGTATGGAAGGTCTGTTCCGTCAGATTGGTATCTACAGCCCGAACGGTCAGCAGTACACCCCGCAGGACCGCGAGCAGGTTGCCTACTACAAAGAAGACGAGAAAGGCCAGATTCTGCAGGAAGGTATCAACGAGCTGGGCGCAGGCGCATCCTGGCTGGCTGCGGCGACCTCCTACAGCACCA
This sequence comes from Kluyvera georgiana ATCC 51603, assembly GCF_001654985.1. GTDB lineage: Bacteria > Pseudomonadota > Gammaproteobacteria > Enterobacterales > Enterobacteriaceae > Kluyvera > Kluyvera georgiana. Next base: position 97,786 of record NZ_LXEU01000069.1, read on the forward strand.
ACAACCTGCCGATGATTCCGTTCTACATCTACTACTCCATGTTCGGGTTCCAGCGTATCGGCGACCTGTGCTGGCAGGCTGGCGACCAGCAGGCTCGCGGCTTCCTGGTAGGTGGTACTTCCGGTCGTACGACGCTGAACGGCGAAGGTCTGCAGCACGAAGATGGTCACAGCCATATTCAGTCTCTGACTATCCCGAACTGTATCTCTTACGATCCGTCTTACGCGTACGAAGTTGCGGTCATCATGCACGATGGTCTGGAGCGTATGTACGGTGAGAAACAAGAGAACGTTTACTACTACATCACCACCCTGAACGAAAACTACCACATGCCGGCCATGCCAGCAGGCGCCGAGGAAGGTATCCGTAAAGGTATCTACAAACTCGAAACCGTTGAAGGTAGCAAAGGTAAAGTTCAGCTGCTGGGCTCCGGTTCTATCCTGCGTCACGTCCGTGAAGCAGCACAGATCCTGGCGAAAGACTACGGTGTGGGCTCTGACGTGTACTCTGTGACTTCCTTCACTGAACTGGCGCGTGATGGCCAGGATTGTGAGCGCTGGAACATGCTGCACCCGCTGGAAACGCCGCGCGTTCCGTACATCGCTCAGGTGATGAACGACGCTCCGGCTGTCGCCTCTACCGACTATATGAAACTGTTTGCTGAGCAGGTTCGTACTTATGTACCGGCTGATGATTACCGCGTACTGGGTACCGACGGCTTTGGCCGCTCTGATAGCCGTGAAAACCTGCGTCACCACTTCGAAGTTGATGCTTCCTACGTGGTTGTAGCGGCACTGGGCGAACTGGCTAAACGTGGCGAAATCGATAAGAAAGTGGTTGCGGAAGCAATTACCAAATTCAACATCGATGCAGAAAAAGTTAACCCGCGTCTGGCGTAAGAGGTAAAAGAACAATGGCTATCGAAATCAATGTACCGGACATCGGGGCTGATGAAGTTGAAATCACCGAGATCCTGGTCAAAGTAGGCGACAAAGTTGAAGCTGAACAGTCGCTGATCACCGTAGAAGGCGACAAAGCCTCTATGGAAGTTCCGTCTCCTCAGGCTGGTATCGTTAAAGAGATCAAAGTCTCTGTTGGCGACAAAACTGAGACCGGCAAACTGATCATGATTTTCGATTCCGCCGACGGTGCAGCAGCAGCTGCACCTGTCAAGGCAGAAGAGAAGAAAGAAGCGGCTCCGGCAGCAGCACCTGCTGCAGCGGCAGCAAAAGACGTACACGTTCCGGATATCGGCGGTGACGAAGTTGAAGTGACCGAGATTCTGGTGAAAGTGGGCGACACCGTGACCGCAGAGCAGTCGCTGATCACCGTAGAAGGCGATAAAGCCTCTATGGAAGTCCCGGCGCCGTTCGCGGGTACCGTGAAAGAGATCAAAGTGAACACCGGCGACAAAGTGTCTACCGGCTCTCTGATTATGGTCTTCGAAGTCGCGGGCGCGGCACCAGCGGCTGCACCGGCTCAGGCAGCAGCGCCTGCCGCAGCGGCGGCTCCGGCAGTAGCTTCGGGCTCCAAAGAAGTTAACGTACCGGATATCGGCGGTGACGAAGTTGAAGTCACTGAAGTGATGGTTAAAGTCGGCGATAAAATTGCCGCTGAGCAGTCACTGATTACCGTAGAAGGCGACAAAGCCTCTATGGAAGTTCCGGCACCGTTCGCGGGCACCGTGAAAGAGATCAAAATCAGCACCGGCGACAAAGTCAAAACCGGTTCTCTGATTATGGTCTTCGAAGTGGAAGGCGCAGCACCTGCTGCCGCGCCGGCTCAGGCAGCAGCTCCGGCTCCGGCCGCCGCGCCTGCACAAGCAGCAGCGCCTGCTCCAGCTGCAAAAGCGGAAGGCAAATCTGAGTTTGCTGAGAACGACGCTTACGTCCACGCTACTCCGCTGATTCGTCGCCTGGCGCGCGAATTCGGCGTGAACCTGGCGAAAGTGAAAGGGTCTGGCCGTAAAGGTCGTATCCTGCGCGAAGACGTTCAGGCTTACGTGAAAGACGCTATCAAGCGTGCCGAAGCGGCTCCGGCTGCAGCAGCAGGCGGCGGTATTCCGGGCATGCTGCCTTGGCCGAAAGTCGACTTCAGCAAGTTTGGTGAAATCGAAGAAGTGGAACTGGGCCGTATCCAGAAAATCTCTGGTGCTAACCTGAGCCGTAACTGGGTGATGATCCCGCACGTTACCCACTTCGATAAGACCGATATCACCGATCTGGAAGCGTTCCGTAAACAGCAGAACGCCGAAGCTGAAAAACGTAAACTGGACGTGAAATTCACCCCAGTGGTCTTCATCATGAAAGCCGTTGCCGCCGCTCTGGAACAGATGCCGCGCTTCAACAGCTCTCTGTCCGAAGATGGTCAGCGTCTGACGCTGAAAAAATACATCAACATCGGCGTTGCGGTAGATACCCCGAATGGTCTGGTTGTTCCGGTCTTCAAAGACGTGAACAAGAAGAGCATTACCGAGCTGTCTCGCGAACTGACCACCATCTCCAAGAAAGCGCGTGATGGCAAGCTGACCGCTGGCGAAATGCAGGGCGGTTGCTTCACCATCTCCAGCATCGGCGGCCTGGGTACCACCCACTTCGCACCGATTGTGAACGCGCCGGAAGTGGCGATCCTCGGTGTCTCCAAGTCCTCTATGGAGCCAGTGTGGAACGGTAAAGAGTTTATGCCGCGTCTGATGATGCCGATTTCGCTCTCCTTCGACCACCGCGTTATCGACGGTGCGGACGGTGCGCGCTTTATCACCATCATCAACAACATGCTGTCTGACATTCGCCGTCTGGTGATGTAATGAAAAAGCCGGCCTGACGGCCGGCTTTTTTCTGGTAACCTCGGAGTGGTTAGGGGTTATCAGCAACAAAGGACAAAATCGTTTGCCGTTTGTTGTTTAAAAATTGTTAACAATTTTGTAAAATACACGCGGATAGAACGTCCCGGTGGATGATGGGCGTAATAACTATAACGTCAGACCGCCGGATACAAATGATAGAGGTCATGATGAGTACTGAAATTAAAACTCAGGTCGTGGTACTTGGGGCGGGCCCGGCGGGTTACTCTGCTGCTTTCCGTTGCGCTGATTTAGGTCTGGAAACCGTAATCGTAGAACGTTACAGCACCCTCGGTGGTGTTTGTCTGAACGTTGGCTGTATCCCTTCTAAAGCGCTGCTGCACGTAGCAAAAGTTATCGAAGAAGCCAAAGCGCTGGCTGAACACGGTATCGTCTTCGGTGAGCCGAAAACCGATATCGACAAGATTCGTACCTGGAAAGAGAAAGTCATCACTCAACTGACCGGCGGTCTGGCTGGTATGGCCAAAGGCCGTAAAGTGAAAGTGGTTAACGGTCTGGGTAAATTCACCGGGGCTAACACCCTGGAAGTGGAAGGCGAAAACGGCAAAACCGTGATCAACTTCGACAATGCGATCATCGCGGCGGGCTCTCGTCCAATTCAGCTGCCGTTCATTCCGCATGAAGATCCGCGCATTTGGGACTCCACAGACGCACTGGAACTGAAAGAAGTGCCAAAACGCCTGCTGGTCATGGGCGGCGGTATCATCGGTCTGGAAATGGGTACCGTGTACCACGCGCTGGGTTCAGAGATTGACGTGGTTGAAATGTTCGACCAGGTTATCCCGGCTGCTGACAAAGATATCGTTAAAGTCTTCACCAAGCGCATCAGCAAGAAATTCAACCTGATGCTGGAAACCAAAGTGACTGCCGTTGAAGCTAAAGAAGACGGTATTTACGTTTCCATGGAAGGCAAAAAAGCGCCGTCTGAAGCGAAACGCTACGACGCGGTGCTGGTTGCTATCGGCCGTGTGCCGAACGGTAAAAACCTCGATGCGGGCAAAGCTGGCGTGGAAGTTGACGACCGTGGCTTCATCCACGTTGACAAACAGCTGCGCACCAACGTGCCGCACATCTTTGCTATCGGCGATATCGTCGGTCAGCCGATGCTGGCGCACAAAGGTGTTCACGAAGGTCACGTGGCTGCCGAAGTTATTTCCGGTAAGAAACACTACTTCGATCCGAAAGTTATCCCGTCCATCGCGTACACTGAGCCAGAAGTTGCATGGGTTGGTCTGACTGAGAAAGAAGCGAAAGAGAAAGGCATCAGCTACGAAACCGCCACCTTCCCGTGGGCTGCTTCTGGCCGTGCTATCGCTTCCGACTGCGCAGACGGTATGACCAAACTGATCTTCGACAAAGAATCTCACCGTGTTATCGGCGGCGCGATTGTCGGCACCAACGGCGGCGAGCTGCTGGGTGAAATCGGTCTGGCGATCGAAATGGGCTGTGATGCAGAAGACATCGCGCTGACTATCCACGCTCACCCGACTCTGCACGAGTCTGTTGGCCTGGCGGCCGAAGTGTTCGAAGGTAGCATCACCGACCTGCCGAACCCGAAAGCGAAGAAGAAGTAATTCTTTTTCCCGGTTATCGGAATGACATAAGCGGCCTGAGGGC
>NZ_LXEU01000070.1 GCF_001654985.1 Kluyvera georgiana ATCC 51603
ATTTTTTATTCGGCGACGGCCTGCCAGCCGACGCTGGAGTCCGGCGAGAACTGGGTAATAACCTGCGCTTTTTGCGCCGTCTCTGCGCCTAAGTTCGCTTCGTAAACGCGGTCAGTCTTATCGACCATAAAGCTCATGATGCCCGTTTGCCCCCACTCAACCGGCCAGGCCAGCAGGGCGACTTCGCCTTTGTCGCCGTCGGCGATGATGCGGAAATGGTAGCCGTGATAGCCTTCACCCGGCACCGAGGGGCTGAAGTTTGGCCCCAGAGGGCTGGGATCTTCTCCCGGCTTGATGGGCCAGTAGAGGCCGTCTTTTTTCCCGTCGCTGCTGATAATTTTCTGCGCCCAGGCGTGGTTGAGCTGATAGTAATCTTCCTGCGCATCCACGTAGGCGTGCATGGCTTCAATGGCCGAAAGCTCGTTGCGGCCAATGGCGCGGGTCAGAATCTCATCTTCGCCTGCCGCGATATTAAAGGCCCAGCCGGTGTTGCCTTTTTCCATGGGGATGGGCAGCCGCCAGCCGTCGTTACCCACATCTAACCAGGCGGTGTTGCCCTGTGTGATTATCCGATGACCGAGCCGCCAGTCGCGAAGAAAACGAGCAACGGCCTCCTGGTCAACGCCGTCAGGCGGTAAAAACTGCTGCCAGTTTTCGCCGAAGAGTTTGTCCAGTTTGTTGTCATCTTTGTGGCTGACGGCATCCACCAGCGCGCTGGCCGCCTGCTCTGGCGTGGAGAACGTCTGCTGTGCCCATGCCATTAGCGGCGACATTGCCAGCGCCAGCAGGGCTATCTGTATCTGCTTTTTCATCTTGTTGTCCTTTAGCGTCGACGAAACTCATGATGCTCAGCCAGCCCACCGCTGCGCTGCTCACCGCCGAGGCCGGAAGCACGACGGCTCTCAAGCCCGCGTGACTGCTGTGACTGCCAGGAGGGGGCGCGGCTTTCGTTGCCGCTGAAAACATTACTGCGCGCGCCTTCACGATGTGCCTGTAATGCGCTGCGCTGACCCATCATGTCCTGATTAAGATGCAGTTTTTCGCCATTCTGACGTTCACGCTGGAGGCTTTGCCGTTGGCTATCGTTAAGCTGCGGATGCGACTGCTGGATGCGCTGCGCGGCCTCTCGCGGCTGGGTATTCCGCGTGGCGATATGGCTCGTCGGGGCATCGTAGCCGCGGAAGTTATTGCGCTGCACGGTGTGGTTGAGCTGCTGCGATGCGGCGCGGCGCTGAGCGTCCCGCGAGTCAGCGGCCGCTGGCGTTGTGCCGTTGCTATGCGTGCGCTGGTTAAGCTGCTGCATTGCCGCTTGACGCTGCGCATCGCGGTTCGGCGCAGTATGTTGGGTGGCGCTGAGGCCGCCCGCGACATCGGTCTGATGCGGCGTAGCTAACGCCGGAGTCTGGTGAGTGGCGCTCAGCCCGCCGGCGACGTTGGTCCGGTGGAACTGATTGGCTACCGTATTATTCGGATAAGGCGTATTACCGCGATAGGCCGGATTATGCTGCCAGTTGCGGGTTTCTCCGCTCAGATTCGCTCCGGTTATCTTGTTGAAATTATTTACATTAATATTGATGTTATCGCCATTATGCTGGTAGCCGCCGCGATCATAATGATCGTCATCGTGATGGTGATCATCATCGTGGTGGTGATCGTCATCATCCCAGTCAATGTTGCTGAAAATCGCGTAGGTTGTCGCCACGCCCAGGCTAAAGCCAAAACCGCGTACAAAGCTGTCGGCGAACTGCTCCCCGGGAGGTGGCGGCAGATAAACCGGCGGCGCTGAGGTGTAAGGCCAGCTGTTGCCATAAACGACCGTCGGGTTGTAGTTCGGAACGTACACCACCTGCGGATCGCTCGGCTCGATCTTAATCACCGTTGGTGAGCTGCTTGTGCTGCTGGTTGTATGACTGGAGCCGGTGGAGGAGGCCGTGCGTTTGGTGGTGGTCACCGTTTGCTGCGGTGTCGATTTCAGCGAGCCAGTCTGCTGCGCCAGCAGTCGGAGTTTTTGCACTGCATCCATCACATCCTGCGGCTGCGCAAGGAAAGCGTTGCCCAGGTTGGTCACCCACTGAGGGTCTTCGCCCATCATGCCCGTCAGCTGAGGAAAGGCGACCAGCGATTTCACGCTGGCGTCCCACGGCTGCCCGGCGACGGCTTTTACCGCCGCATCGCCCTGCTGGCCGGGATGATCTTTCGACCACTGCACTGCCTGAGTGACGCTATCCGGGTAGGTGGAGGCCATCAATACCTGCGACAGCAGCGGGTCGGGGTAAAGGGCGATGGGGGCCACCCACTGGGTGATTTGCGCTGTGGAGTAGGTTGGCGTCGCTGCGGCTTCCG
>NZ_LXEU01000071.1 GCF_001654985.1 Kluyvera georgiana ATCC 51603
CGGCTTTTGACATACAGCGTACCGGCCGCCGCAAGCAGCCCGGCGCTGCACACCAGTGCAATATAGTGGGGCTTAAAGGGCAAGTTCATGGTGGATCTCCAGAGAACTAAACAGTCCGTATGAGGGATCGGATATGCCGCGAGTATAATGAGACTGTTGTTTGTTTTTTGATTAAAGCAGGGATTTCTGCGGATGCAGGGAAAATCTGACAGGAGTTTACACTTGCGCACACTCATGGCTTGAAGTTCGTTGTTACGTATAAGTAATGATTTAATAACAAAACATCTAACATCGCTGCTAACAGTTGGTTTTTTCCTATCTAAAAGGGTGATTTCCTGCTCTCTTATATCAACATTAACGATTCAGCAAATATTTAATGTTGCTTTTTTGTAAACGGATTAACAGTCTCCGGAAATCCTGCTATGCTGGCCCTCGCGGTACCGGGCTTTTACCCTACAAACTGCTGTCTCACAGGAGCGTGAAGAGATCGCCGACCGCATATGACAATGAGAGCGAGGAGATACCGTCGTGCTAAAAGAATACCGTGAGCACGTAGCTGAGCGTGCAGCCATTGGGATTGTTGCCAAACCCTTAGATGCAACCCAAATGGCCGCGCTGGTTGAGCTGCTGAAGAATCCGCCTGTTGGCGAAGAAGAATTCCTGTTAGACCTGTTAATTAATCGCGTACCGCCGGGCGTTGACGAAGCCGCCTACGTAAAAGCGGGTTTCCTCGCCGCCGTTGCGAAAGGTGAAGCCACTTCCCCGCTGGTCTCCCCAGAAAAAGCCATTGAACTGTTAGGCACCATGCAGGGTGGTTACAACATCCATCCGCTGATTGATGCGCTGGACGATGCGAAACTGGCGCCGATTGTTGCCAAAGCGCTGTCCCACACCCTGCTGATGTTCGATAACTTCTACGACGTCGAAGAGAAAGCCAAAGCGGGCAACGCCTACGCGAAGCAGGTTGTTCAGTCCTGGGCCGATGCCGAATGGTTCCTGAGCCGTCCTGCGCTGGCGGACAAAATCACCGTTACCGTCTTCAAAGTGACCGGTGAAACCAACACCGATGACCTGTCTCCGGCGCCGGATGCGTGGTCACGCCCGGATATTCCTCTGCACGCCCTGGCGATGCTGAAAAACGCCCGCGAAGGCATTGACCCGGATCAGCCGGGCAGCGTTGGCCCGATCAAGCAGATCGAAGCCCTGCAGCAGAAAGGTTTCCCGCTGGCCTACGTGGGCGACGTTGTGGGTACCGGCTCTTCCCGTAAATCAGCGACCAACTCCGTACTGTGGTTCATGGGTGACGATATCCCTCATGTACCGAACAAACGCGGCGGCGGCCTGTGCCTTGGCGGCAAAATTGCACCTATCTTCTTCAATACCATGGAAGATGCGGGCGCGCTGCCAATCGAAGTGGACGTAGCCAACCTGAATATGGGCGACGTGATTGACGTCTACCCGTACAAAGGCGAAGTGCGCAACCACGAGACCGATGAACTGCTGGCAACCTTCGAACTGAAAACCGACGTGCTGATCGACGAAGTCCGCGCCGGTGGCCGTATCCCGCTGATTATCGGTCGTGGCCTGACCACCAAAGCGCGTGAAGCGCTGGGCCTGCCGCACAGTGACGTATTCCGTCAGGCAAAAGACGTGGCGGAAAGCAGCCGCGGCTTCTCTCTGGCACAGAAAATGGTTGGCCGCGCCTGCGGCGTGAAAGGTATCCGTCCGGGCGCGTACTGCGAACCGAAGATGACCTCCGTGGGTTCTCAGGATACGACCGGCCCGATGACCCGTGACGAACTGAAAGACCTGGCGTGCCTGGGCTTCTCTTCTGACCTGGTGATGCAGTCCTTCTGTCACACCGCCGCGTATCCGAAGCCGGTTGACGTGACCACGCACCACACGCTGCCAGACTTCATTATGAACCGTGGTGGTGTCTCTCTGCGTCCGGGCGATGGCGTTATCCACTCCTGGCTGAACCGTATGCTGCTGCCGGATACCGTGGGTACCGGCGGTGACTCCCATACCCGTTTCCCGATTGGTATCTCTTTCCCGGCGGGTTCGGGTCTGGTGGCGTTTGCCGCCGCGACCGGCGTGATGCCGCTGGATATGCCGGAATCTGTTCTGGTGCGTTTCAAAGGCAAAATGCAGCCGGGCATCACCCTGCGCGATCTGGTACACGCCATCCCGCTGTACGCCATCAAACAGGGCCTGCTGACCGTTGAGAAGAAGGGTAAGAAAAACATCTTCTCTGGCCGCATCCTGGAAATCGAAGGTCTGCCGGATCTGAAAGTCGAGCAGGCGTTCGAGCTGACCGATGCTTCCGCCGAGCGTTCCGCTGCCGGTTGTACCATCAAGCTGAACAAAGAGCCGATCGTTGAGTATCTGACCTCCAACATCGTCCTGCTGAAGTGGATGATTGCAGAAGGCTACGGCGACCGTCGTACCCTGGAACGTCGCGTGCAGGGTATGGAAAAATGGCTGGCGGATCCGCAGCTGTTGGAAGCCGATGCTGACGCAGAGTACGCGGCGGTGATCGACATCGATCTGGCTGACATTAAAGAGCCAATTCTCTGTGCGCCGAACGATCCGGACGACGCGCGTCTGCTGTCCGACGTGCAGGGCGAGAAGATTGACGAAGTGTTCATCGGTTCCTGCATGACCAACATTGGCCACTTCCGTGCTGCCGGCAAGCTGCTGGACAACCATAAAGGCCAACTGCCGACTCGTCTGTGGGTGGCGCCGCCAACCCGTATGGACGCCGCGCAGCTGACCGAAGAAGGCTACTACAGCGTGTTCGGTAAGAGCGGTGCGCGTATTGAGATCCCTGGCTGTTCCCTGTGTATGGGTAACCAGGCGCGCGTGGCTGACGGTGCAACGGTGGTTTCCACTTCCACCCGTAACTTCCCGAACCGTTTAGGTACCGGTGCGAACGTCTTCCTGGCTTCTGCGGAGCTGGCGGCGGTTGCGGCGCTGATCGGCAAACTGCCGACGCCGGAAGAGTACCAGACCTACGTGGCGCAGGTGGATAAGACGGCGGTGGATACCTACCGTTATCTGAACTTCGACCAGCTTTCTCAGTACACCGAGAAAGCGGACGGCGTGATTTTCCAGACTGCGGTCTAATGGCATAGCCCGGAGGAGGCGCATCAGCGCCGACTCCGCGAGCGTCCCCGGCGTCACGTTGTTTGGCCGGGCAGGAAAGGTGAGAGTTTCGGCTCTCACCTTTTTTATTTTTCTATTCCTCCCGCGGCGACGCTGTTTTTATTCCTCCAGACTGCGATAATTACCCATAGGTACAATGCAGCGGTGACGCATTGCCTTTGTAGAGGAACAGATCATGGATTATGAATTTCTGCGCGACGTTACCGGAGGGGTAAAAGTACGAATGTCGATGGGCCACGAGGTGGTCGGTCACTGGTTTAATGAAGAGGTTAAAGACAACCTCTCGCTACTGGATGAAGTGGAACAGGCTGCACGCACCGTTAAAGGCAGCGAACGCTCATGGCAGCGCGCCGGGCATGAATACACTCTGTGGATGGACGGCGAAGAAGTGATGGTTCGCGCTAATCAGCTGGAATTTTCCGGCGACGAAATGGAAGAGGGGATGAGCTACTACGACGAGGAGAGCCTGTCGCTCTGCGGCGTAGAGGATTTCCTGCAGGTAGTCGCTGCGTACCGCGAGTTTGTGCAACAGCGTTAATTGATGCGGAGCCTGCGGGCTCCGCCATGTCTGTTACTTCACGTAAGCCAGCAGGCTTAACGAATCACGCGCCAGCGCCTTGCATTTTTTCGCCGTTGGGATGCCGATGCCGCTGAGGTCACGGTAGCTGTCTTCACCCAGCGCCTTCATGTTAAACGTATCATAATTGCTGAGATCCCACTGGTTCTGCTGCGCGAAAAAGACCAGCGCGCGACGGATTTGGGTATTAGGCAGGTTCTGGTAGCCGCAGTCATTTTTCAGGAACACAAATACCGCCGTCAGATCGGCCATATCTTCCGCTTCAGACTCGCTTAAAGCATAACTCGAGCTGGACATCGCCAGCAGCGATCCAAGCAGCACCGTTCGGAAAAACGTCTTCATTTCTTCTACCTTACATCGTCGATATTCCACGTTAACATATTTACCCACAACACGGGGAGCATTATTCATGGCTTTCCGCTTGACCTTCCTGCAGGGGGAGGGTTTAAGCTCAAATAATCACCACAAGCCGAAAAGGAAGTACCGATGCATCGTCGTGATTTTCTCAAATTAAGCGCCGCCGTCGGCGTTGCCAGCGCCTTGCCGCTATGGAGCCGTGCGGTATTTGCCGCTGAACGTCCTACGCTTGCTATTCCGCCGATCCTTACCGCCGACGCGAATAACCAGATCCTGCTGACCGTGCAGGCCGGGAAAACGCAGTTTGCGGGGAAAACGGCGACCACCTGGGGCTATAACGGCAACCTGCTGGGGCCGGCAATTCGTCTACAGCAGTGGACCCCGGCCACGGTCAAAATCCACAATGCACTCGCGGAAGAGACCACCGTGCACTGGCACGGCCTGGAGGTGCCGGGTGAGGTCGACGGTGGGCCGCAGGGGGTCATTCAGCCCGGGGCCAGCCGCACGGTGAGCTTTACGCCGATGCAGCGAGCGGCGACCTGCTGGTTCCACCCGCATCAGCACGGTAAAACCGGGCATCAGGTCGCGATGGGGCTGGCTGGACTGGTGCTGATTGAGGATGAAGACAGCCAGAAGCTGATGCTGCCCAAGCAGTGGGGTATCGACGATATTCCGGTGATTATGCAGGACAAAAAATTCACCGCGGCGGGCGAGATTGATTATCAGCTGGATGTGATGAGCGCCGCCGTGGGCTGGTTTGGCGATACGCTGCTGACCAACGGTGCGCCGTTCCCGCTGCACGCCCCGCCGCGCGGCTGGCTGCGTCTGCGCCTGCTCAACGGCTGTAACGCTCGCTCGCTGACGCTTGCTATCAGCGACAAACGCCCGATGTACGTGGTGGCGAGCGACGGCGGCCTGCTGGCCGAGCCGGTGAAAGTGAACGAGCTACCCATGCTGATGGGCGAGCGTTTTGAAGTGCTGGTGGATGCCCGCGATGGCAAAGCGTTCGACCTGGTGACGCTGCCGGTTACCCAGATGGGGATGGCGGTTGCGCCGTTTGATAAGGCCGTACCGGTGCTACACATCCAACCGATCGGAATTCCGGGCTCTGGTACGCTGCCGGATACGCTGGCGAAAATGCCCGCGCTGCCGTCTCTGGACGGCCTGACCGAGCGCAAGCTCCAGCTTTCGATGGACCCGATGCTCGACATGATGGGCATGCAGGCATTGATGCAGAAATACGGCAATCAGGCGATGGGTGGAATGGATCATGGCAACATGATGGGACACGGCGGTATGAAAATGGACCACGGCAATATGGGCCACATGCAGCACGGTGAAGGCGGGTTCGATTTCCACAATGCGAATAAGATCAACGGTAAAGCCTTTGATATGAACCAGCCGATGTTCGCGGCGGAAAAAGGCAAGTTTGAGCGCTGGGTCATTTCCGGCGAGGGCGACATGATGCTGCACCCGTTCCATATTCACGGTACCCAGTTCCGCATTTTGCGGGAAAACGGCCAGCCGCCAGCGGCGCATCGCACGGGCTGGAAAGATACGGTGCGCGTGGAAGGCGGCGTTAGCGAAGTGCTGGTGAAGTTCGATCATGAGGCCCCGAAAGATCAGGCCTACATGGCGCACTGTCACCTGCTGGAGCATGAAGATACCGGCATGATGCTTGGCTTTACCGTCTAGCCAAAAACCGGATAGCGGCGACGCTATCCGGTAACACCCTCCAGGCGATACAAATTTTCGCCGTATCAAACGGATAATTAAATATATACTCGTGTGGATAACAATTAATCACGAGGTGAACATGTCTCTCTTTGGTAAGGTTCTGGCCGCATCTTTTGTCATGATGGTGGCGGTGTCAGCACAGGCTGACATGAAGATGGAACGTAAAAACATTCCCGAGCTGAAGTTGAGCATCGAGATCCCGCAGGTCTTCACGCCGATGCCTGACGATATGGCAAAAATCAAATACCCGTCAGAAAACCGTCCGCAGGTTATTTATAGTGATGAACGTGGTAAAGCATCCTTAGGGGTAAGTAATGGACGTCACGCGCTGCCCGCAGACAAACTGGATGTCGCAAAAGACGCGACGCTGAAAATGCTGAGTAACTTTAAGCCGCAGGCGGAGTCCGTGACGGTTGATGGGCATAAAGCGTGGTTGATTACCTTCCGCTCCCAGGCTGCGGATACGGAAATACTGAACATGCTGCTGGTCACGTCTGAAAACGATAAGGCAGTGCAGGCCGCGTTTAATATGACGAAAGACCTGGTGGGGCAGTATCAGGGGGTGGCGAGGGCATCGCTGCTGTCGATTAAGTTTGATAAATAACAGAGCGTTTCCCCGGGCCACAAAAACGCGTGACCCGGGGAGGGATTGATGCCGACCTAAGGGTCGGCATTTTGTTTACTTCGTGTCGTCAGGTAACGCATAGGCCACAATATAGTCGCCCATTTTTGTGCCAAACGACCCGTGGCCGCCCGCGGAGATAACCACGAACTGCTTACCGTTGACCTCATAGGTCATCGGCGTCGCCTGGCCGCCTGCCGGCAGACGTCCTTGCCACAGTTTCTCACCGTTGCTCATGTTGTATGCGCGCAGGTAGTTATCGGCGGTTGCGGCGATAAACAGCACGTTACCGGCGGTGGAAATCGGGCCGCCCAGCATCGGCATCCCCATATTGAACGGCAATGGAATTGGCAGCGGGAACGGCAGGCTATCCTGCGGCGTACCCAGACGTTTTTTCCACACCACTTCATTGGTTTTCAGATCCAGCGCGGAGATGTAACCCCAGGCCGGCTGTTTGCACGGCAGTCCGAACGGAGAGAGGAACGGGTTCAGCGTAACGCCGTACGGCACGCCGTACTGGGGCTGAATCCCCGCTTCTGTACCGCTACCTTTCGCGTCTTTCGGCTGCTCCATCGGGTTGCCTGGGCCGCGTGGAATCAGTTTAGAGACGAACGGCAGCGCCATCGGGTTGGCAATCGCCACCTGACGATTCGGATCGACAGAGATACCGCCCCACTCAAACATCCCTAGGTTACCCGGGAACACCAGCGTGCCTTGCTCTGACGGCGGGGTGAAGATGCCTTCATAGCGCAGCTGATGGAACATCACGCGGCACACCAGCTGGTCAAACATGGTGGCGCCCCACATGTCTGCACCGCTCAGGTCTTTCTTCGGACGGAAGCTCAGGTCAGAGAACGGCTGAGTTTTGGTGACGTAGTCGCCTTTCGCCGCGCCCTGCGGGACCGGTTTTTCCGGTGCCGGGACGACCAGCTCGCCGTTACGGCGATCCAGCACGAAGATGTTGCCGGTTTTGGCCGGTGCGTAGATAACCGGTACGGTTTTGCCATCGACGGTGATGTCTGCCAGCGTCGGCTGGGAAGGCATATCCATGTCCCACAGATCGTGGTGAACGGTCTGGTAGCTCCAGGCTAGTTTACCGGTGGTGGCGTTCAGCGCCACAATGGAGCTGGCAAAGCGTTCCTGTTCCGGTGTACGGTTGCCGCCCCAGATATCCGGAGTAGTAACGCCCATCGGCAGGTAGACCAGGTCCAGCTTCGCATCGTAGGCCGCGGGTGCCCAGGAGTTCGGCGAGTTGAAGGTATAATGCTGGCCGGGTTGCGGAAGGGCGTTAGGATCTTTCGCGCCCGGGTCAAAGGCCCACAGCAGTTTGCCGCTGTTGACGTCGAAGCCGCGAATTACGCCAGACGGCTCGCGGGTAGAGAAGTTGTCGGTAACCGCACCGGCAATCACAATCACTTTATCGGTGATAATCGGCGGTGAAGTCGGTTCATACATTCCCGGCGTGGTGACCGGCATATCGGTTTGCAGGTTCAGAATGCCTTTGTTCGCAAAGGATTCACACAGCTTACCGGTGTCGGCATTGAGGGCAAAAATTCGGCCATCGTTCACCGGCAGAATAATACGACGCGGGCAATCGGAGACCACGTCAGGCGAGGCGTTCGCCGCCGTCGCTTCGTGATAAGACACGCCGCGGCAGGTCACGTGCTGGAAGCTCGGGTCGGTTCCCAGCTGCGGGTCGAAGTGCCACTTCTCTTTCCCGGTAGCCGCATCCAGCGCGAACAGACGCTGGTGGGCAGTACACAGATAGAGCATGTCGCCAATCTTAATCGGCGTCACTTCATTGGTGATTTCACCCGGATCGTTTGGCTGCTTCAGGTCGCCGGTGCGGAACACCCAGGCTTCCTTCAGGTTGTGCACGTTCTCCGCGTTAATTTGCTTAAGTGGCGAGAAGCGCTGGCCTTCCTGGTTACGACCATAGGCGGGCCAGTCCTGGTCTGCAATCTGCGAGATAGGCTCTGCAGGCGTGGCGTCGGCGCTCAGCGTGCCGTTCACTTCTTGCGGGTCATGGAATCCTGCCCACGTCAGAATCGCGGCGCTGACCAACAATGCTACGACCAGCGCGCCAACGGCACCGCTGGACGGCACGATCAGGCGACGCCAGACGAACGGCAGAATCAGCCACACGCCGAAGATCACCAGCACGTCGCTGCGCGGGGTGAGCGCCCAGAAGTCGAAGCCGACTTCCCACACGCCCCAGATCATGGTGGCGACCAGCAGTACCGCATACAGCCACAGCGCCGAACGTTTACCGCGCCACAGCAGCGCGGTAACGCCCAGCATCACCAGCCCGGCGACCGGGTAATACCAGGAGCCGCCAACGGCGACCAGCCATGCTCCACCAATCAGAAGATACAAACCACAAAAAGCCGCAAAGAGGGTGGTTAGCCTCGCGAGCAGTCGTGGTTGTTGGTTTTTTGTTTCAGCCATAGAAATGTGTCCGTTTGTTTGTTAATTATTGCTTTCATTTGATTATAGGATTTAACAAGTGTGATCGAAATCACAAAATGAGCTTTATTATCGAATTAGCCGCATTAATCGTTTTGCTGGTATACTTTCTCGCTTGCTGATCAACCTCGCGGCTCTGGGTTAACAGGTTGAGTGATTTACATTTAAAATCATGTGGTTAGTTAAATGAAACATACTGTTGAAGTGATGATCCCGGAAGCGGAGATCAAAGCGCGTATCGCCGAACTGGGTCGTCAGATTAACGAGCGCTATAAAGATAGCGGCAGCGAAATGGTGTTGGTGGGTTTGCTGCGCGGTTCATTCATGTTCATGGCCGATCTGTGCCGTGAAGTGCAGGTACCGCACGAAGTCGATTTTATGACGGCATCCAGCTATGGCAGCGGTATGTCGACCACCCGCGACGTGAAAATCCTTAAAGACCTGGATGAAGATATTCGCGGTAAAGACGTGCTGATCGTCGAAGACATTATCGACTCGGGCAATACGCTGTCGAAAGTGCGCGAGATACTCGGCCTGCGTGAGCCGAAGTCGCTGGCGATCTGTACGTTGCTGGACAAACCGTCTCGCCGTGAAGTGGACGTGCCGGTTGAGTTCGTCGGTTTCTCCATTCCGGATGAATTCGTCGTCGGTTACGGTATCGACTACGCGCAACGTTACCGCCATCTGCCGTACGTCGGCAAAGTGGTGCTGTTAGACGAATAATACGCGGGTGCCTGATGGCGCTTCGCTTATCAGGCCTACGGCGCAGGCTTGTAGGCCGGGTAAGGCGTTAGCCGCCACCCGGCAATCCCTGCACTACTTATGATTGATATGCTTTAACTTGAGGTTGGAAATCCCGTGGCGGTAACGCTGCTCCAGGGTTTCGCGGCTGGTGGCGGTCACATCGAGATCGCGCAGCAGGCCGTCATGAATACCGTAGGCCCAACCGTGAATCATCACCTTCTGGCCGCGCTTCCACGCAGACTGCATGATGGTGGAGTGCCCCAGGTTATACACCTGTTCCATCACGTTCAGCTCACATAACGTATCCAGACGACGTTCTGGCGGCATCTCGCCCAGCAATGAACTATGTTTGAACCAGATATCGCGGATATGCAGCAGCCAGTTGTCGATTAAGCCCAGCTCCGGGTTTTCTACCGCCGCCTGTACGCCGCCGCAACCGTAGTGGCCGCAGATAATAATGTGTTCAACTTCCAGTACATCAACGGCATACTGCACCACGGAAAGGCAGTTGAGGTCAGTGTGGATAACCAGGTTTGCCACGTTACGGTGAACAAACAGTTCGCCAGGCTCAAGCCCGGTGAGACGTTCGGCGGGAACGCGGCTGTCGGAACATCCGATCCACAAAAAGCGTGGTTTTTGCGCCTGCGACAGTTTCTCAAAAAAACCGGGATCCTCTTCTATCAGCATCTTTGACCATAGTGCATTGTTGCTGATGAGTGTATCTATGTCGTTCATGGAAGCGGTAACCCAGTAATTTTCGTTGGGTTAATATAGGGCAAGTCCTGATTTATTAAAACCCAATATCAAGTATCGGAATGTAAGGTAAGCGAAAATCTATGACCATTGCACTGGAATTAGAGCAACTGACGAAGACCTATCCGGGCGGTGTGCAAGCGCTGCGCGGGATCGATCTGAAGGTGGAAGCCGGTGATTTTTACGCGCTGTTGGGGCCAAACGGCGCGGGTAAATCCACCACTATCGGTATCATCAGCTCGCTGGTGAATAAAACCTCCGGGCGCGTGAGCGTCTTCGGCTATGACCTGCAAAAAGACGTGGTCAACGCCAAGCGTCAGCTCGGACTGGTGCCGCAGGAGTTCAACTTCAACCCGTTTGAAACCGTGCAGCAAATCGTGGTGAATCAGGCTGGTTACTACGGTGTTGAGCGTAAAGAAGCGGTTATTCGCAGCGAAAAATACCTGAAACAGCTCGATCTGTGGGAAAAACGCAACGAACGCGCGAGAATGCTCTCCGGCGGGATGAAGCGTCGTCTGATGATCGCCCGCGCGCTGATGCATGAGCCGAAGCTGCTGATTCTCGATGAACCGACCGCGGGCGTGGATATCGAACTGCGCCGCTCGATGTGGGGTTTCCTCAAGGATCTCAACGACAAAGGCACCACCATTATTCTGACCACTCACTATCTGGAAGAGGCCGAAATGCTGTGCCGCAATATCGGCATTATCCAGCGCGGCGAGCTGGTGGAAAACACCTCAATGAAGGCGCTACTTTCCAAGCTGAAATCGGAAACCTTTATTCTCGATCTGGCGCCAAAAAGCCCGCTGCCGAAGCTTGAAGGTTATCAGTACAACCTGGTCGATACCTCAACGCTGGAAGTGGAAGTACTGCGCGAGCAGGGGATTAACAGCGTCTTCAGCCAGCTGAGCGCCCAGGGCATTCAGGTGCTGAGTATGCGTAACAAAGCGAACCGTCTGGAAGAGCTGTTTGTTTCGCTGGTTAATGAAAAACAAGGAGATCGCGCATGATGCAGCTTTACTGGGTCGCGCTGAAAAGCATCTGGGCGAAAGAGATCCATCGCTTTATGCGTATCTGGGTACAGACGCTGGTGCCGCCGGTTATCACCATGACGCTGTACTTTATTATCTTCGGCAACCTGATCGGTTCGCGCATCGGTGAAATGCACGGCTTTACCTACATGCAGTTTATCGTGCCGGGTTTGATTATGATGGCGGTCATTACCAACGCTTACGCCAACGTGGCGTCGTCGTTCTTCAGCGCTAAGTTCCAGCGCAATATCGAAGAGCTGCTGGTCGCGCCGGTACCGACGCACGTGATCATCGCCGGTTTTGTCGGCGGTGGGGTCGCTCGCGGCCTGTGCGTGGGCATTCTGGTGACGGCGGTTTCGCTGTTCTTCGTCCCGTTCCAGGTGCACTCCTGGGTCTTTGTGGCGCTGACGCTGATCCTGACGGCGATTCTGTTCTCGCTGGCCGGTTTGCTGAACGCGGTGTTTGCGAAAACCTTTGATGATATCAGCCTGATTCCTACTTTTGTGCTGACACCGCTGACCTACCTTGGCGGCGTGTTCTATTCGCTGACGCTGCTGCCGCCGTTCTGGCAGGGGCTGTCGCACCTGAACCCGATCGTCTACATGATCAGCGGCTTCCGTTACGGCTTCCTCGGTATTAACGATGTGCCGCTGGTCACCACCTTCGGTGTGCTGGTGGTATTTATCATCGCCTTCTACCTGCTGTGCTGGTATCTCATTCAGCGCGGACGCGGTCTGCGCAGCTGATTGTGCCTAATTTCCCGGCAGACGGCGTCTGCCGGGAAGTATTCTTTGACAGTCATCACCCCTCTTTATCAATCACTCCGCTAAACTACTTGCCTGCTAAGGAGGCAAGCTATGTTAGGTTGGGTTATTTCCTGCCATGACGATCGCGCACAGGAACTGCTGGATCGTCTGGAAAAAAAGTTCGGGCCGCTGCCGCAATGCCGGGCCGTGAACTACTGGCGTGGATTAAGCGCCAATATGCTGAGCCGGATGATGTGTGACGCGCTGCATCAAACCGACTCCGGCGACGGCGTCATTTTTCTGACCGACAATGCCGGGTCGGCGCCTTATCGCGTTGCTTCGTTAATGAGCCATAAGCACAGCGGCTGTGAGGTGATTGCGGGGATTCAGTATCCATTGATTGAAAAAATGGTTCCCCTGAGGGACACGCTCAGCAGTAGCGATTTCCGTAACCGTATTGTTGAACAGGGAACGCCCGGTGTGACGAGTCTGTGGCACCAACAGCAAAAAAATCCGCCATTTATACTGCTCCATGATTTGTATAAGCCTTAAACATTGGTATTGATCGCGCTTTTGTTACAATAGCGAAGTCGGTTCCCGCTTCGGTTATTGCTCATGGCTATACGCTCGGTTGTTTTTCTTCTGCTCTTCCTCGCTGGTGGCGTGAGCGCCGCTTTGCCCGCCCGTTATATGCAAACCACTGAGGATGCGACGGTATGGGCGCGTATTGGCAATAAAACTCAGACCGTCGGTAACCTGCGTGCCGGGCAGATTATTGCCATTGAGCCGGGCGCTGAAGATTATTACACCTTTAGCTTTGGCTTCGGGAAAGGATTTATCGACAAAGGTCACCTTGAACCCGTGCAGGGGCGGCAGCGCGTGGAGGATGGGCTAGGAGATCTGAACAAGCCGCTCAGTAACCAGAATGTGATCACCTGGAAAGATACTCCGGTATACAACGCGCCGGATGTGGGGAGCGCGCCGTTCGGTACCCTGGCAGAGAATCTGCGCTATCCGGTGGTCAATAAGCTCAAAGATCGGCTGAATCAGACGTGGTACCAGATCCGTATCGGTGAACGCCTGGCCTATATCAGCGCGCTTGATGCCCAGCGGGATAACGGTATTCCGGTCATCACCTATCACCATATTCTGCGCGATGAAGAGAACACCCGTTTTCGCCATACCTCCACCACCACGTCGGTACGCGCCTTTAGTAACCAGATGACCTGGCTGCGTGATATGGGCTATACCACGCTCACGATGTATCAACTGGATGACTACGTGCATAACCGCGCGAATCTGCCGGGGCGCGCAGTGGTCATCACCTTTGACGATGGCCTGAAGTCAGTCAGCCGCTACGCCTATCCCATTCTGAAGCAGTACGGCTTTAAGGCCACCGCGTTTATCATCTCGTCGCGTATTAAGCGCCATCCGCAGAAATGGGCGCCGAAGTCGCTACAGTTTATGAGTGTTTCCGAGCTGGAGGAGATTAAGGACGTCTTTGATTTCCAGTCGCATACCCATTTTCTGCATCGCGTTGACGGTTATCGACGGCCCATACTGCTCAGCCGCAGCTATCACAATATTCTGTTCGATTTTGAACGCTCGCGCCGGGCCCTGGCGCAGTTTAACCCGCACGTGTTGTTCCTTTCCTATCCGTTTGGCGGTTATAACGCGACGGCGGTGAAGGCGGCGCATGATGCCGGTTTTCATCTGGCGGTGACGACGGTGAAAGGGAAGGTGAAGCCGGGCGATAACCCGATGCTACTGAAACGGCTGTATATTCTGCGGACGGATTCGCTGGAGACCATGTCGCGGTTAATCAGCAACCAACCGCAGGGATAAGCTGGCGCACCGCATGAGCGGCGCGCCAGAGAAGATCAGGCAACCTGAACCGGAATGGCTTTAGCGGTGCGCTTCATCTCGTTGTCGCCTTCGAAATAGGCAACGTTCGGGCGCCAGGTACGCGCTTCTTCATCACTCATGGTTACGAAGCTGGCGATGATAACGATGTCGCCTACGTCAGCGTTGTGCGCTGCCGCACCGTTGACGGAGATGATTTTCGAACCGCGTTCAGCCGCGATAGCGTAGGTGGAGAAACGCTTGCCGTTGTTCACATTCCAGATATCAATGGCTTCGTTTTCCAGAATACCGGCGGCGTCGAGGAAGTCCTGGTCAATCGCGCAGGAACCTTCATAGTGCAGGTCGGCATGCGTGACTTTCACGCGGTGGAGTTTGCCCTGCAGCATTGTGCGAATCATAGCGTTTACCTTTAATTCTTAACGGAAACAAAGCAGTTCGCGACTGCTTTGAGAAATTTCGCAGGCAGTATTGCCCGATTTATACCAGGTGTCTATATGCGATTAACCTTGCTTACGATTAATTGCGCATCGACACGCATAACCTGCTGCAAACGGTATCGTCATTGCAGAATGACGCCCCGGAGTCAGCGCTAATGCGCCTCGCCCGGGTTGCCCGATTGTAGCCCGGCCAAGCGAAGCGCCACCGGGAAGGGCACGAAAATTACAGTTCTACGCTCTGGTTATCAATCAGACGCGCCTGGCCCAGCCACGCCGCCATCAGGATCACCGCACGTTTGCTGCTGTCGGTCAGGTCAAGCAGGGTATCGGCATCGCGAATCTGAATATCATCGGCGCGGAAGCCTTTCTCGTTCAGCTCCTGCTCGGCGATAGCGATCATCTCTTCCTGGTCGCGTTCGCCGGCCTTCAGCTTCTCGGCCACACGGGTCATCACTTTGTACAGACCCGGGGCGATTTTACGCTGCTCTGCCGTCAGGTAGCCGTTGCGTGAACTTAACGCCAGGCCATCTTTAGCACGGATAATCGGCACGCCGACGATCTCGATATCGTAGCCCAGGTCGGCGACCATTTTGCGAATCAGCGCCAACTGCTGGAAGTCTTTCTCGCCAAAGCAGGCGATGTCCGGCTGGACAAGGTTAAACAGCTTGCTGACGATGGTCGAGACGCCGCGGAAGTGGCCTGGACGGCTGGCACCTTCCAACATGGTGGAAAGACCGGGAACGTCAACATAGGTTTGGCCTTCCAGTCCCTGCGGATAGATTTCTTTCTCCGACGGGGCGAAGACAAAATCAACCTTACGCTTGTTGAGCTTCTCGCAGTCTTCCTGCAACGTGCGGGGATAGCGCGCCAGATCTTCAGGGCGGTCAAACTGCATCGGGTTGACGAAGATACTGACAACAACCACATCTGCGCGCGTTTTCGCTTCTTCAACCAGCGTCATATGACCATCGTGCAGGTTGCCCATGGTGGGAACCAATGCAACACGCTTGCCTTCCTGACGCAGACGACGGATATGCTGGCGCAGCAGCGGCAGGGTTTCAATAATCAACACAACTTGACTCCTTAATGGAAACTGTGTTCTTCGCCCGGATAAACGCCGGACTCCACTTCAGCAATATACTGCCGCACCGCCGCGCGCATGTCGCCCGCTTCGGCAAGGAAATTTTTCGCGAATTTCGGAATATGGCCGCCGGTGATGCCAAATGCATCGTGCATGACCAGGATCTGCCCATCGGTGACGTTGCCCGCGCCGATACCAATCACCGGAATCGACAGCGCTTCGGTCACGCGTTTCGCCAGCTCAACCGGCACGCACTCCAGCACCAACAGCTGCGCACCTGCCGCTTCCAGCGCCAGCGCGTCATCCAACAGCACCTGGCCTGCGTCGCCGCGGCCCTGCACCTTGTAGCCGCCAAAAATATTGACCGACTGCGGCGTCAGCCCCAGGTGGCCGCAGACCGGTACCGCACGGTCGGTGAGCATTTTCACGGTATCAACCAGCCATGCGCCGCCCTCGATTTTGACCATGTTGGCGCCCGCGCGCATGACCGTGGCAGAGTGCTCAAACGCCAGCTCCGGTGTGGCATAGGCCATAAACGGCAGATCGGAAAGCAGCAGGCAGTTCGGCGCACCGCGACGTACCGCGCGAGTGTGGTAGGCGATGTCTTCAACCGTCACCGGCAGAGTGGAGTCGTGCCCCTGGACGGTCATGCCCAGCGAATCACCGACCAGCATCACGTTGATGCCAACGTCAGCGAACAGTTTGGCAAAGCTGTAGTCGTAGGCGGTAATCGTCGCGAAGCGCTTTTTTTCCTGCTTGCATTTCTGCAATAGGGCAATCGTGGTCGGTTTCATAATTATTCCTGATGGTAAGGTCATATTACCCGGCATTCTAGCAGCCGATTTCAGGGGGGCAATTATTTTAGGCAAGCGATTTCGCGTAAAGCAGGGATCGCTAAAAATGAGGGGGCCGCGTTACCAGCTGGCGGGTTTTTCCGCGCCCAGGGTATCCAGACGCTGCTGCAGGCTGACGCCGTCAGGGAAGCATAAATTCGGGGCAATTTCGTACAGCGGCCACAGCATAAAGCCGCGGTTGTACATGTCGTAATGCGGAACGGTCAGCTTTTCGGTATGAATCATTTCCTGACCAAACAGCATGATGTCTAAATCGAGGGTGCGGGGCCCCCAGCGTTCGGCTTTACGTTGACGTCCCTGCTGTAGCTCGATGCGCTGAGTATGGCTGAGCAGCGCTTCTGGCGTGAGGGTCGTTTCCAGCGCAACGGCGGCGTTCAGGTAATCGGGCTGATCCTGTGGGCCGAGCGGCGGGGTACGATAAAACGAAGAGACGCGAATAATGCGGCTTTCCGGAATAGCGCCAATAGCCTCAACGGCAGCATTCACCTGCTCCAGCGGAGAGGCGAGGTTGCTGCCGATGGCGATATAAACGACGGTCACGCGCTACCTTCACGGCGCGGTGCGCGTTTACGCGGGCGGCGATGACGACGGCGGGTGTCCGGCTCGTCGCCCAGATCGTTGAGCATCTCTTTCTGCGCCGGTGGCGCAACCACCTGGAATTCGCTCCACCACTGGGTCAGGCGTTGTAATTCGTGGTTGTTTTCCGCTTCGGCACGCAGCGCCAGCAGGTCGTAGGCCGCGCGGAATTTCGGATGCTCCATCAGCTTCCATGCGCGCTTACCCTGACGGCGGGACATTCGCAGCTGCAGCTGCCAGATATCGCGTACCAGCGTGGTAATACGTTTTGGAATCGCCAGCGAACGGCAGGCTTCATCCAGCACGTCGTTCATCGCCAGCGCGAAAGCGTCGTAATAGGCCAGTCCGCTCTCCTGAGCGATTTTCTGCGCCATTTCCAGCAGCGGATACCAGAACATCGCGGCAAACAGGAACGCCGGGTTAACGCGCATATCGTTACGAATGCGGTTGTCGGTGTTCTTCAGCACCTGGGCGATGATACGCTCCATCGGGCTGTCGCCATCTTCGGTGAAGTAGCGGGTGATGGTCGGGAACAGCGGCTGGAACAGGTTGTATTCGCGCAGCAGCTTGTAGGTTTCAAACCCGTAGCCTGCCTGTAGCAGTTTGAGCGCTTCTTCAAACAGGCGCGCCGGCGGCACGTCGTTCATTAAGGTCGCCAGACGCGGGATCGGCTCAGCGGTTTCCGGGCTGATGCGCATATCCAGTTTGGCGGCAAAGCGCACGGCGCGCAGCATCCGCACCGGATCTTCACGGTAGCGAGTTTCCGGATCGCCGATCAGGCGGATGACGCCGTCAATCAGATCCTGCATGCCGCCAACGTAGTCGCGTACGGTGAAGTCCGCCACGCTGTAATAAAGGCTGTTGATGGTGAAGTCACGGCGCTGAGCGTCTTCTTCGATAGAACCGAAGATGTTGTCGCGCAGCAGCATGCCGTTTTGCCCACGCTGGGAGGTGGTGCGATCGGACTGACCATCTTCGTGGTGACCACGGAAAGTAGCGACTTCAATAATTTCCGGGCCAAACATGACGTGGGCCAGGCGGAAGCGACGACCAACCAGGCGGCAGTTGCGGAACAGCTTACGCACCTGATCGGGGGTGGCGCTGGTGGTCACGTCGAAATCTTTTGGTTTTTTGCCAAGCAGCAGGTCGCGAACGCCGCCGCCGACGAGGTAAGCCTCGTAGCCTGCTTTGTTCAAACGATAAAGAACCTTGAGGGCGTTTTCGCTGATATCTTTGCGGGAAATAGCGTGCTGCTCGCGCGGAATGACGGTCATAGCAGGTTTTGCGACGGCGTTTTCAGCCTCGCTCTCCTCACGGCTCAGCACCTTGCGGCAAAAATTAGCGACTCGGGTAAAAATGGTGCACCTCGGTAGTATCTGACTTTGGGACAAAATGTACTCTATGGATTTTGCGTTGCAGCAAGGCGACAAGTTTGCGAATCCCCAGGAGCATAGATAACTATGTGACTGGGGTGAGCAAACGCAGTCAACGTAGCCGCAGCGCGAAAGACGACGAGTAAAAATAGCGGCTAATCATAGCTCAGCACAACGCATTTGAGAATGGCGGATTGATCTTCGCCGTCTCAGGCACCGTCGTCAGCGACCACTGAGCGACCGCATTGTGCAATAAATCCGCCGTGCTGACATCCTGCCATTGCGTCGGAACCGGCTGGCCTAAAAAGCGCAGCGCCTGAATGAGTGTCGGACGTGGATCGCCAACAGGCAAAGCAGGTGCATGATTTTGCTTGGAAAGTTTAGCACCTTCTTCATTCAATGCCAGCGGCAGGTGAATATAGTCAGGCGCTGGCCAGCCAAACTGCTGGTACAGCGAGATCTGGCGGACGGTCGGCTCGATCAAATCGGCCCCGCGGACGATTTCCGTCACCCCCTGAAAATGGTCATCGACCACCACGGCGAGATTATAAGCAAATAATCCATCACGACGATGAATAATGAAATCTTCGCGGGCCAGAGGTTCGTCGGCCTTGATTGTGCCGCGCAGCAGGTCGGTGAATTCGGTCACCGGATGCGTCTGGCGCAGACGCAGGGCGGCATTTTGCGGGCCGTTCTTCAGCTCGCGACAGTGACCGTCATAGGTGCCGCCGATGCTCTGAATGCGCGCGCGCGTGCAGGTGCAGTAGTAGCACAGGTCCTGGCTTTTCAGCCAAGCCAGCGCTTCACGATAGGCATCGTGGCGCTGCGACTGCCACAGCACGTCGCCGTCCCAGTGGAGGCCGTAATGTTCCAGCTGATGCAAAATGGTGGTTGCAGCACCGGGAACTTCACGCGGGGGATCGATATCTTCAATGCGGACTCGCCAGATACCGCGTTGAGCGCGGGCCTGGAGATAGCTGCCAAGCGCGGCAATCAACGAGCCGAAATGTAGCTCACCGGACGGGGAAGGGGCAAAGCGCCCTATATAAGGTTGTGTTGACATGTTTATTGCAATAAAAAACAACAAGGCGGGAGAGATTCCCGCCTTGAAGATAGAGTGTGAGCGTTCTCTTAACCTGCCATCTGCTTTTCGCGGATTTCTGCCAGCGTTTTGCAGTCAATGCACAGGTCAGCCGTTGGACGCGCTTCCAGACGACGAATACCAATTTCAACACCGCAGGACTCGCAGTAGCCGAAATCTTCATCTTCGACTTTCTTCAACGTCTTCTCGATCTTTTTGATCAACTTGCGTTCACGATCGCGGTTACGCAGTTCGAGGCTGAACTCTTCTTCCTGTGCGGCACGGTCTACCGGATCCGGGAAGTTTGCAGCTTCGTCCTGCATATGTGTAACGGTGCGATCGACTTCATCCCTAAGTTGATTACGCCATGCTTCAAGAATACGTCTGAAGTGCGCCAGCTGGGCTTCGTTCATATACTCTTCGCCTGGCTTCTCTTGGTACGGCTCCACCCCAGCGATGGCGAGAATACTCAGGGACGATGTTTTACGGTTTTGCCCTTCTTGCATGTTGCTTCTCCTTAACACGCACTATCGATCCCCGTGTTCGGGGGAAAAATCAGGCCGCTATAAATAGCAGATGCTTTTCCGGATGGCAATTATCTAAACGTAACACTTGACAATGCTGTGAGGAAAAGCGTATTTGCGCCGCAGCCCGAACACTTTCTATTCAACTTCGCCCCGCGTTAACGAAACGGGTAACGGCGATATCAGAGTCATGTTATCGGCAGAAAGTTCCGCTTTATAAGCCAAAATTTCCACCCCCTGTTTTTGCGCTTCTTGCAACAACTGTGCGTATTTAGCATCAATATGGTGTGCTGGAGAGAAATATTCAATGGCTGAGTGCAATATTGCAAACAGCAAAACGGCGCGTTCGCCGCTGGCCACAACGCCCATAAGCTCGCGCAAATGCTTCTGTCCGCGCACGGTGACGGCATCGGGAAAATAGCCGAACTCATTTTCCGCGAGTGTGACTGACTTCACTTCAATATAGCAGTTGGGGCGATCATCTGCCTGTAACATGATGTCAATTCGACTCTTTTCCTCACCATATTTCACCTCGCTTTTCAGCGTGTTGTAGCCGGCCAGTTCGGGAATTCTGCCCGTCAGAATCGCGTCTTTAGCTAAGGTGTTTGCGCGTAACGTGTTCACGCAAATAAAAGCCCCGTTTTGCTTCTGGGTTAATTCCCATGTGTGGGGATATTTACGCTTAGTGTTATCTGATGTGGAATACCACACGGTGTCGCCTGGCGTTGCGCAGCCGGTCATCGCGCCGGTGTTAGGGCAGTGCAGGGTAAAGGTTTCACCTTCAGGCGTAATGACATCGGCGAGAAAACGTTTATAACGTTTGATAAGCGTTGCGGAGTGAAGCGCGGGGATAAACTGCATCGGGTTTCCTTCGTTATTCGCTGAGCGTCCAGCGCTGCAATGACGTATATCGCGTACGACCGCCGGTGAAGCGCGATTCGTACAGCGCAAACTCGGTGACCGGGATTTCCCAGTGAAAACCGGGCGCGGGAATCGGCACCGCCTGTCCGGCGTTGCGCAGTAGCGTCAGGTGAGGGTGGAACGGCTGTGGGCTTTGGTAACAGCCGCTGCGTGCGGCCTGGGCGCGCAGCATGTTGGCCAACTGGAGCAGACCGCGCGGCGGCTGGCGCGTGCCCAGCCAGACCACGCGCGAGCGCAGCCACTGACCGGCGTCGTCAAGATGTAGCGTAAAGCCTGGCTGACGGATGCGTCCCGCCATGGCCGCCAGCGCGCGCTGTTTTTCCGCGCTGACTTCGCCCAGAAAGGCCAGCGTCAGATGCATGTTGGCTGCCGCCACCGGCACGCCCGCATCGGCGGGAAAATGATCCGCGCGCCACTGCACCAGTTGCTTCTGGATTTTCGGCGGAATTGCAATGGCGAAAAACAGTCTTTTTGACTCAGACATGGTGGGGACTCGGTTATGAATTGAGGCGATGCTACAATGTCCGCCGTTTAATGTTAACCCTCTGGAGCCATTCGTGTCCCTGTTGCCGGTCGCAAGCGTCCTTCCTGAACTTCTCCGCGCCTTACGGCAAGCCCCGCAGGTGTTGCTCAACGCCCCGACGGGCGCGGGTAAATCCACCTGGCTGCCGCTGCAAATTTTGCATGAGGGCGGAATCGATGGGCGCATCCTGCTGCTGGAACCGCGTAGGCTAGCGGCGCGTAACGTCGCGCAGCGTCTGGCGGAACTGCTCGGCGAGAAGCCGGGAGAAACGGTCGGTTACCGGATGCGCGCCGAGACCTGCGTGGGGCCGAATACCCGGTTAGAAGTGGTGACCGAAGGGATCCTCACCCGCATGATCCAGCACGATCCTGAACTTACGGGCGTGGGGCTGGTGATCCTCGATGAGTTTCACGAACGCAGTTTACAGGCGGATCTGGCGCTGGCGCTGCTGCTTGACGTTCAGCAGGGGCTACGTGACGATCTCAAACTGCTGATCATGTCGGCAACGCTTGATAACGAGCGCCTGCAGCGTTTGCTGCCGGACGCGCCGGCCGTGGTATCCGAAGGCCGGGCTTATCCCGTCGAACGCCGCTATCAATCGCTGCCCACGCATCAGCGGTTTGATGAAGCCGTGGCGATAGCGGCTGCGGAGCTTCTGCGTCAAGAGCGCGGCTCGCTGCTGCTGTTCTTACCCGGCGTCGGCGAAATTCAGCGAGTGCAGAATCACCTTGCTGAACGCGTTGCCGATGACGTGCTGCTGTGTCCTTTATACGGCGCGCTGCCGCTGAATGAACAGCGCAAGGCGATTTTGCCCGCGCCAGCCGGCAAGCGTAAGGTGGTGCTGGCGACCAATATTGCCGAAACCAGTTTGACCATTGAAGGCATTCGTCTGGTGGTGGACAGTGCCCAGGAGCGGGTAGCGCGCTTTGACGTGCGCACCGGGTTAACGCGTCTGCTCACTCAGCGTGTCAGTCAGGCCTCGATGACCCAACGCGCGGGGCGTGCCGGGCGTCTGGAGCCGGGCGTGTGCGTGCATCTGCTGGCGAAAGAGCAGGCCGAGCGCGCGGCGGCTCAGAGCGATGCGGAAATTTTACAAAGCGATCTCTCCTCGCTGCTGCTGGACCTGATGCAGTGGGGCTGTGCCGACCCAGCGCAACTGAGCTGGCTCGATCGGCCGCCCGCGGTGAACCTGGCGGCGGCCCGTCGCCTGCTGACGCAGCTTCAGGCGCTGGAGGGCGAACGCCTGACGGTGAAAGGGCAAAAGATGGCGGCGCTTGGCATCGATCCGCGTCTGGCGGCGATGCTGCTGGCGGCGCAAAGCGACGACGAAGTGGCGACGGCGGCCCGGTTGGCGGCCATCCTTGAAGAACCGCCGCGCGGTGGCAATAGCGACCTGCTGCAGGCGTTTCCCCGCTCTCATGGGCCATGGCAGCAGCGCAGCCAGCAGCTTTGCAAGCGATTGAACCGTCGCGCCGGGCAGCCGGATGTGGACGCCATTGCGCCGCTGCTGGCGCAGGGGTTCCCCGACCGTATTGCCCGCCGTCGTGGTCAGGAAGGCCGTTATCAGCTCGCGAATGGCATGGGGGCGATGCTGGATGCTGACGATGCGTTAGGCCGTCACGAGTGGCTGATTGCGCCGCTGCTGTTACAGGGCAACGCCTCGCCGGACGCGCGCATTTTGCAGGCCTGCGCGGTGGATATCGACGCGCTGGTCAGCCGCTGCCCGCATCTGCTTCAACAATCTGACACCGTGGAGTGGGATGATACGCAGGGCACGCTGAAAGCGCTACGGCGGAGTCAAATTGGCCTGTTGACGTTGAGTGTGCGCCCGTTGGCCAGGCCGTCCGAAAGTGAATTGCATCAGGCGATGCTCACGGGTATTCGCGAGAAAGGATTAAGCGTGTTGAACTGGACGAACGAAGCGGAACAGCTACGCTTGCGGTTACAATGCGCGGCGCAGTGGCTGCCGGAAGAGGCATGGCCCGCGGTGGATGACGCGTCGCTGCTGGCGGAACTGGAGAATTGGCTGTTGCCGCAGATGAGCGGTATCCATTCGCTGCGTGGCCTGAAATCGCTGGATATTCACCAGGCGCTACTCGACTGGTTGCCGTGGTCATTACGACAACGTCTGGTGAGTTCGCTGCCAACTCATTACACTGTGCCCACGGGAAGCCGTATTGCGATTCGCTACCACGAAGATAATCCGCCTGCGCTTGCCGTACGTATGCAGGAGATGTTTGGCGAAGCCAGTACGCCGACTATCGCCGAGGGGCGCGTAGCGCTGGTGCTGGAGCTGCTGTCACCGGCTCAGCGGCCGCTGCAAATTACGCGTGATTTAAGCGCGTTCTGGCAGGGGGCGTACCGCGAGGTGCAAAAAGAGATGAAAGGGCGTTATCCGAAACACGTCTGGCCGGACGATCCGGCGAATACCGCGCCAACGCGGCGGACGAAGAAGTATTCTGCCTGATGGCGATACGCTTATCAGGCCTACGGTTAAGCGAGTAGGCCGGATAAGCCGAAGTCGCCATCCGGCATAAACACAGCGTAAAATTGAGAGATATCTTCTTCTGTCCTGTGACAGAAGAATTGAGAATCAGGCCTTTATGCCTGAATGTTGCGGAGAAAAAGCATGGCGGGGAATGACCGCGAGCCGATTGGACGGAAGGGCAAACCTGCACGTCCGGCAAAACAAAAGGTAAGCCGTCGACAGCTCAGAGATGATGAGTATGACGACGATTATGATGATGATGGCTACGACGACGAAAAACCACGTGCGCGTAAAGGCGGCAAGGGGAAAAAAACGCGCGGCAAACGCCGCTGGTTCTGGTTCCTGGTCAAACTGGGGATCGTCTTCGCGGTACTGATTGCTATCTATGGCGTCTATCTGGATCAAAAAATCCGTAGCCGCATTGACGGTAAAGTCTGGCAGCTGCCGGCGGCGGTGTATGGCCGCATGGTTAGCCTCGAGCCGGATATGGCTATCAGCAAGAACGAGATGATTCAGCTGCTGACGGCGACTCAGTATCGTCAGGTGACGGCGATGACGCGGCCCGGTGAATTCACCGTGCAGGCGAGCAGCATCGAGATGATCCGTCGTCCGTTCGATTTCCCGGACAGCAAAGAGGGGCAGGTGCGTGCGCGTCTGACCTTCGACGGCGCGCGTCTGGATAGCATCGAAAACATGGATAACAACCGTCAGTTCGGCTATTTCCGACTCGATCCGCGGTTGATCACCATGATGTCCTCGCCGAATGGCGAGCAGCGTCTGTTTGTGCCGCGCAGCGGCTTCCCGGACCTGCTTATCGATACGCTGATTGCGACCGAGGACCGCCACTTCTACGAGCATGACGGTATCAGCTTCTACTCCATGGGCCGTGCGGTGCTGGCGAACCTGACCGCCGGACGAACGGTGCAGGGGGCGAGTACGCTGACCCAGCAGCTGGTGAAGAACCTGTTCCTGTCCAGCGAGCGTTCCTACTGGCGTAAGGCCAACGAAGCCTACATGGCGCTGATTATGGACGCCCGTTACAGCAAGGACCGCATTCTTGAGCTGTATATGAACGAGGTGTACCTCGGTCAGAGCGGTGACAACGAAATCCGCGGCTTCCCGCTGGCGAGCCTCTACTACTTTGGCCGTCCGGTGGAAGAGCTGAGCCTCGACCAGCAGGCGCTGCTGGTAGGTATGGTAAAAGGGGCGTCGATTTATAACCCGTGGCGTAACCCGAAACTGGCGCTGGAACGTCGTAACCTGGTGCTGCGTCTGCTGCAGCAGCAGAACGTGATCGACCAGGAGCTGTACGACATGCTAAGCGCGCGTCCGCTGGGCGTGCAGCCGCGCGGCGGGGTGATTTCACCGCAGCCGGCGTTTATGCAAATGGTGCGTCAGGAGCTGCAGGCGAAGCTGGGCGACAAGGTGAAAGATCTCTCCGGCGTGAAGATTTTCACCACCTTTGACTCCGTTGCGCAGGATGCGGCTGAAAAAGCGGCCACCGAAGGCATCCCGGCGCTGAAGAAGCAGCGTAAACTGAGCGATCTGGAAACCGCGATGGTGGTCGTTGACCGCTTCAGCGGCGAAGTACGGGCCATGGTCGGCGGCGCGGAGCCGCAGTTTGCCGGCTACAACCGTGCGATGCAGGCGCGTCGTTCCATCGGTTCTCTGGCGAAGCCGGCAACCTACCTGACCGCGCTGAGCCAGCCGAATCAGTACCGTCTGAACACCTGGATCGCCGATGCGCCGATTGCCCTGCGCCAGCCAAATGGCCAGGTGTGGTCGCCGCAGAACGACGATCGCCGCTACAGCGGTCAGGTGATGCTGGTGGATGCGCTGACCCGTTCGATGAACGTGCCGACCGTTAACCTCGGCATGGCGCTTGGGTTACCAGCGGTCACCGATACCTGGCTGAAGCTGGGCGTGTCGAAGGATCAGCTGCACCCCGTTCCGGCGATGCTGCTTGGGGCGCTGAACCTGACGCCAATTGAAGTGGCGCAGGCGTTCCAGACTATCGCCAGCGGCGGTAATCGTGCCACGCTGTCGGCGCTGCGTTCGGTGATTGCGGAAGACGGTACCGTGCTGTACCAGAGCTTCCCGCAGGCCGAGCGTGCGGTTCCGGCACAGGCGGCGTACATGACGCTGTGGACTATGCAGCAGGTGGTTCAGCGCGGCACCGGTCGTCAATTGGGCGCGAAATACCCGAACCTGCATCTGGCAGGGAAAACCGGGACCACCAACAACAACGTCGATACCTGGTTTGCCGGCATCGATGGTCGTGAAGTGGTGATCACCTGGGTAGGCCGCGATAATAACCAGCCGACCAAGCTGTACGGCGCGAGCGGTGCGATGTCTATCTATCAGCGCTATCTGGCAAGCGAGTCGCCGATTGCGCTGGATCTGACGCCGCCGGAAGATGTGGTCAATATGGGCGTGGATGAAGGCGGTAACTTTATCTGCGGCGGTGGCGGCATGCGGATGCTGCCGGTCTGGACGACCGACCCGGATGCGCTGTGTCAGCAAAGCCAGCAGCAGATAGAACAGCAGCAGTCGACGAACCCGTTTGACTCGTCTTCATCGCAGCCGCAGCAGCAACAGCAGCAGCAGCAGCAACCGGCGCAGCAAGAGAAGAAAGAGAGCGACGGCGTCGCCGGCTGGCTCAAGGATATGTTCGGCGGAAATTAATCGCGTACGGCACCCACTCAAAGGCCTCTGTTTCTGACAGAGGCTTTTTTATATCCAGGTTTTTTCTTTTTTTTAACCTCATTATTTCATCTGTTGGTTTCTTAACCCCTTAGTTTTTGTAGGGGCGCGTATTGCTTGCTATCACCGCATTTTTTCGCCTATCATGCTGCTCGTTATAATAATAATTCTCGTTTACGTTATCATTCACTTCATCAGAGAAATACCCATGGCACGTCTTAAAACTGCTCAGCCAACCCACTCGCTGCGTAAACTCGCAGTTGTAGTAGCCACAGCGGTTAGCGGCATGTCTGTTTACGCGCAGGCAGCAGAACGACCGAAAGAAGAAACCATCACCGTTACCGCCGCTCCGGCTTCGCAAGAGAGCGCGTGGGGCCCGGCACCGACGATCGCGGCAAAGCGTTCCGCGACGGCAACCAAGACGGATACGCCGATTGAGAAGACGCCACAGTCTGTTTCGGTGATTACCCGTCAGGAAATGGACATGCGCCAGCCGACGACCGTCAAAGATGCGATGGCTTACACGCCGAGCGTTTTCTCTACACGCGGTAGTTCTTCTACTTACGATGTAGTTTCAATTCGTGGGTTCGTCGCGCCGACGACCGTTAATACCAACCAGTATCTGGATGGTATGAAACTTCAGGGGAATAACTACTCCGAAGTTTCTATGGACCCGTATTTCCTGGAACGCGTTGAAGTGATGCGTGGGCCAACCTCCGTGCTTTATGGCAATAGTAACCCGGGCGGTATCGTCAGCATGGTCAGCAAACGCCCGACCACCGAACCGCTGCGCGAAATCCAGTTTAAGATGGGCACGGATAACCTCTGGCAGACCGGCTTTGATTTCAGTGATGCAATTGATGATGCTGGCGTGTGGTCCTACCGTCTGACCGGCTTAGGCCGCAGCCAGGATGCGCAGCAGGATATGGCGAAATCGAGTCGTTACGCCGTTGCACCATCCTTCAGCTGGCGCCCGGATGACAAAACTGACTTCACCTTCCTGAGTAACTTCCAGAGCGATCCGGATGCGGGTTACTACGGCTGGCTGCCGCGTGAAGGCACCGTGGTTCCTTACGTTGATGCCAACGGTAACGCGCACAAGCTGCCGACCGACTTCAACGAAGGTGAAAAAGACAACAAGATGCAGCGTCGCCAGCAGATGGTGGGCTACAACTTCTCTCACGAATTTAACGACACCTTCACCGTACGCCAGAACCTGCGCTACGATCAGGTGAAAACGCTGTACCGCTCGGTATATGGTTACGGCTATATTGCGCCGGGTCAGATCAACCGTCAGTACGTGCGTTCTGACGAAGATCTGAATGGCTTCACCGTTGATACGCAGCTGCAATCTAAATTTGCGACCGGCGAAGTCGATCACACGCTGCTGACCGGCGTTGATTATTCTCGCATGCGTAACGATGTTGACGCGAAGTACGGTTCAGCCAATGCGCTGGATATGAATAATCCGCAGTACGGCAATCCAGGTGTAGCCATTAACTCGCTGTATGCGGTACTGAACCGTATGGAGCAGACCGGTTTGTACGCGCAGGATCAAATGGAATGGAATAAATGGGTGCTGACGCTGGGTGGTCGCTATGACTACGCGATGGCTTCAACCTTGACTCGTTCCAGCAACTCTCTGGCGCAAAACCACGACCAACAATTTACCTGGCGTGGCGGTATTAACTATCTCTTTGATAACGGTATTTCTCCGTATTTCAGCTATAGCGAATCTTTCGAACCGACTTCAGGCTCGACAAAAGAAGGTAAACCATTCGATCCTTCTCGCGGTAAGCAGTACGAGGCTGGCGTGAAGTATGTACCGAAAGATATGCCCGTGGTGCTGACTGCCGCGGTGTACCAACTGACCAAGAATAAAAACCTGACGTCCGATCCAAACGATACGACGGGTTGGTACAGCATACAAACTGGGGAAATCCGTTCTCGTGGCATCGAGCTGGAAGCGAAAGCGGCGGTTAACGAAAACATCAACGTGACGGCTGCCTATAGCTACAATGACGCAGAGTACACTGAAGACACGACCTTCAAAGGTAAGCGTCCGGCAGAAGTTCCACGTAACCAGGCTTCCCTGTGGACGGATTACACCTTCTACGACACGGCGCTGAGCGGTCTGACCTTCGGTGCGGGCGTGCGTTACACCGGCTCCACCGTGAGCTACTACAAAAACGTTGCCGCGAAGAAAAATGAAGCGTTTAGCGTAGCAGGTTACGCAATTGCCGATGCGATGGTGAAATATGACCTGGGTCGCTTCGGCTTACCGGGCTCATCCGTTGCCGTTAACGTCAATAACCTGTTCGACCGTGATTACGTCTCCAGCTGCTACAGCGAATATGCATGCTACTGGGGCGCAGAGCGTCAGGTTGTTGCGACCGCAACGTTCCGTTTCTAACCACCTCCTGGGCGCGGATTTTCCGCGCCCTTTAACATGTTGACGGTTATGCAGGACAACACAACTCACTCAGATACGACCTTTTCTCTCGAACAGGTCGTTTTTCGCGTTCCAGGCCGCACGTTACTTCATCCTCTCTCCTTAACCTTTCCAGCGGGCAAAGTGACCGGGCTCATCGGCCATAACGGCTCGGGCAAATCGACCCTGCTGAAAATGCTTGGCCGCCATCAGCCGCCGTCGGAAGGGGAGATCCTGCTTGACGGTCAGCCGCTCGAAAGCTGGAACAGCAAAGCGTTTGCCCGCAAGGTCGCCTATCTGCCGCAGCAGTTGCCGCCCGCAGAAGGGATGACGGTGCGCGAACTGGTCGCGATTGGCCGCTACCCATGGCACGGTGCGCTAGGTCGTTTTGGCGTTGCCGACCGTGAAAAGGTGGATGAGGCGATTGCGCTAGTGGGGCTGAAGCCGCTGGCACAGCGTCTGGTCGACAGTCTGTCCGGCGGTGAGCGTCAGCGTGCATGGATCGCCATGCTGGTCGCGCAGGATAGCCGCTGCCTGCTGCTTGATGAACCGACCTCTGCGCTGGACATCGCGCATCAGGTCGATGTGCTGGCATTGGTACATCGCCTGAGCCAGCAGCGCGGCCTGACCGTCGTCGCGGTGTTGCACGATATCAATATGGCGGCGCGTTACTGCGACTATCTGGTGGCACTGCGCGGCGGCGAAATGATTGCCCAGGGCACGCCGGATGAACTGATGCGCAGCGACACGCTGGAACGCATTTATGGTATCCCGATGGGGATTCTGCCACATCCAGCCGGTGCTGCACCGGTAAGTTTTGTCTATTGATGGCTGACGTAAACCTGATTAGCCGCCGTCGGTTGCTGACGGCGATGGCGCTGTCGCCGCTGTTGTGGCGGATGCAAATGGCACAGGCCGCGCCGATGAAAAACGAACGTATTGTGGCGCTGGAATGGTTACCCGTTGAGCTGATGCTGGCGCTGGGCGTCACGCCCTACGGCGTCGCGGATATACCCAACTACCGTATGTGGGTCAACGAGCCGGTGCTGCCGGATTCGGTGATTGATGTTGGCCTGCGCACGGAGCCGAATCTGGAGCTGCTGACGCAAATGAAGCCGTCGATGCTGGTGTGGTCGGCAGGCTACGGCCCTTCGCCGGAGATTCTGGCGCGCATCGCGCCGGGGCGCGGTTTCGCGTTCAGCGACGGTAAACAACCGCTGGCCCAGGCGCGTCGCTCCCTGCTGGAGATGGCCGACCTGCTGGGTAAACAGGCGGCTGCACATCGCCATCTGGCGGAGTTTGATGCCTTTATCGATGGACTGAAGCCGCGTTTCCGCCAGCGTGGGGAGCGCCCGCTGCTGATGATATCGCTGCTCGATTCGCGTCATGTGCTGGCGTTTGGCCCGAACTGCCTGTTCCAGGAGGTTCTCGACCGTCTGGGAGTCAAAAACGCCTGGCAGGGGGAAACCAACTTCTGGGGCAGTACGGTCGTGGGGATTGACCGTCTGGCGGCCTATAAAGATGTCGATGTGATTTGTTTCGATCACGGTAACGCTGCGGAAATGCGCAGCTTGTCCGCCACGCCGTTATGGCAGGCGATGCCGTTTGTACGCGCTGGCCGCATGCAGGTCGTACCGGCGGTCTGGTTCTATGGCGCCACGCTATCGGCGATGCATTTTGCCCGCATCCTGGATAATTCGTTGGGAGGCAATGCGTGAAAACGACTTTCTCTCCCTTTGCAGCACTGCTGCTGGGTCTGTTGTTTATTGCTGCGTTGGCGCTGACCTGGTTTAACTTCAGCACCGCGCTGCCGGGTTCGCTCTGGTTGCAGGCGATGCGTCAGCCGAATATCGACGCCATTGACCAGATGATTTTCCACTACAGCCTGCTGCCGCGCCTGGCGATTGCGCTGCTGGTGGGGGCGGGTCTGGGGCTGGTCGGCGTGCTGTTCCAGCAGGTTTTGCGTAACCCACTGGCAGAACCGACGACACTTGGCGTGGCCACTGGCGCGCAGCTCGGTATGACCATCACCACTCTGTGGGCGATACCGGGGGTGCTGGCGGCACAATTTGCCGCGCTGGCGGGAGCCTGCATCGTCGGGGCGCTGGTGTTTGGCGTCGCGTGGGGTAAACGGCTTTCGCCGGTCACGCTGATTCTCGCCGGTCTGGTGGTGAGCCTCTACTGTGGCGCCATCAACCAATTGCTGGTGATTTTCCACCATGACCAGCTGCAAAGCATGTTCCTGTGGAGCACCGGCACGCTGACGCAGACCGACTGGAGCGTGGTGCAGCGTTTGTGGCCGCAGCTGCTGGGCGGCGTGATGCTGACGTTGCTGCTGCTGCGTCCGCTGACGCTGATGGGGCTGGATGACGGCGTGGCCCGTAACCTCGGGCTGGCGCTGTCGCTGGCTCGTCTGGGGGCACTAACGCTGGCGATCGTCATCAGCGCCTTGCTGGTTAACGCGGTGGGGATTATTGGTTTTATCGGCCTGTTTGCGCCGCTGCTGGCGAAAATGCTGGGGGCGCGGCGTTTGCTCTCCCGACTGCTGTTGGCGCCGTTGATTGGCGCGCTGATCCTGTGGCTCTCCGATCAACTGATTCTGTGGCTGTCGCGAGTCTGGATGGAGGTCTCTACCGGCTCCGTCACCGCGCTGATTGGCGCGCCGCTGTTGCTGTGGCTGTTGCCGCGTTTGCGCAGCATGAGCGCGCCAGCAATGAACGCCAGCGACAGTGTCGCCCGTGAGCGGCAGAACGTCGCGTGGTTTGCGCTGGGCGGGTTAGTCCTCCTGTTCATTGCTGTGTTTGCCGCGCTGTCCCTGGGGCGTGACGCTTATGGCTGGCACTGGGCCAGCGGTTCACTGCTGGATCAGCTGCTCCAGTGGCGCTGGCCGCGTATTGCCTCCGCGCTGATCGCCGGGATAATGCTGGCGGTCGCGGGCTGCATTATTCAGCGTTTGACCGGTAACCCAATGGCCAGCCCGGAAGTGCTGGGTATTAGCTCCGGTGCGGCATTTGGCGTGGTGCTGATGCTGTTTATCGTGCCGGGCAACGCCTTTGGCTGGCTGTTGCCTGCCGGGAGCGTGGGCGCAGCGGTCACCCTGCTGATTATCCTGATTGCAGCCGGGCGCGGCGGCTTCTCGCCGCACCGTATGCTGCTGGCGGGGATGGCGTTGAGTACCGCATTCACCATGTTGCTGATGATGCTACAGGCGAGCGGCGACCCGCGTATGGCGCAGATTTTGACGTGGATTTCCGGCTCGACTTACAACGCCACCGGCAAGCAGGTGATGCAGTCGGCGGCCGCGATGGTGGTTCTACTGCTGCTGGTACCGCTGTGCCGTCGCTGGCTTACCATTCTGCCGCTGGGCGGTGAAACGGCGCGGTCGATCGGCATGGCGCTGGCGCCGACCCGCATCGCGCTGCTGTTGCTGGCGGCGTGCCTGACGGCGGCGGCGACGCTGACTATCGGGCCGTTGAGTTTTGTCGGTCTGATGGCGCCGCATATCGCACGGATGATGGGCTTCCGACGGACGATGCCGCATATGGTGATTTCCGCCTTGATGGGCGGCCTGCTGCTGGTGTTCGCGGATTGGTGCGGACGGATGCTTATGTTTCCGTATCAGGTGCCCGCGGGGCTGTTGTCGACCTTTATCGGCGCACCGTACTTTATCTATCTGCTGAGGAAGCAGAGCCGCTAGATGAAAGGGTGAGGGAACGTCCCCCCTCACCCCGACCCTCTCCCCAAAGGGGCGAGGGGGAAAAACGGGCTGGAGCCGTAGGTGAAGGCTGTTCCGAACGGTTCCCTCTCCCCGGTGGGGAGAGGGCTAGGGTGAGGGGGAACTGCGCGTATATCCCTTACAGCTGGGCAAACACCCGACGCGCCGCGTCGATGGTGTTATCAATATCTTCTTCGCTGTGGGCAACCGACATAAAGCCCGCCTCAAAGGCCGATGGCGCCAGGTATACGCCTTCTTCCAGCATCAGATGGAAGAAGCGCTTAAAGCGCTCAACGTCGCACTTCAGCACATCCTGATAGCAGGTGACTTCTTTGGCATCGGTGAAGAAAATACCGAACATGCCGCCCACATTGTTGACGACCAGCGGGATGCCAGCGTCTTGTGCGGCATCCAGCAGGCCTTGGGCCAGCTGGTTGGTCAGCTCGGTCAGCGTCTCGTGGACGCCCGGCTGCGCCACCTCGGTCAGGCAAGCGTAGCCCGCCGCCATTGCAATCGGGTTACCGGACAGGGTTCCCGCCTGGTAAACCGGACCGGTTGGCGCCAGCGCGTCCATGACGTCGCGACGGCCACCGAAAGCACCTACCGGCATCCCGCCGCCGATGATTTTTCCCAGACAGGTCAGATCCGGCACGACGTCGTAGTAGGACTGTGCGCCCGCCAGCGCGACGCGGAAGCCGGTCATGACCTCGTCGATGATCAGCAGCGCGCCAAACTCATCGCACAGCGCACGCAGGCCCGGCAGGAACGCCGGCTGCGGTGGGATGCAGTTCATGTTGCCGGCGACCGGCTCAACGATAATGCAGGCAATCTCCTGCGGATACTGCTCGAAGGCCGCGCGCACGGAAGCCAGATCGTTATAGGTGCAGGTGAGGGTATGTTTGGCGAAGTCTGCCGGTACACCCGGTGAATTCGGTTGGCCGAGCGTCAGCGCGCCGGAACCGGCTTTCACCAGCAGGCAGTCGGCATGACCGTGGTAGCAGCCTTCAAACTTGATGATTTTGTCGCGGCCCGTGAAGCCGCGGGCCAGGCGGATGGCGCTCATGGTGGCTTCGGTACCGGAGTTGACCATACGGACCATGTCCATGGTGGGCACCAGTTCGGTTACCAGTTTCGCCATGGTCACTTCCATTTCGGTCGGCGCGCCGAAGCTCAGGCCGCGCTCGGCCGCTTCAATGACCGCGTTGCGGATAGCCGGATGGTTATGCCCCAGTACCATTGGCCCCCAGGAGCCGACGTAATCGATATAGGCTTTACC
This sequence comes from Kluyvera georgiana ATCC 51603, assembly GCF_001654985.1. Taxonomy (GTDB): domain Bacteria; phylum Pseudomonadota; class Gammaproteobacteria; order Enterobacterales; family Enterobacteriaceae; genus Kluyvera; species Kluyvera georgiana. The sequence goes on from NZ_LXEU01000071.1 coordinate 34,045, forward strand.
ATCGACGTCGTACAGGTAGGCGCCGTCTGCGCGTTCAATAAACAGCGGCGTGCCGCCAACGCCGGTGAAGGCGCGTACCGGCGAGTTGACGCCGCCGGGGATGAGTTCACGCGCTGCGCTATAGAGGTTTTCAGATTTGCTCATTGCCAGGATCCTGGTTCGTGAAAAATGTTTTGTCCGCTATTCTAAATTATTCCGTAGAGGTTATGAAATTTTTGCCTGATTGCAACAAAGCCCTCCTGAAGCAATTTTTTCGCGACGTAGCGCACAGGTGTGGGTAAAATGCTCCCCCTTCCTGGTTGTATTACCAATTAGTGATGACGGTATGAAAGCTGAAATACCCCCTTTAGAGGCACAACGGATTGTCCGTTTACGCCGCCGTGACGTGGTGCGTAAATTGTTGAACCGCGATAAAACGCCGCTGATGGTGCTCCTGATGGCCGCCGTGGTTGGCGCGCTGGTGGGGTTAGTCGGCGTGGCGTTTGAGCATGCGGTGAACTGGGTGATGAACGCGCGTATTGGCACGCTGGCGCAGGTGGCTGACCATTGGTTTATCGTTTGGCCGCTGGCCTTTATTCTGTCGGCGCTGCTGGCAATGGTGGGTTACTGGCTGGTGCGTCGCTTTGCGCAGGAGGCCGGTGGCTCGGGAATCCCGGAAATTGAAGGCGCGCTGGAAGAGCTACGTCCGGTGCGCTGGTGGCGCGTGTTGCCGGTGAAATTTATCGGCGGCATGGGCACGCTCGGTGCCGGTATGGTGCTGGGCCGCGAAGGGCCAACGGTGCAGATTGGCGGCAACGTGGGGCGCATGGTGAGTGATATCTTCCGCCAGCGCGGCGAAGAAGCGCGCCACACCCTGCTGGCAACCGGCGCGGCGGCGGGCCTGTCGGCGGCTTTTAACGCACCGCTGGCGGGCATACTGTTCATTATTGAAGAGATGCGACCGCAGTTCCGCTACAGCCTGATTTCAATTAAAGCGGTGTTTACCGGCGTTATCATGTCGAGCATTGTGTTCCGTATCTTCAACGGCGAAACGCCGGTGATTGAGGTCGGTAAGCTGAGCAACGCGCCGGTCAATACGCTGTGGCTGTATATGGTGCTGGGCATTGTGTTCGGCTGTTTTGGGCCGCTGTTCAATACCATGGTGCTGAAGACCCAGGATATGTTTTTCCGCATCCACGGCGGAAATATTAAAAAATGGGTGCTGATTGGCGGACTGATCGGCGGTTGCTGCGGCGTACTGGGGCTGATTCAACCGGCGGCATCGGGCGGCGGCTTTACCCTGATCCCGATTGCGGCGGCGGGTAACTACACTATCGGCGCGCTGCTGTGCCTGTTTCTGGTTCGTGTGGCGACCACGCTGCTGTGCTTCTCCTCCGGCGCGCCCGGCGGGATTTTCGCACCAATGCTGGCGTTGGGGACGCTGCTGGGGACCGCGTTTGGTACGGCGGCAGCGAGTCTGTTTCCGGCCTACCATCTGGATGCGGGGACCTTCGCTATTGCCGGGATGGGCGCGCTGCTGGCGGCTTCCGTTCGCGCACCGTTAACCGGAATTGTGCTGGTGCTGGAGATGACCGATAACTATCAGCTCATTTTGCCAATGATTATCACCGGGCTCGGTGCCACGCTATTAGCACAATTCCTCGGTGGGCAGCCGCTTTATGCCACTATCCTGGCGCGTACGTTGGCCAAGCAGGAAGCCGAGCAAGAGGCAAAAGCCCGGCAGGTTGCTGGGGAGAATACTTGAACGATTTACCAGGGTATTAGATAATGACCCAAAGAGTCGGGTTACTATTTGCCCAGACTAGCTGTAGTAATGGGAGCATAAAATGAGTGATGACGTAGCGCTGCCGCTGGAGTTTACCGACGCCGCAGCCAAAAAAGTAAAAGTCCTGATTGCGGATGAAGAGAATCCAAACCTGAAGCTGCGCGTGTACATCACGGGCGGCGGCTGCAGCGGCTTCCAGTACGGTTTTACCTTTGACGATCAGGTCAACGAAGGCGATATGACCATTGAAAAACAGGGCGTTGGCCTGGTGGTTGATCCAATGAGCCTGCAGTATCTGGTAGGCGGTTCCGTTGACTATACCGAAGGTCTGGAAGGTTCACGTTTTATCGTGACCAACCCGAACGCGACCAGCACCTGCGGCTGCGGTTCTTCCTTCAGCATCTAAGCCTGTTGACCAGATAGTTTAAAAAGCCCACCGAGAGTGGGCTTTTTGTTGTCATCCTGGCTTCCGGGGCTCCCCGGCGGCGCAGCGCCTGGCCGGGCTACACCGGATGGTTGGCCGGATAAGCGCAGCGCCATCCGGCAATCAGCGTCCGTTATCATCCAGTGCAAAGGTCGGCAGCTTGAGGTGCCAGCGAATGGCGGCAAGGCGAATGGCCAGCGTCACCACCATCCCCATCATACTGGCGTTTTCCAGCGGTACCTTGAAGGTGTAATAGGCCGTCGCGTGGACGATGCCGCCAATAATACAGGCGGTGGCGTAGATTTCGGTGCGCAGAATCATCGGCACTTCGCGCGCCAGCACGTCACGAATAATCCCACCGCCGACGCCGGTCACCACGCCCATGCACACCGCGACCAGCGGCCCTGAGTGCGCGATAAACGCTTTATTGACGCCGATACCCACGAACACCGCCAGCCCGACGGCGTCGAGCACCGGTAGCACCCACTTTGGCAGGCGGCGCGGTTGGCGCACCAGCACGATGGTCAGCATACAGGTCACCATCGCCACAACCAGGTCGGTGGGGTCTTTTACCCAGAATACCGGGCCGTTGGCGAGCGCCATATCGCGAATCGTTCCGCCCCCCACCGCGGTGACGACGCCCAGAACCAGCACGCCGAAGGGATCCATGCGCAATTTCCCCGCCAGCAACACGCCGGAGACGGCGAAAACTATGGTGCCAACAATATCAAGCCAGTAGACAAGCATGACCAATTACCCAATTAATGAACCTGCGCCAGCGCAGTACAGAGTTGTTTTGCGGCGAGGATAATACGTGGGCTTGCCCGTTCAAACCAGTCACTATTAAGGGGAATAACCGGGATTGTAAGCTGACTGGCCCAGTAGCGCTGAATTTTCGGAATCTGGCTCTCGTCACCGGCGGCGACAATGGCCTGCGGCTGACGCGTCAGTACCTGCTCACGGCTCACCTGCGGCCAGGCGACGCGGCTGTCGGCAAAGATGTTCTGACCGCCACAAATCTCCAGCACCTGGTTTTGAATTGCGCTTTTGTTACTGGTGAAAATGGGGTTGAAACCGAACTGCATAAACACGCGCTTTTTCGGCGCGTTGGCGTACTGCGCCTTCAGTTGAGTGTAGTCGTGCATCAGCGCGGCGGCGGCCTGCTCGGCTTTTTCCGGCTGCGGGCTCCACTGTGCCAGCTTGCGTAGCGCGGCGGCGATATCTTCAATACTGTGTGAGTCAATCCACAGCACGGTAATCCCAAGCGACTGCAGTTGATTAACCTGGCGCTCGGCATTGCCTTCCTTCCACGCCAGCACGACGTCCGGATGCAGCGCCACGATGCGCTCAAGGTTGATGCCTTGCCAGGAGGCGACCTGCTCGATAGCTTTGGCAGCGGCGGGATAGTCGGACCAGGCGCTAACGCCAACGGGCGTGATCCCGGCGGCAAAGGCCAGTTCGGTATTGGCAGGGGAGAGGGAGATAACCCGCGGCGCGGCATAGAGCCACGCCGGGGCGCTAAACAGCAGGGCCAGCAGCCCTGTCATCAAGCGCTTAGCCATGTGCGAGTTTCTGCACCAGCGTTTCAACCATCAGCGTCGACTGCTTCGCGGCAACCGCCAGGAATTCGTCAAAGCTCAGGTGGGATTCTTTGTCGGCAACGTCGGAGATGGCGCGCACCACCACGAACGGCACGGCAAAGCTGTGGCAAACGTGGGCAATGGCGGTGGCTTCCATCTCAACGGCAATGGCCTGCGGGAAGTTGCGACGAATTTTCGCCAGCCCTTCGGCGCCGTTAATGAAGGCGTCGCCGCTGACGATCAGGCCGCGTACCGCGTTCAGATCCAGCGCCTTGATGCAGGTTTCGGCTGCGGCAATGAGCTTATCGTCGGCTTTGAACGCCGCCGGGCAGCCGGCCATCTGGCCGATTTCGTAGCCGAAAGCGGTGACGTCGGCATCGTGATAGCGCGCTTCATCGGAGACCACGATATCACCGACTTTCAGCGTCGGCGCCAGACCGCCCGCGGAACCGGTGTTGATGATAACGTCCGGCTGGCAGCGCTCCAGCAGCAGGGCTGCGCCCATCGCGGCCGCAACTTTACCAATGCCTGACTTCAGCAGAGCAACGTCAACGCCGTTCAACTGGCCGGTGTAGATTTCACTGCCGCCGAGGGCGATGGTCTGACGATTTTCGATTTTGTCACGCAGCAGCGTAACTTCTTCTTCCATTGCGCCAATAATGCCGATTTTCATAGATTTACTCGCGATGTGCCATGTTTAAAGGCATAGTCTATCATGCGGTTCAGGGGAAGCGCATTTCTCGCGACGGAGAGGCTATGGCTAAGATTGATTTTCGCAACAAAATTAACTGGCGTCGGCGCTATCGTTCACCGCAAGGCGTCAGCTCGGAGCATGAGATCCTGCGCATTTTTGAGAGTGACCGTGGGCGCATCATCAACTCGCCGGCGATTCGCCGTTTGCAGCAGAAAACCCAGGTGTTTCCGCTGGAGCGTAACGCGGCCGTTCGCACGCGCCTCACTCACTCGATGGAGGTCCAGCAGGTAGGCCGCTATATTGCCAAAGAGATTTTAAGCCGCCTGAAAGAGAAAAAGCAGTTAGAGGCCTACGGGCTGGATGAGCTGACCGGGCCGTTTGAAAGCATCGTTGAGATGGCCTGCCTGATGCATGATATCGGCAATCCGCCGTTTGGTCACTTTGGTGAAGCGGCAATCAATGACTGGTTCAGCCAGCGCCTGGCACCGAAGGATGCGCTGCGCCAGCCTCTGAGCCACGACCGCTGTGAAGTGGTGAGCCTCCAGTTGCGTGAAGGTGAAGAAACGCTGAATGAATTGCGCCGTAAGGTGCGTCAGGACCTGTGCCACTTTGAAGGTAATGCGCAAGGGGTTCGGATGGTGCATACGCTGATGCGTATGAACCTGACCTGGGCGCAGGTAGGGTGCATCCTGAAATATACGCGCCCGGCCTGGTGGGTGGGTGAGACGCCGGTGACCCACAGCTATTTAATGAAAAAACCGGGCTACTATCTGGCCGAAGAAGGTTATATTTCGCGCTTGCGTAAAGAACTGGATTTAGCACCTTACAATCGTTTTCCATTAACCTGGATTATGGAGGCTGCCGATGATATCTCTTATTGCGTGGCGGATCTTGAGGATGCCGTTGAAAAACGTATCTTCAGCGTTGAGCAGCTGTATCAGCATTTATACGATTCCTGGCCGGAGCATACAAAAGGTTCACTGTTCGCGCTGGTCGTGGAAAATGCCTGGGATAAATCTCGCGCTAATTCGTTAAGCCGCAGTACTGAAGATCAGTTCTTTATGTATTTACGCGTGAATACATTAAATAAACTGGTGCCTTATGCGGCACAGCGGTTTATTGAGAATCTACCACAAATTTATGCGGGTGACTTTAATCACGCGCTGCTGGAAGATGAAAGCAGCTATAGTCAGCTGCTTAATCTTTATAAAAATGTGGCAATAAAACATGTGTTTAGTCATCATGAAGTTGAACAGCTGGAATTGCAGGGCTACCGGGTTATTGGTGGCCTACTGGATATCTACGCACCGTTGCTTAAATTATCCTTAAGCGATTTCAGCGAGCTGGTGGAACACGAACGGGTACGTCGGTTACCTATCGAATCCCGTCTTTTTTGCAAGCTCTCAACGCGACATCGTTTAGCTTATGTTGAGGCTATTAATAAAATTTCACGCGATGCCCTTGAATTTCCGGTGATGGAATATTATTACCGTTGTCGTTTGCTTCAGGATTATATCAGCGGAATGACCGACCTCTACGCGTGGGATGAATATCGACGGCTGATGGCCGTGGAATAATCAGAAGTTTTGTAAAGACGCTCAATAAATTTTTACTTTTCCCACGTGCGGTTGAATGGAACTTAGTGTCATAAAGTGAATCTGATAGTCACGAACACAGCAATTTTGCGTAATCTGATATTGAGATTGAAACACATGAAAAAAACCACGTTAGCAATGAGTGCTCTGGCTCTTAGTTTAAGTCTGGCTCTGTCTCCGTTGTCCGCTAGCGCGGCCGAGACGGCATCTTCTACCGCATCCGCTGCCCAGCCTATGCCTAGCCTGGCGCCGATGCTGGAAAAAGTGATGCCGTCTGTCGTCAGCATTAATGTTGAGGGCAGCACAACGGTAAACACGCCGCGTATGGGCCGTAATTTCCAGCAGTTCTTCGGCGACAACTCGCCGTTCTGTCAGGACGGTTCACCGTTCCAGAGCTCGCCTTTCTGCCAGGGGGCTGGCCCGGACGGCGGTAACGGTGGCGCCCAGCCGCAGCAGCAACAGAAATTTATGGCACTGGGTTCTGGCGTGGTGATTGACGCCGCCAAAGGCTACGTCGTCACCAACAACCATGTGGTTGATAACGCCAACGTGATTAAGGTACAACTGAGCGATGGACGTAAGTTCGACGCCAAAGTGGTTGGCAAAGATCCGCGCTCGGATATCGCGCTGATTCAGATTCAGGATCCGAAAAACCTGACGGCAATTAAGCTGGCGGACTCCGATGCTCTGCGCGTGGGCGACTACACCGTGGCGATTGGTAACCCGTTTGGTCTGGGCGAAACCGTCACTTCCGGTATCGTTTCGGCGCTGGGTCGTAGCGGCCTGAACGTCGAAAACTACGAAAACTTTATCCAGACCGATGCGGCGATCAACCGCGGTAACTCCGGCGGCGCGCTGGTGAACCTGAACGGTGAATTGATTGGTATCAACACCGCGATCCTTGCACCGGACGGTGGCAACATCGGTATCGGCTTCGCCATTCCAAGCAATATGGTGAAAAACCTGACCGATCAGATGGTGAAATTCGGCCAGGTAAAACGCGGTGAACTGGGCATTATGGGCACCGAGCTGAACTCTGAACTGGCGAAAGCAATGAAAGTTGACGCGCAGCGCGGCGCTTTCGTGAGCCAGGTCATGCCGAACTCCTCTGCGGCGAAAGCGGGCATTAAAGCCGGTGACGTGATTACCGCCCTGAACGGTAAGCCGATCAGCAGCTTCGCGGCGCTGCGTGCCCAGGTGGGCACCATGCCGGTGGGCAGCAAAATTACCCTCGGTCTGCTGCGCGACGGCAAGCCGGTCACGGTGAATCTGGAACTGCAGCAGAGCAGTCAGACTCAGGTAGAGTCCAGCAGTATCTTCAATGGGATTGAAGGTGCGGAAATGAGCAACAAAGGCCAGGATAAAGGCGTGGTGGTTAACGCGGTGAAAGCCGGTACCCCGGCCGCGCAGATTGGTCTGAAGAAAGGCGACGTTATCGTGGGCGCGAACCAGCAGGCAGTGAAAAACATCGCCGAGCTGCGCAAAATCCTCGACAGCAAGCCGTCCGTTCTGGCGCTGAACATTCAGCGTGGTGATAGCTCTATCTACCTGCTGATGCAGTAATCATGACCTCAACCCTTTCCCCTGGCGGGGAAAGGGTTTCTTCCTTTCGTAATGTGAAGTTCCCCACAACTCCATAGATCTTGACCATGCTTTGTGCATTTGCACAGTGCAGGCTTTTCTCATCTTTCTTATCATGTAACCTGCTCACAGGAGGGGTTCATGGCTAGCTGGCATCTCGATACTAAAATGGCGCAGGATATCGTGGCGCGCACCATGCGCATCATTGATACCAATATTAACGTGATGGATGCCCGTGGACGCATTATCGGCAGCGGCGATCGCGAGCGTATTGGGGAATTGCACGAAGGTGCGCTGCTGGTGCTGTCGCAGGGCAGGGTAGTAGACATCGACGATGCGGTGGCGCGCCATCTGCACGGTGTGCGTCAGGGGATCAACCTGCCGCTGCGTCTGGAAGGCGAAATTGTCGGCGTCATCGGCCTGACCGGCGAACCGGAGACGCTGCGTAAATATGGCGAACTGGTGTGCATGACGGCGGAGATGATGCTGGAGCAGTCGCGTCTGATGCATCTGCTGGCGCAGGACAGCCGACTGCGGGAAGAGCTGGTCATGAATCTGATTCAGGCCGAGGAGAATACCCCTGCGTTGACCGAATGGGCGCAGCGTTTGGGGATCGACCTGAACCAGCCGCGTGTGGCGGCGGTGGTCGAAGTTGATAGCGGACAGCTTGGCGTCGACAGCGCCATGGCCGAGTTACAGCAGTTGCAAAACGCGCTGACCACGCCGGAGCGTAACAACCTGATTGCTATCGTCTCTTTGACTGAAATGGTGGTGCTGAAACCGGCGCTCAATCAGTTTGGCCGCTGGGATGCTGAAGACCACCAGAAGCGCGTGGAGCAGTTGATTTCCCGCATGAAAGAGAATGGGCATCTGCGTTTTCGCGTGGCGCTCGGCAACTACTTTACCGGGCCGGGCAGTATCGCCCGCTCCTACCGTACGGCGCGCACCACCATGATGGTGGGTAAACAGCGCATGCCGGAGAGCCGTAGCTATTTTTACCAGGATTTGATGCTGCCAGTGCTGCTCGACAGCCTGCGCGGTGGCTGGCAGGCCAACGAGCTGTCGCGTCCGTTGATGCGCCTGAAGGCGATGGATAATAATGGCCTGCTGCGTCGGACGTTGACGGCATGGTTTCGCAACAACGTGCAGCCGCTGGCGACCTCAAAGGCGCTGTTTATTCACCGTAATACGCTGGAGTATCGATTGAACCGAATTTCGGAGCTGACCGGGCTGGATTTGGGGAATTTCGACGACAGGCTGCTGCTGTATATTGCGTTGCAGTTGGATGAACAACGATGAGCTAATGGAACCCGGGGTCGCTTGCGCTCGCCCGGGAAGACAAACCGCATAAAACTTACTTATTGCGGGTCAACTTCTCCAGATCGGCTTCAATTTCGCTGATCTTGTTGGTGACGACGCTTTCGAGATGGCGCAGATCGTCAAGGATCTTACGCTTAAGATCGACTTCCGTACGATCGCGCTGGCAGATTTGGTCCAGCTCATCAATCACGTAGCGCAGGTTTGGGCTTATCTCCTGCACTTCCTTGAAACCCTGACCGTCACCGGCGATGGTTTTACGCTGACGCGGATATTTGAACTTCACGCTCTTGGCGAAAAATTCACCCTTATCCTTCTGGAAATAGATTTTCAGGATATCGTTGTTGGCTTCCTGCCGGAGGCTGTAACGATCGATTTCATCGGGATTGGTAATGCCCAGGCTTTTCAAATTATCGTACATAGCGGTACCCCTGATCTAATTTAACTATTGAATAATTAACGAAAAAATCAAAATCCGCCAGCGTAAGAATAAAAAAAGCGGGGTTGCCCCCGCTTTTTCGCTTCTTATTAATCGATAGTACGCAGTAGCTCGTTGATACCGACTTTACCGCGGGTCTTCGCGTCGACCTTCTTCACAATCACCGCGCAGTACAGGCTGTACTTGCCATCTTTAGAAGGCAGGTTGCCGGAGACGACAACGGAGCCTGCCGGAACGCGGCCGTAGAACACTTCACCGGTTTCGCGATCGTAGATTTTGGTGCTCTGACCGAGGTAGACGCCCATCGAGATGACGGAGCCTTCTTCCACGATCACACCTTCCACCACTTCAGAACGCGCGCCGATAAAGCAGTTGTCTTCGATGATAGTCGGGTTCGCCTGCAGCGGCTCCAGCACGCCACCGATGCCGACGCCGCCGGACAGGTGAACGTTTTTACCGATCTGCGCGCAGGAACCCACGGTCGCCCAGGTATCCACCATGGAGCCTTCGTCAACGTAGGCGCCGATGTTCACATAGGACGGCATCAGCACGGTGTTGCGGGCGATATAGGCACCCTGACGAACGGCTGCCGGCGGCACCACGCGGAAACCTTCTTTCTGGAAACGCGCTTCGTCATAATCAGCGAATTTCATCGGGACTTTATCGAAGTAGCGGCTTTCCGCACCGTCGATAACCTGGTTATCGTTAATACGGAAAGAGAGCAGAACCGCTTTCTTCAGCCACTGGTGAGTGACCCACTGGCCGTCGATCTTTTCAGCGACACGCAGCGCGCCGGAATCCAGCAGGGAAATCACCTGGTTAACCGCTTCGCGGGTTACGGTATCCACATTTGCCGGCGTGATGTCGGCGCGACGCTCAAAAGCGGACTCAATAACGTTCTGTAATTGCTGCATTGTTTACTCTTTCCATTCACTAATAAAAATACGTCACCCTTTATCGTTTGGATTGAGGGCTGCTGTCAACCGTTGTTGCACTTCTTGTTGCAGCTCATTATTAAGGGCACGCCGGTCGGCGGTGGCGATTATAAATAAATCTTCTACTCGTTCACCAATTGTCGTAATTCTGGCCCCGTGTAGCGAAATACCGAGGTCGGCAAACACCTGACCGACGCGCGCAAGCAGGCCCGGCTGGTCGAGGGCGATCAGCTCAAGGAATGAGCGGCGGTCGGTATGGGTCGGCAGGAAATTGACCTCGGTATCGACGGAGAAGTGGCGCAGTTTGGCCGCCTGACGACGCGGCTGCGGCGGCTGCCAGCTACGCTGGGTAATCGCCTGTTCCAGCCCTAAGCGGATGGCTTCGTGGCGATCGCTGGAGAGGGGGCTACCATCGGGCTCAAGCACGATAAAGGAGTCCATCGCCATACCGTCGCGAGTGGTAAAGATCTGTGCGTCGTGGACGCTCAGGTTGCGGCGGTCCAGCTCGGCGCAGACGGCGGCAAACAGGTACGGGCGGTCCGGACTCCAGATAAAGATCTCGGTGCCGCCGCGCGTTGCCTGCGGGCTCAGCAGGATCATCGGCTGACTGAGATCGTGTTTAAGCAGGTGACGAGCGTGCCACGCCAGCTGGTTCGGCGTGTGGCGAACAAAGTAGTTGGCGCGGCAGCGGTTCCAGATCTGGTGCAGCGCCTCTTCATTGATGTTGTCCATACGCAGTAGCGCCAGCGCCTGCATCTGGTGATGGCGCACGCGCTCGCGCATATCCGGCGTGTTTTGCATTCCACGGCGCAGCTGTTTTTCGGTGGCGAAGTACAGCTCGCGTAGCAGGCTCTGTTTCCAGCTGTTCCACAAGGTTTCGTTGGTCGCGCAAATATCGGCGACCGTCAGGCACACCAGGAAGCGTAGACGATGTTCGGTCTGCACCTCTTCGGCGAACTGCTTGATGACTTCCGGATCCTGAATGTCGCGGCGCTGGGCGGTGACCGACATCAACAGATGCTGGCGCACCAGCCACGCGACCAGCTGGGTTTCGCGCGAATTCAGACCATGCAATTCGGCGAATTTCAGCACGTCCTGCGCGCCGAGGATCGAGTGGTCGCCGCCGCGCCCTTTGGCGATATCGTGGAACAGGGCGGCAATCAGAATCAGTTCCGGATGGTTGAGCCGCGGCCAGAGATCGACGCACAGCGGGTGGCGCGAACGCGTCTCCTCATGGGCAAAGCTTTCCAGCTTCAGCAGCACGCGAATGGTGTGCTCGTCGACGGTGTAGGCGTGGAACAGATCGAACTGCATCTGGCCGACGATATACGACCACTGTGGCATATAGGCCCACAGCACGCTGTGGCGGTGCATCGGCAGCAGGCCGCGACTTACCGCGCCGGGGTGGCGCAGCATGTTGAGGAACAGCGCGCGTGCTTCCGGGATATAGCACAGCGGCTCGGTCAGGTGACGTCTGGCATGGCGCAGATGGCGCAGCGTAGTGGAATAGATGCCAGTGATGTTACTGTTACGTACCATCATATAGAACATCCGCAAAATGGCCTGCGGTTCGCGGATAAACAGCGTATCGTCGCGCAGATCGATCAGCGTCCCGCGCAGCTGGAAGTCGTCGTCGATGGCCCGTGGTTTTTCATCTTCCGTCAGGGCGAGAATCGCCTCATCGAACAGCTGCAATAGCATGTGGTTCAGCTCACCGACGCGGCGGGTGACGCGATAGAAATCCTTCATCATGTGTTCGATCGGCTGATTGCCTTCGCCGGCATATTTCAGCCGCTGGGCGACGCTGAGCTGACGATCGAACAGCAGGCGGTTATCGTAGCGATTAAGTTCAAGGTGCAGGGCAAAGCGAATACGCCACAGCAGGTGCAGACACTCGTTAAGCTCGTTACGCTCGGCCTCGGTGAGGAAGCCAAAGCTGACCATCTCGTCGAGAGACGTGGCGCCAAAGTGGCGGCGGGCGACCCACTGAATGGTGTGGATGTCGCGCAGGCCGCCGGGGCTGCTTTTGATGTCCGGTTCCAGATTGTAGCTGGTACCGTGGTAGCGCTGGTGGCGCGCCTCCTGCTCGGCGACTTTCGCCGGGAAGAAGTTTTCCGACGGCCAGAAGCCTTCGCTGAAAATATGTTTTTGCAGTTCGAGAAACAGCGCAACGTCGCCGATCAGCAGACGCGATTCAATCAGGTTGGTGGCGACGGTTAAATCGGATAACCCTTCCAGCAGGCACTCTTCCAGCGTACGCACGCTGTGGCCGACTTCCAGCTTGATATCCCACAGCAGCGTCAGCAATTCACCGATTTTCTGCGCCTGCTCGTCGGAGAGCTTTTTGCGGCTGAGAATTAGCAGGTCGACGTCGGAAAGCGGATGCAGTTCGCCGCGACCATAGCCGCCGACGGCGACCAGCGCCGCGTCCTCAACCTCGCCAAAACCGTAGTGCAGCCACAGGCGCTGGAGCATCTGGTCGATAAATTCGGTGCGCGCCTCTATGAGCTGTTCAGCGCTGACGCCTTCGTCGAACGCGGCTCCGAGCCAGCGCTGGAAGGCGTCCAGCCGGCTTTTTATATCGGCGCAGTTCAGGCCGTCCTCGGGCCAGTGTACCGGGTTGTCCGGCTGGCCGGGCAGAGCGGGGAGGGGGGTACAAGCCAGTTCAGGTATGGAGTTACTCATTGCGCCACCCATAAGAAAAAACGATTACCAAAAAAAATCGCCGGGAGCGATTTTTAACGTCGCTTGCGGCGGCCCGAAGGGGGACGGGCAGGACGCCCGTCATAAAAAAGCCGGCGTGCGCCGGCTTTTCATTATTCGTTGTGCGAGATTATCGCCGGGATGGTGTCATCCGAGCGTAACGTCAGTATTTCGCAGCCGTTGTCTGTCACCACAATAGTATGCTCGTACTGTGCAGACAAGCTCCGGTCTTTGGTTTTTACCGTCCAGCCGTCCTTCATGGTACGAATCTCTTTCTTCCCGGCGTTGACCATCGGTTCGATGGTGAAGGTCATGCCCTGCTTGAGGACCACGTCGGTTTCACGAGAGTCATAGTGCAGCACCTGCGGTTCTTCGTGGAAGCCGCGGCCAATGCCGTGACCGCAGTATTCGCGCACCACGGAGAAACCTTCCGCTTCAACATACTTCTGGATCGCCGCGCCAATTTCGCGCAGGTTCACGCCCGGCTTCACCATTTTGAGCGCCAGGTACAGGCTCTCCTGGGTGACGCGGCACAGACGTTCGCCGAGAATGGTCGGTTTGCCTACGATGAACATTTTTGAGGTATCGCCGTGGAACTCGTCTTTAATCACGGTCACGTCGATATTGACGATATCGCCATCTTTCAGATGTTTTTCGTCATCCGGAATGCCGTGGCACACCACTTCATTGATAGAGATACAGACCGATTTCGGATACCCGTGGTAGCCGAGGCAGGCGGAGATTGCTTTCTGTTCGTTGACAATGTAGTCGTTGCAAATGCGATCCAGCTCGCCGGTGGTCACGCCAGGCTTGACGTGCGGGGCGATCATTTCCAGCACTTCAGCGGCCAGACGGCCAGCAACGCGCATTTTTTCAATATCTTCTGGAGTCTTAATAGAAATAGCCATGGAATATGTCCATCAGTGTCGATTTTTTCGACAATAATTGAGTATTAGTGATGTCAATGTTAACAGCCAGGAGTACCCCCTGCCAAATTGAGAATCATTCTGAACTTCGCCTTTCGTGCCCTGCGTCGGCGATAACAACTGTTGGTATCTGTATCGGTTTTATGGTATAAAGCGCGCCGAACTTCCGCTCATTGTTTTGTCCGGAAGCGACAAATCTCACTTTGTGTAAATAACACACACGTATCGGCACATATTCCGGGGTGCCCTTTGGGGTCGGTAATATGGGATACGTGGAGGCATAACCCCAACTTTATCTATAGAGGTTTTAAACCATGGCAACTGTTTCCATGCGCGACATGCTCAAGGCTGGTGTTCACTTCGGTCACCAGACCCGTTACTGGAACCCGAAAATGAAGCCTTTCATCTTCGGCGCACGTAACAAAGTTCACATCATCAACCTTGAGAAAACTGTACCGATGTTCAACGAAGCTCTGGCTGAACTGAACAAGATCTCTTCTCGTAAAGGTAAAATCCTTTTCGTTGGTACTAAACGCGCTGCAAGCGAAGCTGTGAAAGAAGCTGCTCTGAGCTGCGACCAGTTCTTCGTGAACCATCGCTGGCTGGGCGGTATGCTGACTAACTGGAAAACCGTTCGTCAGTCCATCAAGCGTCTGAAAGATCTGGAAACTCAGTCTCAGGACGGTACTTTCGACAAGCTGACCAAGAAAGAAGCGCTGATGCGTACTCGTGAGCTTGAGAAACTGGAAAACAGCCTGGGCGGTATCAAAGACATGGGCGGCCTGCCGGACGCACTGTTCGTTATCGATGCTGACCACGAGCACATTGCTATCAAAGAAGCGAACAACCTGGGTATCCCGGTATTCTCTATCGTTGATACCAACTCTGATCCAGATGGCGTTGATTTCGTTATCCCGGGTAACGACGATGCAATCCGTGCTGTGACCCTGTACCTGAGCGCTGTAGCTGCTACCGTTCGTGAAGGCCGTTCTTCCGATCTGGCTTCCCAGGCGGAAGAAAGCTTCGTAGAAGCTGAGTAATAAGGCACGCTCGTTAGAGCCCTTATAAACCAGGTAGTAACACGTTTGGTTAGGGGGCCTGTTTATGGCCCCCTTTTTCACTTTTAAATCTGTGCGGTTTTTGCCGGGCAGATCAAATCTTCCGAGGATTTTAGAATGGCTGAAATTACCGCTTCCCTGGTAAAAGAGCTGCGTGAACGTACTGGCGCAGGCATGATGGATTGCAAAAAAGCCCTGACTGAAGCTAATGGCGACATCGAGCTGGCAATCGAAAACATGCGTAAATCTGGCGCGATCAAAGCGGCGAAAAAAGCAGGCAACGTTGCTGCTGACGGCGTGATCAAAACCAAAATCAACGGCAACATCGCGTTCATTCTGGAAGTTAACTGCCAGACTGACTTCGTTGCTAAAGATGCGGGTTTCCAGGCTTTCGCTGACAAAGTGCTGGACGCTGCCGTTGCTGGCAACATCACCGACGTTGAAGTTCTGAAAGCACAGTTCGAAGAAGAACGCGTTGCGCTGGTTGCTAAAATCGGTGAGAACATCAACATCCGTCGCGTGGCTTCCCTGGAAGGCGAAGTACTGGGCAACTACCAGCACGGTGCGCGCATCGGCGTTCTGGTTGCGGCAACCGGTGCTGACGAAGAGCTGGTTAAACAGCTGGCAATGCACGTTGCTGCAAGCAAGCCGGAATTCGTTAAGCCGGAAGACGTTTCCGCTGAAGTGGTAGAGAAAGAATACCAGGTACAGCTGGATATCGCGATGCAGTCCGGTAAGCCGAAAGAAATCGCAGAGAAAATGGTTGAAGGCCGCATGAAGAAATTCACCGGCGAAGTTTCTCTGACTGGTCAGCCGTTCGTTATGGATCCGAGCAAGTCTGTTGGCCAGCTGCTGAAAGAGCACAACGCTGACGTGACTGGCTTCATCCGCTTCGAAGTGGGCGAAGGCATCGAGAAAGTTGAGACTGACTTCGCAGCAGAAGTTGCTGCTATGTCCAAGCAGTCTTAATTGCAGTAAAGGAGCCGCCTGAGGGCGGCTCTCTTTTGTGTAGTAAAGCATCTGTAGTAAAGAACATCGTCATGTGGAAATCAGCCAGCTCCTATAGGGTTCAGGTGGCAAGGAACGCATGATGTCACTTGAATTAAACCATCCCATTCGTGACACCTCAGGAAAGAAAATGGCTACCAACGCAAAACCTGTCTACAAACGTATTCTGCTCAAGCTTAGCGGCGAAGCCTTGCAGGGCACTGAAGGCTTCGGTATTGACGCAAGTATTCTTGACCGTATGGCGCAAGAGATTAAAGAACTTGTTGAGCTGGGCATCCAGGTGGGGGTCGTTATTGGTGGTGGCAACCTGTTCCGTGGTGCGGGTCTGGCGAAAGCCGGTATGAACCGTGTTGTGGGCGACCACATGGGCATGCTGGCAACGGTAATGAACGGCCTGGCAATGCGTGACGCACTGCATCGCGCCTATGTGAACGCCCGCCTGATGTCGGCAATCCCGCTGAACGGTGTTTGCGACAACTACAGCTGGGCAGAGGCGATCAGCCTGCTGCGTAATAACCGCGTCGTGATTCTGTCCGCCGGTACCGGTAACCCGTTCTTTACCACCGACTCCGCAGCCTGCTTGCGCGGCATCGAAATCGAAGCCGACGTGGTACTGAAAGCAACTAAGGTTGATGGCGTCTTCACCGCTGACCCGGCGAAAGACCCGTCTGCCACTATGTACGATCAGCTGACCTACAGCGAAGTACTGGATAAAGAACTGAAAGTCATGGATCTGGCGGCCTTTACGCTGGCTCGTGACCATAAACTGCCGATTCGCGTATTCAACATGAACAAACCGGGCGCGCTGCGCCGCGTGGTGATGGGCGAAAAAGAAGGCACTTTGATTACGGAATAATTTCCGTGACGGCCAATTCCGGGTAAGATTTGTCTTTACCCGGCAGAATGACATTATTCTGTGGCATGATTTAAACGAGACTATACTTAGCGCATTCACTGCAATGTGCCATTGTCTGGTCGACTGAGACTAGTTTTCAAGGATTCGTAACGTGATTAGCGATATCAGAAAAGATGCTGAAGTACGCATGGAAAAATGCGTAGAAGCGTTCAAAAACCAAATCAGCAAAATTCGCACGGGTCGTGCTTCTCCCAGCCTGCTGGACGGCATTGTCGTCGAGTATTACGGCACCGCAACCCCGCTGCGTCAGCTGGCAAGCGTCACCGTAGAAGATACCCGTACGCTGAAAATCAACGTATTTGACCGTTCTATGGGCCCGGCCGTTGAAAAAGCGATCATGGCGTCTGACCTCGGTCTGAACCCAAGCTCTGCGGGTACCGATATCCGCGTTCCGCTGCCTCCGCTGACCGAAGAACGTCGTAAAGACCTGACCAAAATCGTTCGTGGCGAAGCAGAACAAGCGCGCGTTTCCGTGCGTAACGTTCGTCGCGATGCGAACGACAAAGTGAAGGCGCTGCTGAAAGACAAAGAGATCAGCGAAGACGACGATCGCCGCTCTCAGGAAGAAGTTCAGAAACTGACCGACGCTGCTATCAAGAAAGTGGAAGCGGCGCTGGCAGAGAAAGAAGCGGAACTGATGCAGTTCTAAGCTGTGTAAGTTGTGCGATTAACGCCGTACAGGGAGCATGATTGCTTCGCTGGCGGCGTTTTGCTTTTTACTATCCTGGAACACTCATGAAGCGATTAACTGTCCTGGGCTCAACAGGCTCGATTGGCTGCAACACGCTGGACGTGGTGCGTCATAACCCTGAAGATTTTACCGTAACGGCGCTGGTAGCAGGTAAAAACGTCGATCGCATGGTCGAACAGTGCCTCGAGTTTGTCCCTCGCTATGCGGTGATGGATAACGCGAAAAGCGCTGACGCGGTAACGCTTGCACTGCGAGAACACGGTAGCCGTACCGAGGTGCTGAGCGGGCAACAGGCGGCGTGTGACGTCGCGGCGCTCGACGAGGTGGATCAGGTCATGGCCGCAATCGTCGGTGCGGCAGGGCTGGTACCGACGCTGGCGGCCATCCGCGCGGGGAAAACCATTCTGCTGGCGAACAAAGAGTCGCTGGTGACCTGCGGGCGGCTGTTCCTCGAAGCGGTAAAACAGCACGGTGCACAGCTTCTTCCGGTCGACAGTGAACATAACGCTATCTTTCAGAGTTTACCGCAAAGTTTTCAGTCCGACTTAGGGTACGCTGACCTGTCGCAGCATGGAGTCTCCTCCATTCTGCTTACCGGGTCAGGTGGCCCGTTCCGTGAGACGCCGATTGCAGAACTGAGCGCAATGACGCCGGATCGGGCATGCCGTCATCCGAACTGGTCGATGGGTCGCAAGATTTCCGTCGACTCGGCCACCATGATGAATAAAGGTCTGGAATACATCGAAGCCCGCTGGCTGTTCAATGCATCAGCGCAGCAGATGGAAGTACTGATTCATCCGCAGTCGGTGATCCACTCGATGGTGCGTTATCAGGACGGTAGCGTGCTGGCGCAGTTGGGTGAGCCTGATATGCGGACGCCAATTGCCAATACCATGGCCTGGCCGCAACGTGTTGTCTCCGGAGCGAAGCCGTTGGACTTCTGTAAGATGGGGGCACTGAGCTTCTCTGAGCCGGATTACGGGCGCTACCCTTGCCTGAAGCTGGCGATGGACGCGTTCGAACAGGGGCAGGCGGCGACCACCGCGCTGAATGCGGCCAACGAAATCTCCGTGGCGGCATTCCTCGAGGGGCAGATCCGCTTTACCGATATTGCGGCGCTCAATCTGGCCGTGCTGGAACAGCTCGATCTCAGCGAACCACAGAGCGTGGATGAGGTGCTGATTATCGATGCCAGTGCACGTGAAGCGGCCACCCTGCAGACGAAATATTTCGTCAGGTAATGAGAGCAGAATCAGCATACTGGCCGTCATGGCATTTGTTAGCATCTGGCTTCAGTGATATAGTCTGCGCCACCCTATCGCTGTGCGTTTTGGCTGGCCGATAGGGAGAGCCGTGATTTAGCACGGCTTTTTTGCGAGACAAAGATACGTAAAATCAATCGGGCTTGCCCGAGCGATAAAGTGTATAGCTGTATTCCGGGGTACCGCTCATCCCTTTTCATGGATTATAAACGCGTTATGTTGTCTGCTAATCAACCAACCAGTGAGAATTCGCCAGCCCACGGTTGCCGCCATGTGGCAATCATTATGGATGGCAACGGCCGCTGGGCGAAGAAGCAAGGTAAGATTCGCGCCTTTGGGCACAAAGCCGGGGCGAAATCCGTGCGTCGTGCTGTCGCCTACGCCGCGAGTAACGGTATTGAGGCATTGACGCTATACGCGTTCAGCAGTGAAAACTGGAACCGCCCTGAGCAAGAGGTGAGCGCTCTGATGGAGCTGTTCGTCTGGGCGCTGGATAGCGAAGTGAAAAGCCTGCACCGCCATAACGTTCGGCTGCGGATTATTGGCGATACCCGTCGGTTTAACTCACGCCTGCAAGAGCGGATCCGTAAAGCGGAAGCGCTGACGGAAAATAATACGGGGTTAACATTGAACATTGCCGCCAACTACGGCGGACGATGGGATATTGTTCAGGGAGTTCAGCGCTTAGCCGAACAGGTTCAGGAGGGGAAACTCCGCCCCGATCAAATCAATGAAGAACTGCTGAGTCAGCAGGTCTGCATGCATGAACTGGCTCCCGTAGATTTAGTGATTAGGACCGGGGGAGAGCATCGAATCAGTAATTTTCTTATCTGGCAAATTGCCTATGCTGAACTTTACTTTACAGATGTTCTTTGGCCCGATTTCGATGAACAAGACTTTGAGGGTGCACTGCATGCGTTTGCCAATCGCGAACGGCGTTTCGGTGGCACCGAGCCTGGTGGCGACAAGGCCTGATGGGGGTAGCTTTTGCTGAAGTATCGCCTGATTTCTGCATTAATTTTAATACCGGTTGTCATTGCAGCCCTGTTTTTGCTGCCTCCTGGCGGCTTCGCGATTGTTACGCTGGTCGTTTGTATGCTGGCGGCATGGGAATGGGGGCAATTAAGCGGTTTCACCTCGCGCACCCAACGCGTGTGGCTGGCGGTACTGTGTGGCCTGTTGCTGGCAGTGATGCTCTTTATGATCCCGGAGTATCATCATAATATTCACCAGCCGGTGGTGGAAACATCGCTGTGGGCTTCGCTGGTCTGGTGGGTTGTGGCGCTGGTTTTAGTCCTCTTTTATCCTGCCTCTGCGGCGTTCTGGCGCCAGTCGAAGACCTTACGCCTGATTTTCGGCATCGTGACGATTGTGCCGTTCTTCTGGGGCATGCTGGCGCTGCGCGCCTGGCATTATGATGAAAATCATTACAGCGGTGCGCTGTGGTTGCTTTACGTCATGATCCTGGTCTGGGGGGCAGATTCCGGCGCTTATATGTTTGGCAAACTATTTGGCAAACATAAGCTGGCACCTAAGGTGTCGCCGGGTAAAACCTGGCAAGGGTTTATCGGTGGTCTGGTGACGGCAGCGATTATCTCCTGGGCCTACGGCCTGTGGGCAAATCTGGACGTTGCACCATCCATACTGTTAACCTGTTCCATCGTGGCTGCGCTGGCTTCCGTTCTGGGCGATCTTACCGAGAGTATGTTCAAGCGTGAAGCGGGTATTAAAGACAGCGGTCATTTGATTCCCGGTCATGGCGGGATCCTTGACCGAATCGACAGCCTGACGGCGGCGGTACCGGTCTTTGCCTGCCTGCTGTTGCTGGTTTTCAGGACGATTTAACGGATGGACTTATGCTGAGCATTCTCTGGAACCTGGCCGCGTTTATTATTGCGCTAGGGGTATTGATCACCGTACACGAATTTGGTCATTTCTGGGTTGCTCGGCGCTGCGGAATCCGTGTAGAGCGCTTTTCTATCGGCTTTGGTAAAGCGCTGTGGCGCCGCGTTGATAAACGCGGCACCGAATTTGTTGTCGCCCTTATCCCGCTGGGCGGCTACGTCAAGATGCTCGACGAACGCGTTGATGCGGTGGCGCCAGAAATGCGCCATATGGCATTCAACAATAAAACGGTAGGCCAGCGCGCCGCCGTTATCGCTGCGGGCCCCATCGCCAACTTCCTTTTCGCCATCTTCGCCTATTGGCTGGTGTTTATCATCGGTGTCCCTGGTATTCGTCCGGTTGTTGGTGAAATAACCGCCAATTCCATCGCGGCGACCGCACAAATTGCACCAGGCACGGAACTAAAAGCCGTAGATGGTATCGAAACGCCTGACTGGGATGCTGTGCGCATGGCGCTGGTGGCCAAAATTGGTGATGAAAGCACCACTCTCACCGTGGCCCCTTTCGGCAGCGAGCAGCGTCAAGATAAAATCCTCAACCTGCGGAACTGGGCGTTCGAGCCGGATAAAGAAGATCCGGTCACTTCGCTCGGTATACGTCCGCGTGGTGCGCAAATTGAGCCGGTGCTGGCAGAGGTGCAATCTGACTCTGCGGCACGTAAAGCCGGTTTACAAGCAGGGGATCGGATCGTTACAGTCAACGGTCAACCGCTGACGCAATGGATGACGTTTGTTACGCTGGTGCGTGATAACCCCGGCAAAGCGTTACAGCTGGAGATCGAAAGGCAGGGCAGTCTCTTGTCTTTAACTCTGATACCGGATACAAAACACGGTAGCGGAAAAGCGGAAGGGTTTGCAGGGGTAGTACCGAAGATTATCCCGCTGCCTGAGGAATACAAAACAGTGCGCCAGTATGGGCCGTTCAGCGCTATCGTCGAAGCCACGGAGAAAACCGGGCAGTTGATGAAGCTGACGGTCAGTATGCTGGGAAAATTGATCACCGGTGACGTCAAACTGAACAACCTCAGTGGGCCGATTTCAATCGCCCAGGGGGCTGGGATGTCTGCGGAATATGGGCTGATTTACTACCTGATGTTTCTTGCACTCATCAGCGTGAATTTAGGCATAATCAACCTGTTCCCGCTCCCTGTATTAGATGGGGGACATTTGCTGTTTTTGGCGATTGAGAAGCTGAAAGGCGGCCCGGTATCCGAGCGAGTTCAAGACTTTAGTTACCGCATCGGCTCGATCCTGCTGATGCTGTTAATGGGGCTTGCACTTTTCAATGATTTCTCTCGGTTGTAAGAGAGTTAGTTAGGAAGAACGCATAATAACGATGGCGATGAAAAAGTTGCTTATAGCGTCGCTGCTGTTTAGCAGCGCGACCGTATACGGTGCTGACGGGTTCGTGGTGAAGGACATTCATTTCGAAGGCTTGCAGCGTGTCGCTGTTGGTGCGGCCCTTCTCAGTATGCCAGTACGTCCTGGCGATACCGTCACTGATGATGACATCAGTAACACCATTCGCGCCCTGTTTGCGACGGGCAACTTTGAGGACGTTCGCGTTCTGAGAGACGGCGATGTGTTGCTGGTGCAGGTCAAAGAGCGTCCAACCATTGCCAGCATCACCTTCTCCGGCAACAAGTCGGTGAAAGATGACATGCTCAAGCAAAACCTGGAAGCCTCTGGCGTTCGCGTCGGTGAATCTCTCGACCGTACCACGCTCTCCGATATCGAGAAAGGGCTGGAAGATTTCTACTACAGCGTCGGTAAATACAGCGCCAGCGTGAAGGCGGTTGTGACACCGCTGCCGCGTAACCGCGTCGACCTGAAGCTGGTCTTCCAGGAAGGGGTCTCTGCGAAGATCCAGCAGATCAACATCGTCGGTAACCATGCGTTCAAGACCGAAGATCTGATCTCCACTTTCCAGCTGCGTGATGAAGTTCCATGGTGGAACGTCGTTGGCGATCGTAAATATCAGAAACAGAAGCTGTCTGGCGACCTTGAAACCCTGCGCAGCTACTATCTGGATCGCGGCTATGCGCGTTTCAACATCGATTCCACTCAGGTGAGTCTGACGCCGGATAAAAAAGGCATCTATATCACCATTAACATCACCGAAGGCGACCAGTACAAACTGTCTGGCGTTCAGGTGACCGGTAACCTGGCGGGTCATTCGGCTGAAATTGAAAGCCTGACCAAAATTGAGCCGGGCGAGCTGTATAACGGCGCGAAAGTGACCAAAATGGAAGATAACATTAAGAAACTTCTTGGTCGCTACGGTTATGCATACCCGCGCGTACAGTCTCAGCCGGAAATCAACGACACTGATAAAACCGTTAAGCTGCACATTAACGTTGATGCCGGCAACCGTTTCTACGTGCGTAACATTCGCTTCGTCGGTAACGACACGTCGAAAGATTCCGTTCTGCGCCGTGAAATGCGCCAGATGGAAGGGGCATGGCTCGGCGGCGACCTGGTTGACCAGGGGAAAGATCGTCTGAACCGTCTGGGCTTCTTCGAAACGGTTGATACGGAAACGCAGCGCGTACCGGGTAGCCCGGACCAGGTAGACGTGGTCTACAAGGTCAAAGAGCGTAATACCGGTAGCTTCAACTTCGGTATTGGTTACGGTACAGAAAGCGGCGTGAGCTTCCAGGCGGGCGTTCAGCAGGATAACTGGTTAGGTACCGGTTACTCTGTCGGTATCAACGGTACCAAGAACGACTACCAGACCTATACCGAGCTTTCTGTGACCAACCCGTACTTTACGGTTGATGGCGTTAGCCTTGGCGGTCGTGTCTTCTACAATGACTTTAAAGCGGATGATGCTGACCTGTCGTCCTACACCAACAAAAGTTATGGTGTAGACGGTACGCTAGGCTTCCCGATTAACGAATACAACTCACTGCGTGCGGGTCTGGGCTACGTCCATAACGACCTGTCCAATATGGAACCGCAGGTGGCGATGTGGCGTTATCTGGACTCTATCGGCCAGTCAGCTGGCAAAACCAGCGATGACAACGGTTTCTCGGCAAACGACTTCACCTTCAACTACGGTTGGACATATAACAAACTCGACCGCGGCTACTTCCCGACGGACGGTTCACGTGTCAACCTGAACGGTAAAGTGACGATTCCGGGCTCTGATAACGAGTTCTACAAAATCACGCTGGATACGGCGTCTTACTTCCCGATTGATGATGACCATCAGTGGGTGGTGCTGGGTCGTACCAAGTGGGGTTACGGTGACGGTCTGGGCGGTAAAGAACTGCCGTTCTATGAGAACTTCTATGCCGGTGGCTCCAGCACCGTGCGTGGCTTCCAGTCCAACACCATCGGCCCGAAAGCGGTCTACTATGGTGCATCCGGTCTGGATAACTGCGACCAGTCTGGTGGTTACTGTAAGTCTGATGATGCCGTCGGCGGTAACGCCATGGGCGTGGCCAGCCTCGAGCTGATCGTCCCGACGCCGTTTATCAGCGATAAGTACGCGAACTCGGTCCGTACGTCGTTCTTCTGGGATATGGGTACCGTTTGGGATACCAACTGGGAGAATACGGCGGCAATGAAGGCTGCTGGCGTTCCTGACTACAGCGACCCGAGCAATATCCGTATGTCCGCGGGCATCGCATTACAATGGATGTCACCATTGGGGCCGTTGGTCTTCTCCTACGCCCAACCGTACAAGAAATACGATGGAGACAAGTCCGAGCAGTTCCAGTTTAACATTGGTAAAACCTGGTAATTGCTCTTTGCAAAGGAATGCGGGTTCAGTGTAGTTTGCTGGCATTAGGCGATAGCGTCAGGTGGCTTCGGCCACCAAAAGAACAGTACCTTCGGGTACGTATGGGATGGTAAGGAGTATTATTGTGAAAAAGTGGTTAGTCGCTGCAGGTCTGGGTTTAGCAATGGCGGCGTCTGCTCAGGCAGCAGACAAGATTGCAATTGTTAACATGGGTAGCCTGTTCCAGCAAGTTGCACAGAAGACGGGCGTTTCCAGCACCCTGGAAAACGAATTCAAAGGCCGTGCTGGCGAACTTCAGCGCATGGAAGGTGACCTGCAGTCTAAAATGCAGCGTCTGCAGTCTATGAAAGCAGGTAGCGATCGCACCAAACTGGAAAAAGACATCGCTTCCCAGCGTCAGACTTTCTCCCAGAAAGCGCAGTCGTTTGAGCAGGATCGTGCTCGTCGTACCAACGAAGAACGTGGCAAACTGGTTACACGTATCCAGACTGCTGTGAAATCCGTTGCTGCAAGCCAGAGCATCGACCTGGTGGTTGACGCTAACGCCGTTGCATTCAACAGCAGCGATGTCAAAGACATCACCGCTGATGTACTGAAACAGGTTAAATAAGTAATGCCTTCAATTCGACTGGCTGACTTAGCTCAGCAGTTGGATGCGGAATTACACGGTGATGGCGATATCGTCATCACCGCTGTCGCGTCCATGCAATCCGCTAAGGCGGGTCATATCACGTTCCTGGTTAACCCCAAGTATCGTGAACACCTGTCCGCTTGCGAAGCGTCGGCGATTGTCCTGACGCAAGATTTACTGCCTTTTGCCAAAGGCGCTGCGCTGGTAGTGAAGAACCCCTACCTGACTTACGCACGCATGGCACAAATTTTAGATACCACGCCACAGCCGGCGCAGGATATCGCCCCGAGCGCGGTCATTAGTCCAACCGCAACCCTCGGTAACAACGTCTCTATCGGTGCGAACGCGGTGATTGAGTCTGACGTTGTGCTTGGCGATAACGTCGTGATTGGGGCGGGGTGTTTCGTTGGCAAAAAAACGAAAATTGGCGCGGGTTCTCGCCTGTGGGCGAATGTAACCATTTACCACGAAGTCGAGATCGGCGAAAATTGCCTGATCCAGTCCAGTACCGTCATCGGTTCTGACGGCTTTGGTTATGCCAACGATCGCGGCAACTGGGTGAAGATCCCTCAGTTAGGGCGGGTGATCATTGGCGATCGCGTCGAGATTGGCGCCTGCACGACGATCGACCGCGGCGCGCTGGACGACACGCAAATTGGCAACGGTGTTATCATTGATAACCAGTGCCAGATTGCGCACAACGTAGTGATTGGCGACAATACTGCGGTCGCAGGCGGCGTGATTATGGCCGGTAGCCTGAAAATTGGTCGTTACTGCATGATTGGCGGTGCCAGCGTGATTAACGGCCACATGGAAATCTGCGACAAAGTCACCGTTACCGGTATGGGCATGGTAATGCGCCCGATTACCGAACCTGGCGTATACTCGTCCGGTATTCCGCTCCAGCCTAACAAGACCTGGCGCAAAACGGCTGCACTGGTGATGAATATTGATGAAATGAGCAAGCGTCTCAAAGCAGTTGAACGCAAGCTTGATAATCAAGACTAATTTTCATCGGTATCGCATGATACTTTCCGGCCTGTCGGCATTCTTGTAATCCGGCAGGCCGTGTTATTATTGCCCCTTAGTATATTTTGACAGGAAGAGTATTTTGACAACTGACACTCATACTCTGCACATTGAAGAGATTTTAGAACTTCTGCCGCACCGTTACCCGTTCTTACTGGTAGACCGCGTGCTGGATTTTGAAGAAGGTCGTTTTCTGCGCGCAGTGAAAAATGTTTCCGTAAATGAGCCGTTTTTCCAGGGCCACTTCCCTGGCAAGCCGATTTTACCGGGCGTGCTGATTCTGGAAGCTATGGCGCAGGCCACGGGTATTCTGGCGTTTAAAAGCGTCGGTAAACTGGAGCCAGGCGAGCTGTACTATTTTGCAGGCATTGATGAAGCGCGCTTCAAGCGTCCTGTCGTGCCTGGCGATCAGATGATTATGGAAGTTACCTTCGAGAAAACCCGCCGTGGCCTGACTCGCTTTAAAGGCGTTGCGCTGGTCGATGGTAAAGTGGTTTGCGAAGCAACAATGATGTGCGCGCGTAGCCGGGAGTCCTGATCCGTGATTGATAAAACCGCCTTTATCCATCCTACCGCCATTGTGGAAGACGGTGCCGTTATCGGCGCTAACGCCCACATTGGCCCGTTTTGTATTGTGGGGCCTAACGTCGAAATCGGCGAAGGTACCGTACTGAAGTCTCACGTTGTGGTTAACGGCCATACCAAAATTGGCCGTGATAACGAGATCTATCAGTTCGCCTCTATCGGGGAAGTTAACCAGGATCTGAAATATGCTGGTGAGCCGACTCGCGTGGAAATTGGCGATCGCAACCGCATTCGCGAAAGCGTCACCATTCACCGTGGCACAGTACAGGGCGGCGGATTGACGAAGGTGGGCAGCGATAACCTGCTGATGATCAACGCCCACGTGGCGCACGATTGTACGGTAGGCGACCGCTGCATCCTGGCCAATAACGCCACCCTAGCCGGACACGTTTCGCTGGATGATTTCGTTATCATCGGCGGTATGACCGCGGTGCATCAGTTCTGCATCATCGGCGCGCACGTGATGGTTGGCGGCTGTTCTGGCGTTGCTCAGGACGTTCCGCCGTACGTTATTGCTCAGGGCAACCACGCGACGCCGTTTGGCGTCAACATCGAAGGTCTGAAGCGCCGTGGCTTTAGCCGCGAAGCGATCACCGCGATTCGCAATGCTTATAAAGCGTTGTACCGCAGCGGCAAAACGCTGGAAGAAGTGAAACCGGAAATCGCCGAACTGGCGAAGCAGTATCCGGAAGTTCAACCCTTTAGCGATTTCTTTGCCCGCTCCACGCGCGGCCTGATTCGTTAATGGCTGAACAGCGTCCCCTGACGATTGCCCTGGTCGCCGGAGAAACCTCCGGCGATATTCTTGGTGCAGGCCTCATTCGCGCCCTCAAGGCACGCGTACCCAACGCGCGCTTTGTCGGCGTGGCCGGTCCGCGTATGCAGGCCGAAGGCTGCGAAGCCTGGTACGAGATGGAAGAGCTGGCGGTGATGGGCATCGTCGAAGTGCTGGGGCGACTGCGTCGTCTGCTGCATATCCGCGCCGATCTCACCCAACGCTTTACCGATCTGAAGCCTGATGTTTTTGTCGGTATTGATGCTCCTGACTTCAACATCACGCTGGAAGGCAACCTCAAAAAACAGGGGATCAAGACGATCCACTACGTCAGCCCGTCCGTGTGGGCCTGGCGACAGAAACGCGTCTTCAAAATTGGCAGAGCCACCAACATGGTGCTCGCATTTCTGCCTTTTGAAAAAGCGTTTTATGACAAATTTAACGTCCCGTGCCGCTTTATCGGACACACCATGGCTGACGCCATGCCGTTGGATCCGGATAAAAACGCCGCGCGGGATACGCTGGGTATCGCCCACGATGTCCACTGTCTGGCGATGCTGCCGGGTAGCCGTGGGACAGAAGTGGAGATGCTCAGCGCCGACTTTTTAAAAACCGCGCAGCTGTTGCGTCAGCAGTACCCCGATCTTGAAGTGGTGGTACCGTTGGTAAACGCAAAGCGTCGCGAGCAGTTCGAACGTATCAAAGTTGAAGTGGCGCCGGATCTCCACGTACATATGCTAGACGGCATGGCGCGCGAGGCGATGATCGCCAGCGACGCGGCGCTGCTGGCCTCCGGTACGGCGGCGCTGGAATGCATGCTGGCCAAGTGCCCGATGGTGGTGGGCTATCGCATGAAACCGTTCACTTTCTGGCTGGCAAAACGGCTGGTGAAAACCGAGTATGTTTCGCTGCCGAACCTGTTGGCCGGCCGCGAGCTGGTTAAAGAGCTGCTGCAGGATGAGTGTGAGCCGCAGCGGCTGGCCGAGGCGTTACAGCCGCTTCTGGCCAACGGTAAAACCAGCCACGCGATGCACGATACCTTCCGTGAACTGCACCTGCAAATTCGCTGTAACGCAGACGAACAGGCGGCAGACGCGGTGCTGGAGCTAGCACAATGATTGAATTTGAATATCCCCATACCCATCTTGTGGCGGGTGTGGATGAAGTCGGACGTGGCCCGCTGGTTGGCGCGGTCGTCACGGCGGCGGTGATCCTCGATCCTGCCCGTCCGATTGTCGGGCTGAATGACTCTAAAAAACTCAGCGAAAAGCGCCGACTGGCGCTGTTTGACGAGATTAAAGAGAAAGCGCTGTGCTGGAGCCTTGGCCGCGCCGAGCCGCATGAAATCGACGAGCTCAATATTCTGCATGCCACCATGCTGGCGATGCAGCGCGCGGTGGCGGGGCTGTCTGTTGTGCCAGAATACGTGCTGATTGACGGCAATCGCTGTCCCAAACTGCCGATGCCGTCGCTGGCTGTGGTGAAGGGCGATAGCCGAGTGGCAGAAATCAGCGCAGCGTCTATTCTCGCTAAAGTCACGCGCGATGCGGAAATGGCCGAACTGGACACGGTGTTTCCGCAGTACGGTTTTGCCCAGCACAAGGGCTACCCAACCGCTTTTCATCTGGAAAAGTTAGCGCAATATGGCGCAACCGAACATCACCGACGCAGCTTTGCTCCCGTCAAACGCGCACTGGGACTGGCGTCCTGATTCGTGTGTCGAGAATAAGTAAACCGGAATCTAAAGATGGCTGAACCACGTTTCGTGCACCTGCGGGTGCATAGCGACTACTCCATGATTGATGGGCTGGCGAAAACCGGGCCGCTGGTGAAAAAGGCGGCCTCTTTGGGCATGCCTGCGCTGGCGATCACCGATTTTACCAACCTCTGCGGTCTGGTGAAGTTCTACGGAGCGGGCCACGGTGCCGGGATTAAACCGATTGTCGGTGCCGATTTCCATGTCCAGAGCGACCTGCTCGGCGATGAACTCACCCATTTAACGGTGCTGGCAGCGAACAACCAGGGCTACCAGAACCTGACGCTGCTGATCTCCAAAGCCTATCAACGCGGCTACGGCGCTGCGGGCCCCATTATCGACCGTGAGTGGCTGGTTGAGCTGAAAGAGGGCTTGATCCTGCTCTCCGGCGGCCGTATGGGGGATGTGGGGCGCAGCCTGCTGCGCGGTAATATGGCGCTGGTGGATCAGTGCGTTGATTTTTATGAACAACATTTCCCGAATAACTATTTTCTCGAGCTGATTCGTACCGGTCGCCCGGATGAAGAGCCTTATCTGCACGCGGCCGTTGAGCTGGCGGAAAGACGGGGTCTTCCGGTGGTGGCGACCAACGACGTGCGTTTTCTCGAACCGGGGGATTTCGACGCGCATGAGATTCGCGTCGCCATTCACGATGGTTTTACCCTCGACGACCCGAAACGCCCGCGCAACTACTCTGCGCAGCAGTATATGCGCAGCGAAGACGAGATGTGCGAGCTGTTTTCCGATATCCCGGAAGCGTTGGAAAATAGCGTCGAAATTGCCAAACGCTGTAACGTCACGGTGCGTCTTGGCGAATATTTCCTGCCGCAGTTCCCGACCGGCGATATGACCACCGAGGATTTCCTCGTGGCCAAGTCGAAAGAAGGTCTGGAAGAGCGTCTTGAATTCCTGTTCCCGGATCCGGAAGTGCGCGCTAAGCGTCGTCCGGAATATGACGAGCGTCTGGATGTTGAACTTCAGGTTATCAACCAGATGGGCTTCCCGGGGTACTTCCTGATCGTCATGGAGTTTATCCAGTGGTCGAAGGATAACGGCGTGCCGGTGGGGCCGGGCCGTGGTTCCGGTGCAGGCTCGCTGGTGGCGTATGCGTTAAAAATCACCGACCTCGATCCGCTGGAACTTGACCTGCTGTTCGAACGTTTCCTTAACCCGGAACGTGTCTCGATGCCCGACTTCGACGTCGACTTCTGCATGGAGAAACGCGACCAGGTTATCGAGCACGTTGCGGAAATGTATGGCCGCGATGCGGTATCGCAGATTATTACCTTCGGTACCATGGCGGCAAAAGCGGTTATCCGCGATGTAGGCCGCGTACTGGGTCACCCGTACGGCTTCGTGGACCGCATCTCCAAGCTGGTGCCGCCCGATCCGGGTATGACGCTGGCGAAAGCGTTTGAAGCTGAGCCGCAGCTGCCGGAAATTTACGAGGCGGATGAAGAGGTGCGCGCGCTGATCGATATGGCGCGCAAACTGGAAGGTGTGACCCGAAACGCCGGTAAACACGCCGGTGGCGTGGTGATTGCGCCAACCAAAATTACCGATTTTGCGCCGTTGTACTGCGACGAGCAGGGCCTGCACCCGGTTACCCAGTTCGATAAGAACGACGTGGAATATGCCGGGCTGGTGAAGTTCGACTTCCTCGGCCTGCGTACGCTCACCATCATCAACTGGGCGCTGGAGATGATCAACGCCCGCCGCGAACGTAACGGCGAGCCGCCGCTGGATATCGCGGCCATCCCGCTCGACGATAAGAAAAGCTTCGACATGCTGCAGCGCTCGGAGACCACCGCGGTCTTCCAGCTTGAATCCCGCGGCATGAAAGACCTGATTAAACGTCTGCAGCCTGACTGCTTCGAAGATATGATCGCGCTGGTGGCTCTGTTCCGTCCGGGCCCGCTGCAATCGGGGATGGTAGATAACTTTATCGACCGTAAGCACGGGCGTGAAGAGATCTCATATCCTGACGTACAGTGGCAGCACGAAAGTCTGAAACCGGTACTGGAGCCGACCTACGGCATCATCCTGTACCAGGAACAGGTTATGCAGATTGCCCAGGTACTCTCTGGCTACACCCTCGGCGGCGCGGATATGCTGCGTCGAGCGATGGGTAAGAAAAAGCCGGAAGAGATGGCCAAGCAGCGCGGTGCGTTCGAAGAAGGGGCGAAAAAGAACGGCATCGACGGCGAGCTGGCGATGAAAATCTTTGACCTGGTGGAAAAATTCGCTGGTTACGGGTTTAACAAATCGCACTCTGCGGCCTATGCGCTGGTCTCTTACCAGACGCTGTGGCTGAAGGCCCACTATCCGGCTGAGTTTATGGCGGCGGTGATGACCGCCGATATGGATAACACCGAGAAGGTGGTGGGGCTGGTGGATGAATGCTGGCGCATGGGGCTAAAAATATTGCCGCCAGATATCAATTCCGGTTTATATCATTTCCACGTGAATCATGACGGGGAAATCGTGTATGGTATCGGCGCCATTAAGGGCGTCGGCGAAGGTCCGATTGAAGCGATCATCGAAGCGCGTAATAACGGCGGCTACTTCCGTGAGCTGTTCGACCTGTGCGCGCGTACCGATACCAAAAAACTAAACCGCCGGGTGCTGGAAAAGTTGATTATGTCCGGGGCGTTCGATCGCCTTGGCCCGCACCGCGCCGCGCTGATGAATTCGCTGGGCGATGCGTTGAAGGCGGCCGATCAGCATGCAAAAGCCGAAGCGATTGGCCAGGCCGATATGTTCGGCGTGCTGGCGGAAGAGCCGGAGCAAATAGAACAATCATATGCCAACTGTCTGCCGTGGCCGGAGCAGGTGGTATTAGATGGGGAGCGCGAAACGTTAGGTCTGTACCTGACGGGGCACCCGATCAACCAGTATATAAAAGAAATTGAGCGCTATGTCGGCGGGTATCGACTCAAAGACATGCATCCGACGGAACGTGGTAAAGTGACCACGGCCGCGGGGCTCGTGATTGCGGCGCGGGTTATGGTCACCAAGCGCGGCAATCGTATCGGCATCTGTACGCTGGATGACCGTTCCGGACGTCTGGAGGTCATGTTGTTCTCCGAGGCGCTGGAAAAATACCAGCATCTGCTGGAAAAAGACCGCATACTTATCGTCAGCGGACAGGTCAGCTTTGATGACTTCAGCGGCGGCCTTAAAATGATGGCCCGCGAAGTGATGGACATTGACGAAGCCCGGGAAAAATACGCTCGCGGGCTTGCTATCTCGCTGACGGACAGGCAAATTGATGACCAGCTTTTAAACCGACTCCGTCAGTCTCTGGAACCCCATCGTTCGGGAACCATTCCAGTACATCTCTACTATCAGAGGGCGGATGCACGTGCGCGGTTGCGTTTCGGTGCAACCTGGCGTGTCTCTCCGAGCGATCGTTTACTTAACGATCTGCGTGGCCTCATCGGTTCGGAGCAGGTGGAACTGGAGTTTGACTAATACAGGAATACTATGAGTCTGAATTTCCTTGATTTTGAACAGCCGATTGCAGAGCTGGAAGCGAAAATCGATTCTCTGACTGCGGTTAGCCGTCAGGATGAGAAACTGGATATTAATATCGACGAAGAAGTGCATCGTCTGCGTGAAAAAAGCGTAGAGCTGACGCGCAAAATCTTTGCCGATCTCGGCGCATGGCAGGTAGCCCAACTGGCGCGCCATCCGCAGCGCCCGTACACCCTGGATTATGTCCGTCTGGCGTTTGATGAATTTGACGAACTGGCGGGCGATCGCGCCTATGCTGACGATAAAGCTATCGTCGGTGGTATCGCACGTCTGGACGGTCGTCCGGTGATGATCATTGGTCATCAGAAAGGTCGCGAAACCAAAGAGAAGATTCGCCGCAACTTCGGCATGCCGGCACCGGAAGGCTACCGCAAGGCCCTGCGTTTGATGGAGATGGCTGAGCGCTTCAACATGCCAATTATCACCTTCATCGACACCCCGGGTGCCTACCCAGGCGTGGGCGCGGAAGAGCGCGGTCAGTCCGAAGCTATCGCACGCAACCTGCGTGAGATGTCTCGTCTGAACGTACCGGTCATCTGCACCGTTATTGGTGAAGGCGGCTCCGGCGGCGCGCTGGCTATCGGCGTGGGCGATAAAGTGAATATGCTGCAGTACAGCACCTATTCCGTTATCTCTCCGGAAGGCTGCGCCTCTATTTTGTGGAAGAGTGCGGACAAAGCGCCGCTGGCGGCTGAAGCCATGGGCATCATCGCGCCGCGTCTGAAAGAGCTGAAGCTTATCGACTCTATCATTCCTGAACCGCTGGGCGGCGCACACCGCAACCCGGAAGCGATGGCTGCTTCCCTGAAAGCGCAGCTGCTGGCTGACCTGGCCGATCTCGACGTCCTGAGCAAAGAAGATCTGCGCAACCGTCGCTATCAGCGCCTGATGAGCTACGGCTACGCCTAAGCCATCTGTTAAGACGTTCCTGAAAAGGGCCACAGTTTGTGGCCCTTTTTTATTGTCTGCGTTCTACCTGCGCTATGATAGATAAAGAATTTCCAGGAGGAACGCATGAATATTATCGCCATTATGGGGCCGCACGGCGTCTACTACAAAGACGAGCCGATCAAGGAACTGGAAGACGCGCTGCTGGCGCAAGGCTTCAAAATCATCTGGCCGCAGAACAGTGCCGACCTGCTGAAGTTTATTGAGCACAACCCGCGCATTTGCGGGGTCATTTTTGACTGGGACGAGTACAGCGTCGATCTCTGCGGTGAGATAAATCAGCTCAATGAATATCTGCCGCTTTACGCTTTTATCAATAACCACTCGACGATGGACGTTAGCGCGCATGACATGCGCATGGCGCTGTGGTTCTTCGAATATGCGCTGGGCCAGGCGGACGATATCGCGACGCGTATCCGCCAGTACACCGATGAATACCTTGATAATATTACGCCGCCCTTCACCAAGGCGCTGTTTACCTACGTCAACGAAGGTAAGTATACCTTCTGCACGCCAGGGCATATGGCGGGTACGGCCTACCAGAAAAGCCCGGTTGGCTGCCTGTTTTACGATTTCTTCGGTGCGAATACGCTGAAGGCTGACGTGTCGATTTCGGTGACCGAGCTGGGGTCGCTGCTTGACCATACCGGTCCGCATCTGGAAGCCGAGGAGTATATCGCCCGCACTTTTGGCGCCGAGCAGAGCTATATGGTGACCAACGGTACCTCGACGTCGAATAAAATTGTCGGCATGTATGCGGCGCCGGGCGGCAGTACGCTACTGATTGACCGCAACTGCCATAAGTCGCTGGCGCATCTGCTGATGATGAGTGATGTCGTGCCGCTGTGGCTCAAGCCGACGCGTAACGCGCTGGGCATTCTCGGGGGGATCCCGAAGCGGGAATTTACCCGCGACAGTCTCCAGCAGAAGGTGGATGCTACCGAAGGTGCGCAGTGGCCGGTGCATGCGGTAATCACCAACTCCACCTACGACGGGCTGCTGTACAACACCAACTGGATTAAACAGACCCTTGACGTTCCGTCGATTCACTTTGATTCCGCCTGGGTGCCGTATACCCACTTCCATCCCATTTATCAGGGGAAAAGCGGCATGAGCGGCGAGCGCGTGCCGGGAAAAGTGTTCTTTGAAACCCAGTCGACCCACAAGATGCTGGCGGCGCTGTCGCAGGCATCATTAATCCACATAAAGGGCGACTATGATGAAGACACCTTCAATGAAGCCTTCATGATGCATACCTCAACGTCACCGAGCTATCCGATCGTGGCGTCAATTGAGACCGCTGCGGCCATGCTGCGCGGTAATCCTGGACGTCGGCTGATCAATCGCTCGGTAGAGCGTGCGCTGCATTTCCGCAAAGAAGTACAGCGGCTGCGAGAAGAGTCGGACAGCTGGTTCTTTGATATCTGGCAGCCGGAAGAGATTGATGAAGCCGAGTGCTGGCCGGTATCACCGGGAGAGGACTGGCACGGTTTCAGCGACGCCGATGCCGATCATATGTTCCTCGATCCGGTGAAGGTTACGATCCTCACGCCGGGTATGGACGAGCAGGGCAATATGAGCGACGAAGGGATCCCGGCGGCGCTGGTGGCGAAATATCTCGACGAGCACGGCGTGGTAGTCGAGAAAACCGGGCCCTATAACCTGCTGTTCCTGTTCAGCATCGGTATTGATAAAACCCGTGCGATGGGGCTACTGCGCGGACTGACGGAGTTTAAGCGCGCCTACGATTTGAACCTGCGGGTCAAGAACATGCTGCCGGATCTCTATGCGGAGGATCCCGACTTCTATCGCCATATGCGTATTCAGGATCTGGCGCAAGGGATCCACCGTCTGATTCGCCAGCACGATCTTCCGCGATTGATGCTGCGGGCTTTTGACGTGCTGCCGGAGATGAAGCTGACGCCGCATCGTGCGTGGCAGCGGCAGATTAAAGGCGAGGTGGAAACCGTGGCGCTTGAAGAGCTGGTTGGGCGTGTTTCGGCGAACATGATTCTGCCGTATCCGCCGGGAGTACCGCTGCTGATGCCGGGGGAAATGATCACCGAGGAGAGCCGCTCCGTGCTCGATTTCCTGCTAATGCTGTGTTCTATCGGGCGACATTATCCGGGCTTTGAAACCGATATCCACGGCGCAAAACGCGATGAAAACGGCGTCTACCGCGTTAGAGTCCTAAAAAACGGCTGAGGGGTTGCGTGATAACGGCCTGCGCGGGTAACGTGCTGAGAAACGGTTAACGGAGTAAAACCATGCTGGGATTAAAACAGATTCACCATGTTGCCATTATCGCTACCGACTACGCGAAAAGTAAGGCTTTCTACTGCGATATTCTGGGCTTTACGCTGCAAAGCGAAGTTTATCGCGAAGCGCGCGATTCGTGGAAGGGGGACCTGGCTCTGAACGGGCAGTATGTGATTGAACTGTTTTCCTTCCCGTTTCCGCCTGAGCGCCCCAGCCGCCCGGAAGCGTGTGGATTGCGCCACCTGGCGTTCAGCGTAGAGAATATCGATGCTGCTGTGGCGCATCTGGAAGCTCGCGGCGTCGCCTGTGAGGCGATTCGCATCGATCCGTACACCGACAAGCGATTCACCTTTTTCAACGATCCTGACGGCCTGCCGCTGGAACTTTACCAGCAGTAAGGCTTGTCATGAGTCGCCCGGCCGGGTAACGTGCCGGGCGATATCTTTCACGACGATATGACGATGACGCCTTCTTCACTTATGCAGCAACTCCAACAGCACCGCCAGTTTCTGGTGGCGTTTAGCGGCGGTCTCGACTCGACGGTGCTGTTGCATCAACTGGTTTGCTGGCGGCGACAGGAGCCGGGCATTTCTCTACGGGCTATCCACATTCATCATGGCATCAGCCAGAATGCTGACCGCTGGGTTGAGCACTGCCAGCAGCTGTGCGCAGAGTGGCAGGTGCCGCTGGTCGTCGAACGCGTTACGCTGATGCCGGGTGGGGCAGGGCTCGAAGCTGAGGCCCGAGCTGCGCGCTATCAGGCTTTTCGTGAAGCGCTGTTGCCCAGTGAAGTATTGTTGACGGCACAGCATCTGGATGACCAGAGCGAGACGCTGCTGCTGGCGCTGAAGCGCGGTAGCGGGCCTGCCGGGCTATCGGCGATGCCGGTCAGCGCGACGTTTGCCGATACGCAGCTGATCCGCCCTTTGTTGCATGAAACTCGCGCAACGCTGCTGCTGTGGGCGCAGCGTTACGGACTGCGCTGGATTGAAGATGAGAGCAATCAGGACGATGCCTACGACCGCAACTTCCTGCGTCTGCGCGTCTTGCCGCTGCTGAACGCCCGTTGGCCTCATTTTGCCGAGGCGGCAGCACGTAGTGCGGCGCTGTGCGGGGAACAAGAACAACTGCTGGATGAGCTGCTGGCCGACGAGCTGTCGCGGCTGCTTGACGTAAACGGCTCGCTGGCGATAGACCCTCTGGTTAGCATGAGCGGGCCGAAACGTGCCGCGTTGCTGCGCCGCTGGTTGGCCGCAATGGGGGCAACGATGCCGTCACGGGAAATGCTAACGCGGCTGTGGCAGGAGGTAGCGCTCGCGCGCGAAGATGCCGCGCCGTGTCTACGCCTCGGTGATTTTGACGTTCGTCGCTTTCAGCGGCGGTTGTGGTGGGTAAAAGCGCTGCCTGAACAAACGGATAGCCAGGTCGAGTGGCAAAATCTGCACGCGCCGCTGGTGTTGCCCGATGGTCTTGGACAGGTGTCTCTGTTGCCGGGAGGGAATATTCATCTACCACGCGCCGACGAGCCGGTCACTATCCGCTTTAAAGCCCCCGGGATGCTGCATATCGTAGGCCGTCACGGTGGGCGCAAACTGAAGAAAATCTGGCAGGAGCTAGGCGTGCCGCCCTGGTTGCGCGACACCACTCCGCTACTGTTTTATGGCGATACGCTTATCGCCGCCGCGGGACGGTTTGTGACGCAAGAGGGTGGGTGTGAAGCGGGAGCAGGCGTACAGCTTAGCTGGCAGAAAACGGGCAGCTAAGCTGCCCGTCTCTCAATTATGATTCACTGACCACCACGGTGCCGATTTGTGGGTGGCTGAAGCTGGTTATCCGGTCAAGTCGCAGCTCGCGCAGAGCGCCCGCGCTGTCGACAACCAGATATTCCACGTTCTTGCGTGATAACAGGTCGTGAGCTTTGGCTTGCAGCACTTCGCCGTCTTTCAGCTCTAGCGAGAGGACGAGGTGGTGCTGGCAGGCAAGCTCAAGATTGTCATAGTCATCACAGTTGATGGGTTGATAAGTATCATTCATTGACATAATCGCTCACCAGTAAGTTTGCCGCCGCATACGCGGCTTTTTCCCTGACTGACTCAGAAATGGCGTCGTCCGCCGCAACTTCGTTTAAAACTTTCAGTACACAGCCTAGCGCATCCGGGATATACCCTAAATCACCGCTCGCAATTTCCGCATAGCGTTGACGAATCAACTCACAATAGTTGCCCACATGCCCTCCTGTCAGCGCTTCAATTAAGCCTATGAAGATAATCTCTGTTTAGCAAGGTGACTATATCATACTCATTTAAGCATTATCAGCGGGATGAGTGGCGGTAGACGGGCCTTTTGGCGTTGATTTCGTTACAATGACCTCCATTTTTTGCAGGAGTTTAGCCATGGCGCTGAAAGCAACGATTTATAAAGCAGTGGTCAACGTCGCCGACCTCGACCGTAGCCAGTTTCTGGACGCGTCCTTAACCCTCGCGCGCCACCCGTCTGAAACCCAGGAGCGCATGATGCTACGCCTGCTGGCGTGGATGAAGTATGCCGACGAACGTCTGCAGTTTACCCGCGGTCTCTCTTCGGACGACGAGCCGGAGGTGTGGCTGCGCAACGATCATCTGGGTATCGATCTGTGGATTGAGCTGGGGCTGCCGGACGATCGGCGGATCAAAAAAGCCTGCAGCCTGGCGCAGGAGGTGGCGCTGTTCACCTATAATAGTCGTGCTGCAGAGATTTGGTGGCAGCAGAATCAGAGCAAAATGGCAGGCTTTAAAAACCTGAGTATCTGGTATCTCGACGATGAGCAATTGGCGAAGCTTAGCGCGTTTGCCGAGCGCACCATGACGCTGCAAGCGACGATTCAGGAAGGGGCAATCTGGTTATCGGATGCTCAGAATAATCTGGAAATTCATCTGACGCCGTGGCAGACGCGGGCATGATTACGCTCTTCCGGCAGGTGAGCATCCCGGATGATGAGCTGACGATTACAGCCATCCGGGCGCAGGGCGCGGGCGGTCAGCATGTGAATAAGACCTCCACGGCGATTCACCTGCGCTTTGACATTCGCGCCTCCAGCCTGCCAGAGTATTACAAAGAACGCCTGCTCGCCGCCTGCCACCACTTAATTTCTGCTGACGGTGTGATTATCATTAAGGCGCAGGAATACCGTAGCCAGGAGAGGAATCGCGAAGCGGCGATTGCCCGGCTGGTGGCGGTGATCCAGACGTTAACGACAGAACAAAAAAGCCGACGCCCTACGCGCCCAACCCGCGCGTCGAAAGAGCGGCGGTTGAATTCAAAAGCGCAGAAATCTTCAGTGAAGTCCATGCGCGGGAAAGTTCGCTATTAAGCCGGACGTGGATGTAATAAGAATAAGGAATTGAGGGTGAAAAAAGCGATATTAGCCATTGCGGCCACGGGGATGCTGTTTGGGTTATTCGGATGCAACCATTCTGACGTGACCGCCATCAAGCCGACGCAGCCAGCAGAATTAACCCCTATGCAGCAAAGCTGGCGCGGTGTTCTGCCGTGCGCAGATTGCGAAGGCATTGAGACTTCGCTGTTCCTCGAGAAGGACGGTACCTGGGTGATGAACGAGCGCTATCAGGGTGTCAGTCGTGAGCCGTCATCATTTGGCTCGTACGGTACCTGGGCGCGCACCGCCGATAAGCTGGTGCTGACCGACAGCCAGGGGGAGAAGTCATACTACCGGGCGAAGGGCGAGAAGCTGGAGATGCTCGACCGCGAGGGTAACCCCATCGAATCGACGCTGAACTATACGCTGGAACCGGTTAAAGCGAGCCTGCCAACCACGCCGATGGCAATGCGCGGGATGTATTTCTACATGGCAGACGCGGCCACCTTTACCGACTGTGCTACCGGGCAGCGCGTGGCGGTTGTGAATAACGCCCAGCTGGAGCGTGATTATGCGGCTGCAAAAGGCGGCGAGAGCAAACCGATTCTGCTGGTGGTTGAAGGGCACTTTACCGTTGAGGAGAATCCCGATACCGGCGCGATGGTGAAAACGCTGGCGACCGATAAAGCCGGGACGTTTGCTCCGGGCAAAGACTGTACCAGCGCGAAGTAACGGTGTTTGTAGGCCAGATAAGCGCAGCGCCATCAGGCAATTCGGAGCCGATTGCCGGATGGCGGCGTAAATGCTTTATCCGGCTTACAGAGGATTGCGCTCGTACAAGGTGTTGATATAAAAAAGCCTCGCAAATGCGAGGCTTTTTTGTCGCCCGGACGAGGCGTAAACGCCGGGAGGGCATCGAACGGATTAGCCCTTAATCGCTTTCACCAGATAATCAACGATGTCGCCGGTTTTAATCAGCTGCTTCTCGCCGTTACGACGGTATTTGTATTCGATATCGTCGTTGTCGAGGTTACGGTCGCCAAGCACGATGGTATGCGGAATACCAATAAGCTCCATGTCGGCGAACATCACGCCCGGACGCTCTTTACGGTCATCCATCAGCACTTCGATACCCTGCGCACGCAGTTCAGCGTACAGCTTCTCCGCCAGTTCCTGCACGCGGTAGGATTTGTGCATGTTCATCGGCAGAATTGCTACCTGGAACGGCGCGATGGCGTCTGGCCATACAATGCCGCGATCGTCAAAGTTCTGCTCGATAGCCGCAGCCACGACGCGAGTGACCCCGATACCGTAGCAGCCCATGGTCAGGATCTGGTTACGGCCATCTTCGCCCTGTACGGAGGCTTTCATCGCTTCTGAGTACTTGGTACCCAGTTGGAAGATGTGGCCCACTTCGATACCGCGTTTGATCATCAGCGTGCCTTTGCCATCCGGGCTCGGATCGCCAGCGACCACGTTACGGATGTCTGCTACTTCCGGAGTCGCGACGTCACGATCCCAGTTGATACCGAAGTAGTGCTTACCGTCGATGTTAGCGCCGGCAGCGAAATCGCTCATGACGGCAACGGTACGGTCAATAATTACCGGAATCGACATATTGACCGGGCCGAGAGAACCTGGACCTGCTTTCACCAGTGCGCGAATCTCTTCTTCGGTGGCAAAGGTCAGCGGAGCTGCAACCTGTGGCAGTTTTTCCGCTTTCACTTCGTTCAGCTCGTGATCGCCGCGAACCAGCAGGGCAATCAGCGGAGACTTGCTGCCTTCCACCGTTTTCACCAGCAGGGTTTTTACGGTTTTCTCGATTGGCAGATTGAACTGCTCAACCAGCTCGGCGATAGTTTTCGCATTCGGCGTATCAACCAGCGTCATCTCCTGGGTTGCTGCCGCGCGCGGCTCTTTCGGCGCAAGCGCTTCTGCGAACTCAATGTTTGCCGCGTAGTCGGAAGAGTCAGAGAAGATCACATCATCTTCGCCGCTCTGGGCCAGCACCTGGAATTCGTGGGAAGCGCTGCCGCCGATAGAACCGGTGTCAGCCTGTACAGCACGGAAATCCAGGCCCATGCGGCTGAAGATTTTGCTGTATGCCGCGTACATCGCGTCGTAAGTCTCTTGCAGGGATTCCTGAGAAGTATGGAAAGAGTAGGCATCTTTCATCAGGAACTCACGGGAGCGCATGACGCCAAAACGCGGACGGACTTCGTCACGGAATTTGGTCTGGATCTGATAGAAGTTCAGCGGCAGCTGTTTGTAAGAGCTCAGCTCATTACGAATCAGGTCGGTGATGACTTCTTCGTGCGTCGGACCGAGGACGAACGAACGATCGCCACGATCAGCAATACGCAGCAGTTCCGGGCCATACTGTTCCCAACGGCCGCTCTCTTCCCACAGTTCGGAAGGCTGAACTACCGGCATCAACACCTCGATTGCACCGGCGTTGTTCATCTCTTCACGCACGATGTTTTCGACTTTTTTCAGGACGCGCACGCCGGTCGGCAGCCAGGTGTATAACCCGGAGGCCAGCTTGCGGATCATCCCGGCGCGCAGCATCAGCTGATGGCTGATGACTTCGGCGTCGGCAGGTGTCTCCTTCAGAGTGGAGAGCAGATATTGGCTAGTACGCATGTTGTTACGGTTCCAGTTGAACGATCGAACAGGCTCAAGACGAGCCTGGCACAAAACAAAAGTGGTTTAGTTTACCAGCGAGAAAGGGATGTCAAAAGAGTGCGCGGCGCAAATTACCGGGCTTCGAGGGCAAAGACCTCAAATCCTGACGCAGTCACGCGCCAGCGGACGTTAAAGTCCAGCAGCCAGACCGCGTAGGTTTTGCCTTCTTCCTCGTTTTTACGGTAGGCAGGACGCGGATCCTGCGCCAGCACTTCGGCAATAAATTGACGTAGGCGCGGGTAACGTTTTTCCAACCCGAGCAACTGCCGGGCAATTTCCTCGCTGAAGGTGACGTTCACGTCGGCCTGTGGCGCGTCCTGCGCATAGCTGGCGCGCGCTTCGGGCAGCGACTCGGCAAAGGGCAGATACGGTTTGATATCAACCACGGGCGTGCCGTCGACGAGATCCAGCCCGCCTAACTCAAGAATCACCTGCTCTTTATGGCAGCGGATGCCGCGCAGTTCGACCAACGACATCCCAATTGGGTTAGGACGGAAGGTTGAGCGAGTCGCAAAAACGCCCATTCTCGCGTTGCCTCCCAGCCGAGGAGGGCGAACGGTGGGGCGCCAGCCGCCTTCCATCGTTTGATGGAAGACGAACAGTACCCACAGATGGCTGAATGCCTCCAGGCCGCGCACCGCGCCAGCCTGGTTGTAGGGCGCGAGCAGATGTAACTCACCGCTACAGCTTTTTACCAGCCCCGGCTGGCGAGGAACGGCAAACTTCTCTTTATAGGGAGAACGGATAACGCCTATCTGCGCAAATGAGAATGTGCTCATTACTTCGCGGAAACGTTGAGCGCAGACCCGACGCACACTGCCTGACGGTAGCAGCCCGGTGTGCCGCTTGTCACTTCACAGCTGTGCAGCAGTACCGCATTCGCTTTCATTTTAGAGGCGTTAATTTGCATGCGTTTGCGCGCGGTTGGGATATTGGGTGGTGAATCCTGATTGGTGGCCTGGCAAGATTCGCCCGACACTTCGCCCAGATCGCGGAACGGTTTACCGACCAGATCTTCAGCGTTGGTAATAATTCGTACCGGCGTCGCGCGAGGCGCCTTCGGTTTCGCAGTCTCCGTTTTGACGGGGGTCGCAGTGCTTTGAACGGGTTCAACGGGGGATCTGTTTAGCATGGAGCAGCCGCCTAACAGGAGCGCTAATAAACAGACCGGTAAAGCACGCATAATAATTCCTCTATAAAGGGTAGACCAGGGGGCTATTGAATCAGGTGCTTGCATAAATGACAAGACGGGCATGCGCCCGTCTTGAAAGATACTGCTTAGCGGTAATGCGATTACCAGCCTTTAACAGCGCCGCCGTTAAAGATTTTGTTCGCCGCTTCGTACACTTCGTCAGACTGGTAAGCCTGAACGAATTTCTTCACGTTTTCCGCGTCTTTGTTGTCTTCGCGAGTCACGATCAGGTTCACATACGGAGAATCTTTGCCTTCAACGAAGATACCGTCTTTCGCCGGAGTCAGGTTGATCTGGCTGGCGTAGGTGGTGTTAATAACGGCCAGAGCAATCTGTGCATCGTCCAGGGAGCGCGGCAGCTGCGGTGCTTCCAGTTCAACAATCTTCAGATTTTTTGGGTTCTCTACGATATCCAGAGAAGTCGGCAGAAGGCCAACGCCGTCTTTCAGTTTAATCAGACCTTCTTTCTGCAGCAGCAGCAGGGAACGGCCTAGGTTAGTTGGATCGTTCGGCACGGCAATCTGGTCGCCCGCTTTCAGTTCATCCAGAGATTTGATTTTCTTGGAGTAACCAGCGATTGGGTAAACGAAGGTGTTACCTACGGAGACCAGTTTGTAACCGCGATCTTTGATCTGCTGATCGAGGTACGGTTTGTGCTGGAAGGCGTTGGCGTCGATATCGCCTTTGCTCAGCGCTTCGTTCGGCAGAACGTAGTCGTTAAAGGTGACCAGCTCAACGTCCAGGCCGTATTTCTCTTTTGCTACTTTCTGCGCAACTTCAGCAACCTGCTGTTCTGCGCCGACAATCACGCCGACTTTAATGTGGTTGGGATCTTTTTCGTCCTGGCCGCAACCAACAAGTGCCAGAGAACCAATCAGGGCCCCAACTGCCGCAAAGGTTTTAAAATTGAACGCCATGCTTATTTCCTTAAACTTTTAAGTTGTGTTGTGTGTAACGCTATTTATGAGTCACTGCCCGGACGATACGATCGCCAGATAGTTGAATTAAATAAACCAGAACGACCAGC
The DNA here is from genome assembly GCF_001654985.1 of Kluyvera georgiana ATCC 51603. Lineage (GTDB taxonomy): Bacteria > Pseudomonadota > Gammaproteobacteria > Enterobacterales > Enterobacteriaceae > Kluyvera > Kluyvera georgiana. Next base: position 78,370 of record NZ_LXEU01000071.1, read on the forward strand.
AATACCAGCACTGTATTCATCACGACCGCATTATAACCAATGTAGCCGTACTGATAGCCAATCTGGCCCAGGCCGCCAGCGCCCACGGCACCGCCCATCGCGGAGTAGCCAACCAGCGTAATCAGGGTAATGGTTGCCGCATTCACCAGGCCCGGCAGGGCTTCCGGCAGCAGAACTTTACGGATGATTTGCATCGGCGTGGCACCCATTGCGCGGGAAGCTTCAATCAGCCCGGTCGGGATCTCCAGCAGGGCATTTTCCACCATACGGGCGATAAACGGCGCGGCGCCCACGGTCAACGGAACAATAGCCGCCTGCAGACCAATAGACGTGCCCACAATCACGCGGGTAAATGGAATCATCCACACCAGCAGGATAATGAACGGAATGGAGCGGAAGATATTCACCAGCGCAGAGAGAATGCGGTAAAGCTTGCCGTTCTCAATGATTTGCCCCGGGCGTGTCGTATAAAGAAGTACGCCAACCGGCAAACCAATCACGAAACCGAAAAAGCCTGACACAAACGTCATGGCCAGCGTTTCCCAGACGCCGCGCGCCAGTAACCACATCATGGCCTCAGACATAACCCAATACCTCTACTTTTACATGGTGTTGCTGCAGCCAGGCGATGGCCGCTTGCGTATCTTCAGGTGTACCGTGCATTTCGGTCAGCATGATGCCGAACTTCACGCCGCCCGCGTAATCCATCTGCGCGCTGATAATGTTGTTATTCACGTTAAAGCGACGCGCGGTTTCTGACAGCAGCGGGGCGTCTACCGAATGTCCGGTAAACTCCATGCGCAGCATTGGGACGCTATCAGCGAACTGAGAGCCTTTCAGACGTGCCTGGTAGTCTTCTGGAATATCCAGATGCAGCGTGGACTGAATGAACTGCTGCGCCAGCGGCGTCTTAGGATGAGAGAAGACTTCACTTACCGTATCCTGTTCGATCAGCTCACCGTTGCTGATCACGGCGACGCAGTCACAGATACGCTTAACAACATCCATCTCATGGGTGATGAGCAGAATAGTCAGGCCCAGACGACGGTTAATGTCTTTCAGCAGTTCGAGAATAGAACGCGTGGTGGCCGGATCCAGCGCGCTGGTGGCCTCATCACACAGCAGTACCTTGGGGTTGCTGGCCAGAGCACGGGCAATCGCCACACGCTGTTTCTGCCCGCCGGACAGGTTTGCCGGATAGCTGTCGTGCTTATCGCCCAGACCGACGAGATCCAGCAGCTCGGTGACCCGGCGTTTGATTTCTTCTTTCGGCGTATTGTCGAGCTCCAGAGGCAGCGCGACGTTGCCAAATACGGTGCGAGACGAGAGCAGGTTAAAGTGCTGGAAGATCATACCAATCTGGCGGCGAGCTTTGGTCAGCGCCGACTCAGATAAGGACGTCAGTTCCTGGCCGCCGACCTGGACGCTGCCTTCAGTCGGACGTTCAAGCAGGTTGACGCAGCGAATCAGCGTGCTTTTACCTGCGCCGGATGCGCCAATGACGCCGTAAATTTGTCCCGCAGGCACGTGCAGGCTAACGTTGTTTAGCGCCTGAATTGTGCGGTGGCCCTGCTGGAACACCTTGGTGATATTCGAAAGTTTAATCATTAGATTTTTTATTATCGGTTAGAGTTATCCGCGGCATTTTCTTCTGCCCTGGACGGGCGATGACCGTCAACAAAACGGATGTTAAGGCATCTAGACGTCTAAATCAATCTGATTTATGCGATCGACGCTTTCTTGCCTGGCGAAACATGCGATACTAAGGACACATGCCTTATTCAGGAGCAACACGGTGGCAAAGTCCGTACCCGCTATTTTTCTCGATCGTGATGGCACGATTAATGTCGATCATGGCTACGTTCATGAAATAGATGAGTTTGAGTTTATTGATGGCGTCATTGACGCGATGCGTGAATTAAAAGAAATGGGCTATGCCCTGGTGGTGGTGACCAACCAGTCGGGTATTGCTCGCGGGAAGTTTACTGAAGCGCAGTTTGAAACGCTGACGGAATGGATGGACTGGTCGCTGGCCGACCGTGGTGTCGATCTGGATGGTATCTATTATTGTCCGCACCATCCGCAGGGAACGGTAGAAGAGTACCGTCAGGTGTGCGACTGCCGTAAACCGCATCCCGGTATGTTGAAGTCGGCGCAGGATTATCTGCACATTGATATGGCTTCTTCTTATATGGTTGGCGATAAAATTGAAGATATGCAGGCAGCCGCGGCGGCGAATGTCGGCACAAAAGTGCTGGTGCGTACCGGTAAGCCGGTAACTGAAGAAGCGGAGAAAGCGGCGGATTGGGTGATTAATAGCCTGGCAGACCTGCCTGCGGCCATCAAAAAGCAGAAATAATCGACGAAAAGGCGAAAAGGTGAGCGGTTGAAAGAAAAATGCATTTTCCCTCTTGTCAGCCAGAAATAACTCCCTATAATGCGCTCCCACTGACACGGAACAACGGCAAACAAGCCGCC